>JBQCJR010000119.1:0-2450 GCA_051952595.1 Kofleriaceae bacterium
GGATTCACGTGGCCGCGCGTGACGGGCTTCGCGTCGCCGCTGCCGAACACGGCCAAGCTCAAAGCCTCTCCCGAGTCAGACCTCGCGGCTTTTCTCGAGCAGGTTCCGGGTCGCTGCAGGAATCCCGACGAAGTCACGATCGGGTTCGGCCGATTGTCTCGAATCAGCTGGGGACAGCGCTCGGATGGCACATTCTTCTTCAGCGTCTCGTTCTCGCCCGAGGCTGCGTTGTTCGCTGACCCCGCCGACAACGTCCGTGCGCTGACCCATGTCGCTCGCCGCCTGCTCGAGCGCGGCGTGCGGATGAGCGGCGCCGTGGACCGCCTCGGCGACGAAGAATCCTGTGTCCCCTTCGTGCCGCTCGCGAAGACGCGGCGGCCGCTCATCATCGCCACCGCCGACGAGGTCGCCGACGAGTGCGACCGCCCCGACGAGTTCTGGTCCGCCGGCTGGACGATCGAAACCTTCGGCGACCTGCGACTGCTCACGCGCTGCCAGGACGTCGTGCGCAAGCCAGACGTCCTTCGAGAGACCCAGGACCATCAGTGGCAGATGGCCCGCGCCGCCAAGCCGGGCCTGACCGCGTACGGCTCGCCGGTCGTCACCGAGGAAGAGCGCCCCATCTACGAGGATGGCGAGCCGCGCCTGCAGCCGGTCGGGCGCAACCGCGCCACCGGTGAGGTCGAATACTCGTGCGTGCTCGCCGAGGGAGACCACCTCCGCGGCTTCGAGATCTACTACCTGCGCTCGCTCGTCCAGAACCAGCGGATGCAGGACGGTACCCCGGTGACCTCGGTGCGGGTCGTGTTCCTCGAGCCGTGGATGGCCGAGAGCGAGAAACGCCCCCTCCTCGACAACGGCGTCCACGTCTTCTACGAGGACGTCGAGTCCGGCGAGCTCGTCGAGGTCACCTCGTAGAGAGCTCGTGCGGCGCACCAGAGTGCCGATGTTCCACCACGTCTTCTGCCGCAACGACCGACCCACGAGTGGACAGGACGTGGCGAACTGGGTCATGGATGCCGCGGCGTTCGAAGAAATCCCAGAGTTCGATCCTCCGTTCGCGTCGCTGGAACGCACCGATTGGCGTGCGATCGCCGTGATCTACGACCGAACGAAACGTCCCGTGCAGATCCTTCGATACACCGGCGACGCATGCGCGCCGCGCGTGGAATCCGCGGTTACCACCTTGCGCGAACGAGGATATCTCCACACGCAGGCAGACCTGATCGCCCGCCTGCGTGAGGCGAAGCAAGTGTTCGCGATCGAGCTCGACGAGCTACTCGCCGACGAGGAAGTCTGGGAGCTACTCGACTCGCTCGAAGCGCGGATCGCGCGCGAGCTCGACGGCATCATCTACGCTGACGACGAAGGTTTCTTCGACGGCAGCAACCGGCCGCTCTGTAAGTTCAGCTGAGCTGAGTTCAAGTCGAGACGCCATCGGTCGGCCTGGACCCGCCGACTGCACCATCGAAGTCATCAAGGATCAGCGAGCGGTCGGGGGACCGCCCGATGGCACGTATGGTATCGACGCCAAGGCGTGCAAGTCGTTCGATCTCGGTCAAGCCCGAGGCGTCTCGACGCTCGCCGATTCACCGCAGGGGCTCAGCATGGGCGGCAGAAAGCTCGACGGCTACATCTACTGGTGTGAGGACGCGACCCACGCAGGAACACTCGCCAGGCGCCTCAAGGAGGCAGACTTCAGCTCGAAGCTGCACGTCGCCTTCGTCGATCCCGACGGTGTGGTGAGGTGGACGCGATGAGCGAGGTCCAGTTCGATCTGGACACCGTTCTGGAAGTGGCCACGCTCGACGACTTCCTCGGGCACGTTCGATTCGCGATGGAGGGGTGGGCGTGGCCCACCGTTCAGGGGCTCGCGTCGCCGCTGCCGAAGACCCCCAAGCTGAAACCTTCTCCTGAAGCGCATCTCGGGACGCTGCTCGAGCAGGTCCCGCGCCTGTGCAAGCAGCCGACGAGCGTCGCAATCGGCTTCGGTCGCGGCTCGCAGATCAGCTGGGGACAACGCCCCAACCGGGCGACGTTCTACTTCAGCGTCGCGCTCTCTCCGAACGATGCCTTGTTCCCCGACCCCGCCGACAACGTGCGTGCGCTGACCCACGTCGCTCGCCGCCTGCTCGAGCGCGGCGTGCGGATGACCGGCGCCGTGGACCGCCTCGGCGACGAAGAGGCGTGTGTTCCGTTCGTGCCGCTCGCGAAGACGCGGCGACCACTCATCATCGCCACCGCCGACGAGGTCGCCGACGAGTACGACCGCCCCGACGAGTTCTGGTCCGCCGGCTGGACGATCGAAACCTTCGGCGACCTGCGACTGCTCACGCGCTGCCAGGACGTCGTGCGCAAGCCAGACGTCCTTCGAGAGACCCAGGACCCTCAGTGGCAGATGGCCCGCGCGGCCAAGCCCAGCCTGACCGCGTACGGCTCACCGGTCGTCA
>JBQCJR010000120.1:0-8299 GCA_051952595.1 Kofleriaceae bacterium
CGCCGGGCGGCCTAGCGTCGAGACACCCACGAGCGAGGCCGCATGACCGCGACACGACCGACCCGGTTGCACCACACCGCGTACGTCACGAAGGACCTGCGCGCGACCCGCGCGTTCTACGAGGACCTGATCGGCCTGCCGTTGGTCGCGACCTGGTGCGAGGCCGACGAGCTGTTTGGCAAGCTCCGCACCTACTGCCACTGCTTCTTCGGCCTCGAGGACGGCAGCGCGCTCGCGTTCTTTCAGTTCGCCGAGGCGAGCGACCAGGCCGAATTCGGCCCGCCGATGCCCGCCTCGCCGTTCCACCACATCGCGCTGCACGTCGACCGCGCGACCCAGGACGGCGTGGCCGCTCGGCTCGCCGCGGCCGGCTACCACGAGCCGCGGACCTACGTGCTCGAGCACGGCTACTGCCGCTCGCTGTACGTCGAGGATCCGAACGGGATGCTGATCGAGCTCACCGCGGACGCGCCGCAGGCGATCGCGCCGGACGTGGTCGCGCAGAAGCGCGCCGAGGCGCGCCGCGAGCTCGAGCGCTGGCTGGGCGGCGATCACGCCTCGAACAACACGTATCGATGAAGCTCACCCTCTCGTTCGACAACGGGCCGGATCCGGACGTCACGCCGCGCGTGCTCGACGTGCTCGCGCGGCACGGCGTGCGCGGCCACTTCTTCGTGCTCGGCAAGCAGCTCGCGGATGCCACGCACCGCGCGCTCGTCGAGCGCGCTTACCGGGAAGGTCACCTCGTGGGCAATCACTCGTTCAGTCACACCGTCCCGCTCGGCGACGATCCGCGGCCCGATGCCGTGGAGCGCGAGATCGCCGCCACCCAGGCGCTGCTCGATCCGCTGGTCCCGGGCGCCCGGAGGTTCCGCCCGTTCGGCGGCGGCGGCGCGCTCGGGCCGCACCTGCTCAGTCCGGCCGCCGTCGAGCACCTGTGCGCCGAGGGCTACACCTGCGTGCTGTGGAGCTCGGTCCCGCGCGACTGGCTCGACCCGGGTTGGGTCGACACCGCGCTCGCCGATCTCTCGGCGCGCCCGCACACCGTGGTGGTGCTCCACGACATCCCGGGCGCCTGCCTCGCCGGGCTCGACCGCTTTCTGATCGCGGCGCGCGCTCGCGGCGCCGAGATCGTGGTCGATCTCCCCCGATCGTGTGTGCCCATCGACGAGGGTCGCGTGGTCGGCGACCTCGCACCGCTCGTGCGGAGGGCCGCATGAGGCTCGCCTACGTGATCGCCGAGGGTCGCCGGGTGCTCGTCGCGCACGACGGCGACGCGCTCGTGGACCTCCACGCCGCCGACCCCTCGCTGCCCGGCGAGCTCGGCGCGTTGCTCCGCGCCGCGATCGATCCGACCACCCTCGGCGCGATCGTCGCCGCCGCGCCGGCCGCCGCGCGGATTGCTCCACACACGGCGGTCTTCGCGCCGCCGATCGCCGATGGCGCGAAGATCCTGTGCCTCGGCCTCAACTACATCGATCACGCCAGCGAGGCCGCCTACGCGCGGCCGGAGCACCCGGTGGTGTTCGCGCGCTACGCCCAGAGCTTCGTGGGGCACGACCAGCCCCTCGATCTGCCGGTCGCGTCGTCGCGGTTCGACTACGAGGCCGAGCTGGTCGTGGTGATCGGCCGCGGCGGTCGCCGGATCTCGCGCGACGCGGCGCTCGCCCACGTCGCCGGCTACACCCTGATGAACGACGGCTCCGTGCGCGACTACCAGGTGCGCACGGCGCAGTGGACGCTCGGCAAGAACTTCGATCGCTCCGGCGCGCTCGGCCCCTCGCTCGTGACCGCCGACGAGCTGCCGCCGGGCGCGACCGGCCTCCTGCTGCGCGGCCGGCTCAACGGCGAGGTGATGCAGCAGGCGAGCACGTCCGACATGATCTTCGACGTCGCGACCGCGATCGCCGCGATCTCCGAGGCCATGGTGCTCGAGCCCGGCGATCTGATCGCGATGGGCACGCCGTCTGGCGTCGGCAACGCGCGCACGCCGCCGCGCTATCTGGCCGCGGGCGACGTGTTCGAGGTCGAGGTCGAGCGCGTCGGCACGCTGCGCAACCCGGTGCGGCGCGAGGTGGGCTAGCTGGAGCGCGCACGGGCGGAAGGGGAGAACGCGAGCACGCGACGGTTCGGCACAGGTCTCTGCGATTGCGAGGCACGGGCGGAGGGGAGAACGCGGGCACGCGCGCTGACGGCGGCGGGGTGGGCCCCGTCGCTCGACACCTGCGAGAGGCGGCGCCGGCCTGACAGCGCCGACGAAGGGCCTTACTCGCTCGGGACCCACCCCGTCCGCCTCGCGCGCGCGTTGGCGAGATCGTGGCGAACGACATCTGAAGCGTGCTGCCCCCCCAATCATGACGAGCGTTTGCCTTCACGATCAGATGGTTGGCTTCCCCCGAGCGGATTCTCGGTAACGTTTGCGACACCGGCGACAGGATAGGGTCGTGGCCAAAGTGCCGACCGCGGAGCAGCTGCTCCAAGACATCGCCTGGCTGAAAAGCCTCGCGACGAGGCTCGCGAGCGATCGAGACGACGCTGACGATCTCGTGCAGGAGGCGTGGATCGCCGCGTGGCGACGCCAACCAGACGCCACTCGGCCGATGAGGGCGTGGCTCACCAAGGTGGTTCGCGACCTTGCTGGCATGAAACACCGAAGCGATCGAAGGCGTACTGCGCGCCACGCGCTCGCGGACGACGCACAGGTACCGGCAGCGCCCGACGAGTTGTTGGCACAGATCCGACTGCACAGGCTCCTCGTGGAGCTCGTCATCGAGCTCGACGAGCCGTATCGCTCGACCATCATCGGGCGCTTCGTCGAAGGCCGCACGTCGGAATCGATCGCCCAGTCTCTCGGCATCCCTGCCGGCACGGTACGGAAGCGACTTCACGAGGCGCTCTCGAGGCTGCGAGCCGGGTTGGATGCCAACGCTGGGGATCGCAAGCGGTGGGCACCCGCCGTGCTCGCGTTCGCAAAGGGAGGGATGCACGTGGCGAAGCCCACCAAGCTTGTTCTGGTCATGGTCGTCGCACTCCTGCTGGCGGCGACCGTCATGATCGTTCTTCCCATGCGAGGCGGCGGTGGCGGGACGACGGCCTCGACGCGTTCGCCGGAGACGTCGACCGGGGCGGCGCCGGCCAGTCCGAGCGTGATCCCCGCCGAAACCGACGCGCGAACACCACGGCTCGTCTCCGAGCACCGCGCCGCCGAGCGCGCCGCGATGCTCGCGGCGATCGCGCGTGCGCGAGAGGCCCGCGACCCTCGCACCGGTGCGCCCACACGCACGCCCGTCACTCCCGGTGCGCCCACCACGACGGGCCGCGGCTCGACCGCCACGACGCTCGATCTCACCGACAAGACCGGCGACACCAGCGACTGGTCGAAGCGCGCGCTCGGCACCCTCAACGGCCTGCTCGGCCAGTGCTACGACCTCGGTCTCGCCGAGGATGCCAACCTCTCAGGCATCCTCGCGGTTCGGTTCACGCTCGTCGGCGAACCCAACGTCGGCGGCCTGCTCGAGCGCGTCGAGATCGTCGACCCGCACACCACGATCACGCAGCAGACCATCCGCGACTGTCTCACCCAGCAGCTCTACGCGCTGGAGCTCGACCCGCCGCCCGATGGCGTGACGGTCGAGCGCGAGCTCCACCTCGAGGTCCCGTGATCGATCGCGCAGGTGACGCAGTTACTCGACGCCTCGCGCCTCGTCAACGCGCGCGCGAGGCGGACGGGGTGGGTCCCGAGCGAGTAAGGCCCCCCGTCGGTGTTGTCAGGCCGGCGCCGCCTCACGCAGGTGTCGAGCGACGGGGCCCACCCCGCCGCCGTCAGCGCGCGTGTCCGCGTTCTCCCGCTCGCCCGCGCGTACTCGCGCGCGGTTAGCCGAACGAGATGCCCTGCGCCAGCGGCAGGTCGGTCGAGTAATTCACGGTGTTGGTCGCGCGGCGCATGTAGCTCTTCCACGCGTCCGAGCCGGACTCGCGCCCACCGCCGGTGTCCTTGTCGCCGCCGAACGCGCCGCCGATCTCGGCGCCGCTCGGCCCGATGTTGACGTTCGCGATCCCACAGTCGCTGCCGGACGCCGACACGAAGCGCTCGGCCTCGCGCAGGTCGTTGGTGAAGATGCACGACGAGAGGCCCTGCGGGACGTCGTTGTGGAGCGCGATGGCCTCGTCGAGCTCGCGGTAGTCGAGCGCGTAGAGGATCGGCGCGAAGGTCTCGTCGCGCACCACCGCGGTCTGGCCCGGCATGCGCACGAGGGCGGGGCGCACGTAGTAGCCGCCGTCGCAGCTCGCGACCTCGACCCGCGCGCCGCCCGAGAGCTCTCCGCCATCGCCGCGCGCGCGGTCGAGCGCGGCCTGCATGGACTCGAACGACGCGCGATCGATCAGCGGGCCGACCAGCGTGCCGGCGGCGCGTGGATCGCCGATCCGGACCTGGGCGTAGGCGCGCTCGACGCGATCGAGCAGCGCGCCGCGGATCGACGCGTGCACGATGAGCCGGCGCAGCGTGGTGCAGCGCTGGCCACACGTGCCGACCGCGCTGAACAGGATCGCCCGGGTCGCGAGGTCCAGGTCGGCCGACGGCGCGACGATCATCGCGTTGTTGCCGCCCAGCTCGAGCAGCGCGCGGCCGAACCGCGCGGCGACCCGCGGGGCGACGGCGCGGCCCATCCGCGTCGAGCCGGTGGCGCTGACCAGCGCGACCCGGCGATCGTCGGCGAGGGTCGCCCCGAGCTCGGCGCCGCCGAGCACGATCTCGCACAGCGAGGCAGGCGCATCGTCGCCGAAGCGCGCCCGCGCGCGCTCGAAGATCGCGCTACACGCGAGCGCGGTCAGCGGCGTCTTTTCGGAGGGCTTCCACACCACCGGATCGCCACACGCGAGGGCGAGCGCGAAGTTCCACGCCCACACCGCGACCGGGAAGTTGAACGCGCTGATCACGCCGACCACGCCGAGCGGGTGCCAGGTCTCGCTCATCCGGTGGCCGGGGCGCTCCGATGCGATCGTCAGCCCATACAGCTGGCGCGACAACCCACACGCGAAGTCGCAGATATCGATCATCTCCTGGACCTCGCCGCGCGCCTCGGCGGGGATCTTGCCGGCCTCGATCGTGACCAGCGCGGCGAGCTCGTCCTTGCGCGCGCGCAGCTCGTCGCCGAACAGCCGCACCAGCTCGCCGCGGCGGGGCGCGGGGACGTCGCGCCAGCGCGCGAACGCGGCGTGGGCGCGATCGATCGCGGCGGTCGCCGCGGCGGCGTCGTGTGCGGCGAGCCGCGCCGTGATCGAGCCATCGATCGGCGTGTGCGCGACGAGGTCTCCGGAGCGCGGGGCGAGGTCGAACGCGCGCAGCAGGGGCGAGAGGTCCATGGCCGGTCATACCTCGGCCCATCTCGGAAGAACCAGCCTGGCCGGGGGATCCGCGCCCTCGCCCTTGCGCCGGGCGAGCCCGCCCAACACACTCACGCGGACATGTCGCTTCGCCTCGCGGGCCTCGCGGTCTTGATCTCGCTGGCATGGGTCGTTCCCGCCCGCGCGGCCCCGCCGCCCGACATGAAGCCCGAGATCGCCCGGCTCTACGCGCAGGAGCCCACGATCGAGCTGGTCACGATGGGCGTCGGCGCGTTGATCTGGGAGCGCCACGGCCACATCGCGCTGTGCGTCCGCTACCACGATGCCCGCCGCGACCGCTGCTACAACTACGGGATCGCGGACTTCCACGAGCCCGCGTCGATGGCGTGGGGGTTCTTCCGGGGGACCAAGAGCTTCTGGGTCGGGGAATCCAGCCCCGACCAGATGCTGTGGGTCTACCAGCGCGCCGATCGGACGATCTGGTTCCAGCCGCTGCCGTTCACTCCCGAGGAGGCGCAGCGGGTGATCACCAAGCTCGAGCACGACGTGCTCGACGAGAATCGGTACTACGCCTACGACCATTTCCTCGATAACTGCACCACCCGCGTCCGCGACGTGCTCGACCAGGCGACCGGCGGTGCGCTGCGCGCGTTCGCCGAGGGCAAGCCGGCGGGCGACAAGACGTTCCGCGATCTCGCGCGCGACGGCTTCTACGGGATGCGGGTGCCGCTGCTCATCACCGACCTCGCGATGGGGCGCAGCACGGATCGCGTGCCCTCCTACTGGGAGCGCATGTTCTTGCCCCAGTACCTGCGCGAGGCCGTCCACGAGAAGTACGGGATCGAGCCGTACGTCGCGTATCAGCGCAAGGGCCCGCCCGAGCAGTCCGATGGGCCGAGCGGCCGCGTGCTGTTCGCGCTGGTCATGCTGGTGCTCACCGCGCCGGCGTGGGCCACCCGGCTGTGGGGGCGGTTCCAGCGCACCGGCCTGTGGGTCGCGCTCGCCCCGCAGGTGCTGCTCGGCACGATCTTCTGGTTCCTCGCGGTGATCAGCCCGCTCCCGTACGTCCGCGCCAACGAGACCTGCCTGATCCTGCTGCCGCTCGATCTGCTGCTCGTGCTGCTCCCGGCCGCCAAGGCGCGGCTGTACGCCCGCGGGCGCGTCGGCATGCTCGCGCTGATCGCCGTGCTGAACGTGGTTGGCGTGATCAAGGCGCCGCTGTGGATGGCGATCCTGTGGCCGCTCGTGCCCGCGGCGGTCGTCGCGTTCTGGCCGGCGTCCAGGTCGCCGGCCGCGCGCGACTAGGCCTACGCCATCGGATCGACGCGGTCGGCGCCCGCGGTCGGCGGCTCGCCGAGGAACTCGATCCACGCGCGCTTGATGCACGGGTAGTGCTTCGCCGCCTCGACGAGCGACAGGAACGCCTCGACCGTCTTGTCGAATCGCGTGGCGAGCGCGGGGTCGGCCAGCTGGTCGCCGTCGAACGCCTTGTGCGCCATCGCGAGCGAGAACATGTCCGGGTAGATCCGCGCGCCGAGGTGCTCGAGCGGGATCCGCAGCGACCACAGCCCGCGGTTGCCGCCGGCCATCGAGGGCGACGCCGAGAGCAACAGGCCGTGGCGGGTGTCGAACGGCTGCGGGCGGAACCGCGACACCCAGTCGATCGCGTTCTTGAGGCAGCCGGGCATCGACGCGTTGTACTCGGGCGTCGCGATGATGAACGCGTCGTTCGCCTCGAGCCGCCGCTTGAGCTCGGCGCCGCTCGCGGGAATGCCCGACGCCGCCTCGATGTCGCCGTTGTACGAGGGCGCGTCGAACTCGAGCATCGACGCGACGTCGACGATCGCCCCGTGGCGCGCGGCGGTGCGCGCCGCGAGCGCGGCGAGTCTGCCGTTGATCGACTCGCGGCGGAGCGACGCCGCGAAGATGAGGACCCGGATCGGGGAGCGTGCAGGCGTGGGATCGTCCATGCGTTCGATCTCAACCTGCGGCGGGCCACTCCGCCAGCCCGCGGCCCGGCTCTCACCGCGACATCCGCGCCCTGGTTCGCGGCCCCCGGCTCCGACGCGCGCGGTGCAACGCGACGAGATCCCACGACTCTCCGGGGCACGCGGGTTGCGATTCGCCCGGCCCGGAGGTTCCGTAGATGCAAGCGCGCACGACCGCATCGCTGTGGCTCGTCCTGCTCGGCCTGACCGGGTGTGGCGCGAGCGAGCTCGACGGCAGTCCTGGCTCGCTCTCCGACGCCGGTCCCGGCGCGGTGAGCGACGCCGGCTCGTCGAGCTGCCTGTCGTCGAACGAGTGCCCGACCGGCTACATCTGCAACGAGTTCGGCCGGTGCGAGCGACCGCCGGATCCGACCGGGGATGGCGGGGTGCCGCCGCCCGAGGTCGAGTACGAGCTCGGCGCGCCGATCAGCTCGCAGCGCTACGTGTACGTCGCGATGACCGAGCAGGACGAGCTCGCGCGGATCGACGGCCAGACGCTCGCCGTGAAGACGCGGCCGGTCGGCGATGCGCCGCGCGAGGTGCGGGCGATCCCGGGCAGCGACGGCGTGGTGGTGCTCGACTCGACCAACGGCACCGCCTCGATCGTGCGGCCGAACGGCGAGAGCGACACCGTGCGCGTGCTGGCCACGCTGCAGCACCTCAACCGCCTCGACATCTATCCGTCCGGGCGCTACGCGGTGATCTGGTTCGATCTCGCCATGGCGATCGCCGAGAACGGCGGGGTGGGCGGGATCGGGAGCTTCCAGGACGTCACCGTGGTCGCGCTGGCGCCGGGCGCCGAGGCCGCGGTCGATCTCACGGTCGGGTTCCGGCCGCGCGAGGTCGAGTTCGACGCCGCGGGCAACCGGGCGTACGTGATCACCCAGGACGGCGTCTCGGTGATCGACCTCGCGCGCGCCACCGAGCAGGGCCCGAGCATCGTCCCGCCGATCCCGGTCGCGGAT
>JBQCJR010000121.1:0-7871 GCA_051952595.1 Kofleriaceae bacterium
GCGAACTGCCCGAGCTGCCGAAGTCGCGCGCCCGGCGGCGTCCGCGCGGGCATGGGCTCAGGTCCTCCGCGCCGCGCCGGGGCGGCCGGGCAGCGCGAGCAGCATGCGTGCATCGGCGACGATCGCCCCCTCGCCGGGCTCGCGCACGATGACCGGGTTGAGATCGAGCTCGGCCAGCTCCGGCACCAGATCGACGAGCGCGCCGATCCGGCGGATCACGTCGATCAGCGCCGCGCGATCCGCCGGGGGCGCGTCGCGAAAGCCCTCGAGCAGCGCCCGGCCGCGGAGCTCGTCGAGCATCTCGGCGGCGTCGAGGTCGGAGACCGGCGTGATGCGGAACGCGACGTCCCGGTACAGCTCGACCGAGGTGCCGCCGAGGCCGGCGAGCAACAGCGGCCCGAGCGTCGCGTCCTGGGTCATCCCGACGATCGCCTCCACCCCGGCCGGCACCTGGCGCTGGACGATCAGCGCCGTCGCCGAGATCCGGCCGAGCACGCGCTCGGCCGCGCGGCGCACCGCGGCCGCGTCGTGTAGATCGAGCACCACGCCGCCGCGCTCGCTCTTGTGGAGCAGGCCCGGCGCCTGGGCCTTGAGCACGACCGGATAGCCGAGCTGGTTCGCCGCGGCGGCCGCGGCCTCGGGGCGGGGCTCGACCGTGCGGTGCGCCGCGCTCCGGATCCCGGCGAGCGCGAGCCACCGCACGATCTCGTCGAGCGGCTGCCATCCACCGGCGCACGCCGCGACCCGCGCGCGGATCGCCTGGCGCCGCTCGTGATCGAGCTCCAGCCGGGCGCCGGCGGGGCGGTCGCGCCATCGCCCGTACCGCGCGGCCGCCGCGAGCGCCATCGCGGCGTTCTCCGGAAAGCTGTACGACGGGATCGCGCCGCGCGGGCCCTGCGCGAGCAGCGGCGGCGTCCCCTTCGACGACATGAACACCGTGGCGATCGGCTTGTGCGCCGGGATCGCCGCCGCGCCGCGCGCGATCGCCGCGGCGATCTGCTCGGTCTGGGTGACCAGCGGCGGCACGTAGATCGCGACGACGGTGTCCACCGAGGGATCCCCGCCGACCAGCCGGATCGCCGTCTCGAACTGCGCCGGCCCCGCGGTCGCGGTGAGGTCGACCGGGTTCGAGAACCCGGCCAGCGCCGGCAGCACGCGGCGCAGCTCGACCAGCGTCGGCCGGTCGAGCACCGGCAGCGCGAGCCCACGCGCCTCGCACGCGTCCGCGAACAGGATCCCGGGTCCACCCGCGTTGGTGACCACGCCGACGTGGCGGCCCCGCGGCACCGGCTGGTTCGACAGCAGGCTCGCCACGTCGAACAGCTGCTCCAAGGTGTCGGTGCGGATCACGCCGGTCTGCGCGAACAGCGCGTCGATCCCCACGTCGAGGCTCGCCAGCGCGGCGGAGTGGCTCCTCGCCGCGCGCGTGCCCGCGGCCGAGCGCCCGGACTTCACCGCGACGATCGGCCGCCGCCGCGCGACCTCCGGTGCGATCCGCGCGAACGCGCGTGGGTTGCCGAAGCTCTCGAGGTAGAGAGCGATCACGCGGGTCTCCGGCGCGTCGTGCCAGTAGGCCAGCAGGTCGTTCACCGAGACGTCGGCCTTGTTGCCGAGCGACACGAAGTCGGCGATGCCGAGCTGGAGCTCGCGCGCGAAGTCGAGCAGGGTGAGGCCGAGCGCGCCGCTCTGCGAGGCCAGCGAGAGCCCTCCGCGCGGCGGCGAGCTCGGCGAGAACGTCGCGTCGAGGCGGACCCGCGGATCCGTGGACAGCACGCCCATGCAGTTCGGCCCGACCATGCGCATGCCCGCCTCGCGCACGATCGCGCGCAGCTCGCGCTCGGCCTGGGCGTGGCCGACCTCGGCGAACCCCGCCGAGATCACGACCACGCCGCGCACGCAGGCGCACGCGCACTCGCGCACCACGGCCTCCACCGCGGGCGCGGGGACCGCGATGATCGCCAGATCGATCGGCGCGCCGACCGCCGCCACGGAGGGGTAGCAGCGCAGCCCCGCGAGCTCGGTCGCCCGCGGGTTGATCGGGTAGATCGGCCCGGGGAAGCCGTGGCCCACCAGGTTGTCGAGGATCGCGCGCCCGATCGTGCGGGGCGTGCGGGACGCGCCCACGACCGCCACCGAGCTCGGCGCGAAGAACACCCCGACGCTGCGCGCGACCGCCTGGCGCTCGCGCTCGGCCGACGCCGCGAGGAACCGCGGCGTGTCGGCGATCGAGAACGCGATCTCGTACACGCCCTGCTCCACGGTCTCGCGCAGCTCGAAGCCGCAGCGCTCGAACACCTCGAGCATCTGGCGGTTGTCGTCCTGCACCTGGGCCCGAAACGTGGCGACCCCGCGCTCGCGGGCGAGCCGCACCAGGTGCTCGAGCAGCAGCGTCCCGATGCCGCGGCCCTGATCGGCGTCGCCGACGTCGAACGCGATCTCGGCCGCCGCGCCCGGCAGCACGAAGTAGCGCCCCACGCCGAGCAGCTGATCGTGGGCGACCGCCGCGATCGCGACGTGGCGCACGCCATCCGGCTGGGACAGGTACGCGAGCTCCGACTCGGTGACCTCGCGCTTGGCGCAGCAGAAGCGCTGCTGCAGCGACCGCGGGCTCATCCGCGCGAACAGCGCACGGAGCTGGTCGCGATCGCCCGGCCCGAGCGAGCGCAGCACGAGCGAGGTGCCATCGCGCAGCACCGCCTCGGCGGGGAGCTGGTTCATGTCGCCTCGCCCGCGCCGGCCCGCGCGGTGGGGCTGGCCGCGACATCCTCGTGGTCGCCTGGCTTCGAGCGCACGACGAGCACGGAGCACGGCGCGCTGCGGAGCACGTCCTCGGCCACGCTGCCGAGCAGGTAGCGCGCGAGCCCGCGCCGGCCGTGCGAGCCGATCACGATCAGATCGACCTCGAGCGCGCGCGCCGTGCTCTCGATCAGCGAGCGCGGATCGCCCAGCTCGAGCCGCGGCGGGCCGAACGCGGCGCGGTCGCGGCGCGCGGCGACCAGCTCGTCGAGCGCGTTGCGGCTCGCGCGCTGCACCAGCTCGGTGGCCTCGGAGTCGAGCGCGATGCCCGAGCGCAGCGGCATGAACGTCGGCAACGGGACGACGGTCAACACGTGGATGATCGCTCCGACCGGCGCGGCGAGCTCGACCGCCTCGTCCAGCGCCGCGCTGGCGCATTCGCTGAAATCCGTCGGAACGAGAATCGCGCGGATCGGCATTCTTCAGGTCGATTCACGAACCGCGCCGGGATCGGATCGGAAATCTCGGGAGGTCCGTGCGCCGAGCACCGAGCGCATCAGCCGGAGCTCGTCGCGCAGGAGGCGCGGCAGCAGGAACGCGCGCTGGACGTGGTCGTGACCGGCGCGCCCGAACCGCTGGCGCACCTCGGCGCCCGCTTCGAGCAGCTCCACGATCCGGTCCGCGCACTCGTCGACGCTCCCGATCAGGTAGTGCTCGTAGCCCGGCGGGAACTGGATCGGGATCCCGCCCGCGCGGCCGGCGATCACCGCGGTGCCCTTCCAGAACGCCTCCGAGACGACCAGGCCGAACCCCTCGCGAAGCGACTTCTGGACCACCAGGTCGCAGCCGCGCTGGAACGCGTTGACCTCCATGCTGCCGACGCCGCCGAGGTTGGTGAACAGGTGCAGATCGTCGTCGCACGACGCCTCGTGCTCGACGTGCGCGAGCAGCTGCCAGCCCTCGGGGTCATCGCCCGCGATCGCGCCGACCAGCGCGAGCTGGAGCCCGCGCACCTGCTGCCGCGCCGCGCGGTAGGCCTCGATCACGCCCATCGGATCCTTCCAGGGATCGAAGCGCGAGACCTGGACGACCAGCGGGCGGCGCAGATCGATCCCCGCGTTGGCGATCACGTCGCGGCACACCGCCTCGGGGATCGGCATGTTCTTGGTCGACAGCGGATCGATCGCCGGGGCGATGTACGCGACGCGCGGGACCTCGGCGTCGATCCCGGGGAGCATGAACTCGTGCAGCGTGAAGACCACGGCGTCGTAGCCGCGCAGGTGCGGCAACAGGAAGCTCGCGGCCTCCGGATTCGGGTGCGAGGTGTCGATGTGACAGCGCCAGATCCACTTCGCGCGGCGCCGGCGCGACCCCACGGCCTCGCGAAACGCCACCGGCTGCGGATCGTGCACGACGAACACGTCGTAGTCGGCCTCGAGCTGGAGCGCGCTGTCGCGGTTGACCTCGAGGTAGTGCGCGCGGTCGCGCTCCGACAGCGCGTAGGGCGCGCCCTGCAGGGCGTTGTGCAGCGCCTTGGTGATCGTGAAGAACTCCGGGGTGCCCTGGAGCAGCCGCCACTCGGCGTCGATCCCCAGCGTCCGCGCCAGCGCCACGTGGCGCGCGAGCAGCTCGGCGACGCCGCCTCCGAAGCCGGTGGAGTTGATGTGGCACACGCGCACCCCCGCCAGCTCGCGCGCGAGTCCGAGGATCTCGTCGATGAGCTCGTCTCCGACCAGCGCGCGGTAGCCCTGTACGCTGGTGAACCGCGACGACGAGAACCGGCGGACCGAGACCCGAGGGAGCATCACCCTGCTGCAGTGCAACGCGGAGACCAGCACCGCGCTTGCATCTCGATCCCTGGGTGCGGGCGATGGTGCTGGAGAGACCCCGAACGCGGCTGGTCGAGCGCGAGCTTCCTCTGCCGCAGCCGCACGAAGGCGAGGTGCGGATCCGCGTCGAGGCCTGCGCGGTCTGCCGCACCGATCTGCACGTGCTCGATGGGGAGCTGCCGGATCCGAAGCTCCCGCTCGTGCTCGGGCATCAGATCGTCGGCGAGGTCGAGCAGGTCGGGGCCGGCGCGGTGGACCTCGCACCCGGCGAGCGGGTCGGCGTGCCGTGGCTCGGCTGGACCTGCGGTCGCTGTCATTACTGCACCACCGGACGCGAGAACCTGTGCCCGTTCGCTCGGTTCACCGGGTATCACCGGGACGGCGGGTTCGCCGAGGCGTGTGTGGCCGACGCGCGCTACGTGTTTCGCCTGCCCGCGGCGTACACCGCCGAGCAGGCCGCGCCGCTGTTGTGCGGTGCGTTGATCGGGTACCGCGCGCTGCGGCTCGCCGGCGAGGGGCGCCGCCTCGGCCTCTACGGCTTCGGCTCGGCCGGTCACATGATCGCGCAGGTCGCGCGCCACCGCGGCTGGGAGCTGTACGCGTTCACGCGGCCCGGCGATCTCGAGGCGCAGCAGTTCGCGCGCTCGCTCGGGGCGGTGTGGGCCGGCGGCTCGACCGAGCTGCCGCCGCACGAGCTCGACGCCGCGATCCTGTTCGCGCCGGTCGGCGAGCTGGTGCCGCTCGCGCTCGCCGCCGAGGCGCCCGGCGGCCCCGTCGTATGCGCGGGGATCCACATGACCGACATCCCGGCGTTCCCGTACCACCTGCTGTGGATGGAGCGCTCGATCCGCTCGGTCGCGAACCTGACTCGCCGCGACGGCGTCGAGCTGCTCTCCCTCGCGCCCGCGGCCGGCGTGATCCCGACCGTGCGGAGCTACGCGCTCGCCGACGCCAACGCCGCGCTCGACGACCTGCGCGCCGGCAGGTTCGAAGGGACCGCGGTGCTGCGCGTCCGGTGACGCGTGGCGCTGTATAACGAGGCTCGTACCGTGACCGACGAGCCGCCACCGCGTGCGCGCCTGCGCGATCTCGCGTGGGTGTTCCTGCGCCTCGGGTCGACCGCGTTCGGCGGGCCCGCCGCCCACATCTCGCTGATGGAGGAGGAGGTCGTGCGCCACCGTCGGTGGCTCACCCACGAGCGATTCCTCGATCTGCTCGGCGCGGCCCACCTGATCCCGGGCCCCAACTCGACCGAGATGGCGATCCACGTCGGCTACGATCAGGCCGGCTGGCGCGGGCTGCTGGTCGCCGGCGCGTGCTTCATCGTGCCGGCGATGGTGATCGTGATGGCGATCGGCTGGGCGTACGTGCGCTGGGGCGCGCTCCCCGAGGCCGAGGCGCTGCTCTACGGCGTGAAGCCGGTGATCATCGCGGTGATCGCGCAGGCGCTGTGGGGCCTGGCGCGCACCGCGATCAAGAGCTGGCAGCTGGCGGTGTTCACGGCCGCCGCGATCGCCGCGAATGCGCTCGGCGTCAACGAGGTGCTCGTGCTGGTCGCGACCGGCGCCGCCGCGTGGGCGGCCAAGCGGTTCGAGCGCTCCGGGGCAGCTCGCGGCGCGGGTGCGCTCGCGCCGTTCGTCCCGTTCGCGACCACGGCCACCGCCGGCGCCGTCGCCGCGCCGTTCGGGCTCGTGCCGCTGTTCCTGTTCTTCCTGAAGGTCGGCGCGGTGCTGTACGGGAGCGGCTACGTGCTGGTCGCGTTCCTGCGCGCCGATCTGGTGGAGCGCTGGCACTGGATCACCGAGTCGCAGCTGCTCGACGCGGTCGCGGTCGGGCAGGTGACGCCCGGCCCGGTGTTCACCACCGCGACGTTCATCGGCTATCTGCTGGGCGGACCGACCGCCGCGCTCGTCGCCACGCTCGGCATCTTCCTGCCCGCGTTTGCGTTCGTCGCGGCGAGCGGGCCGCTGGTCCGCCGGCTGCGCCGCTCGCCCGGCGCGGGCGCGTTCCTCGACGGCGTCAACGTCGCGTCGCTCGCGCTGATGGCCGTGGTGGTGGTCCAGCTCGGGCGCGACGCGCTCGTCGATCTGCCGTCGCTCGCGCTCGCCGCCGCCAGCGCCGTGCTCCTGATCGGGTTCCGGGTGCGCGCCACCTGGCTCATCCTCGGTGGTGCCGCGCTCGGGCTCGCGCGGTGGCTGCTCTGACCCCCGCGTCGAGCCCCGGCGCGCTCACGCCTGGCCGGTCGCGTCCTGCACGCGTGGCCTGGACAGGTAGCCCGCGCCGTCGAGCGCCCCGATCAGCGCGGAGATCGAGGCCTGGGCCGCGTCGTGTTTCACGACGACGACGCCCTCGCGGACCTTGACGTCGACCTTCTCGACGCCGTCGAGGTCGGTCAGCGCCGCGGTCACGTGGCGGATGCAGGACGGGCAGGTCATTCCCTGGACTTCCAGGATCGTGTCGCATGAGTCGTTCATGGGTGTTCCTTTCGCGGCCTCGGCGGCCGTCGACCCCTCGACGCGGCCCGAGGCGGTTCATTACAGGTCGCCGGGCGTGTAATGGATGGGGCCTCGTTGCGTCGTGGTCATGAAGATGCGGATCCCAAGTCATTTCCGAGGTTTTCTGGTCCCTTCCGGCGCGGAGGTGGGGGCGTGACGGCCGTGGCCGGCGCGACCGAGCAGGTCGCCGACCTGGTCGTTCAGGGCATGACGTGCGCCAGCTGCGTGCGCCGGGTCGAGCGAGCCCTGACCTCCACGCCGGGCGTGCGCGAGGCGACCGTCAACTTCGCGACCAGCCAGGCGCGCATCGCGTACGACCCCACGAGCGCCACGCGCGACGCGCTGGTCGCCGCGATCGAGCAGGCCGGCTATGAAGTCCCGCGCCTGGAGCCCGCGCGCACGACCGCCGAGCTCGCGATCACCGGGATGACGTGCGCCGCGTGCGTGCGCCGGATCGAGAAGGCGCTGCGCGCGGTGCCCGGCGTGCACGAGGCGACCGTCAACCTGGTCACCGAGCGCGCCACGGTGCAGCTCGATCCCGCGCAGACCACCGTCGCCGCGCTCGTCGCCGCCGTGGAGAGCGCCGGTTATGGCGCCACCGATGCGACCACCCCCAGCGAGCCCACCGGGGCCGACGCGCGCACGCGTGCCGACGCGCTCGCCGAGTCCGAGGAGCGCGAGCAACGCTCGATCCGCCGCGACTTCGCGATCGCGGCGCTGCTGACCGTGCCGCTGCTCGTCGTCGCGATGAGCCACGGCGCGATCCCCGGCACCGAGGGCCCGTTCGGCCGCTGGCTCCAGCTCGCGCTCG
>JBQCJR010000122.1:0-16962 GCA_051952595.1 Kofleriaceae bacterium
CGCGCCGATCCACGATGGCCGGCTGACGCTCGTGCCGATCGTCGCGGTGGGGAGCTGGACCGACGAGCGCTTCCTGACCCTCCAGGACGGGATGGCGACCGGGCGGGTCAAGGTGACCGAGCACCGCGAGTTCGACTACGCGAGCGTGGTCGTGCACAACCGCTCGAACCAGCGGCTGCTGGTGCTGCGCGGCGAGCTGCTGCTCGATGGCTACCAGGACCGGGTGGCCGCCGAGACCACGGTGCTCGCCGCCGGGGCCACCGCGCCGATCCAGGTCCGCTGCGTCGAGCCCGACCGCGACCGCGGCAAGCGCGCGCTGTCGCCCGGCCACGCGCTCGCCGAGCTCTCGCTCCGCCGCGTGCTCGCGCAGGGGATCCAGGAGCGCGTGTGGGAAGAGGTCAACCGGATCAACGCGCGCCACGATCTCCATCCCGCGACCCACACCTACCGCCAGGCCGCCGCCCGCCACACGTCCGGCGAGGTCGCCGGCCATCGCGACCAGCTCGCCGCGCAGCTGTGGGCCCACCCGGATCGCGACCGCATGGTCGGCCTGGTCGGCGTGCTCGACGGCCGGCCGGTCGCGATCGACCGGTTCGCCTCCCCCGCCCTGTACCGCCAGGTCGAGGCCCGGCTGCTCGCGTCCTACGCCGCCAGCGACGCGGGCCCGCCCGCCGAGGGCCAGCCGCTCACCTTCAGCGCGATCCGCGAGCTCGCCCAGATCCCGGACACGAGGTGGACCACGGAGGCGTCGTTCACCGCGATTCGCCCGATGGTCGAACCGGTGGCCCAGCGCAAGGTGAACCCGGCCGACCCGTGGGAGTAAACGCTGTTCCTCTCGATGGAGGATCAGTACGCTGGGCCCATGCAGCGATTCACCTTGGCCGCCGCGCTCCTGCTTGGCTTCGCGGCCTGCGGAGATGATGGCAACTCGTCCACTGTCGATGCGCCACGTGCCGATGCACCGCCGCTGAACGGCGAGCGATACGCGGTCGAGTTCGGGCCGATCACCGTCGCGCCGGGGGAAGAGCAGACGCGCTGCCTGAACGTGCGGCTGTCCAACACCGCCGCGATCAAGGTGCACCAGATGCGCAACCTGCTCAGCGCCGGCTCGCACCACCTGATCGTCTACAAGAACGACGATCCGTCGACGGTCGAGAGCACCGAGCCGTACGAGTGCTCGCCGTTCACCGGCGCGCTGAACCTCAACGGCATGGTCGCGCCGGTCATGATCACGCAGAAGGCGGAGGACGCGCTGACCCTGCCGGACAAGGTCGCGTACACGTTCTCGCCGAACCAGATGATCCGGATCGAGATGCACTACATCAACACCCGCGACCAGCCGCTCGAGGTCCGCGCGACCTCGGAGTTCTACGCGGTGCCGGAGTCCGAGATCGAGCACGAGGCGAACATCCTGTTCATCGGCACGCCCGATATCGACATCGCGGCGGGCGAGACCAAGGACATCCAGGCGTACTTCTCGCCGATGCGCGCCAATCTCGATCTGACGGGCACCAAGTTCTTCGCGATCACCGGCCACACCCACCAGTACGGCCTCAACGTCACGGTCGCGACCGCGCCGACGAGCGGCGGCGCGCGCACCAACGTCTACGCGCCGACGCCGTTCGAGTGGAGCGAGCCGGAGACCACGGTGCACCAACCCGAGTTCACCGTGCCGACGGGCGGTGGCTTCGACATCAAGTGCAGCTACCGCAACACCTCGGGAGATCGGGTCCAGTTCGGCGAGTCGGCCAACGAGGAGATGTGCTTCTTCTGGGCCTACTACTACCCGTCGAAGGGCTCGCACGTGTGCATCCACACCAGCGAGTACGTCCCAGGCCTCGAGATCGACATCTGTTGCCCGGACGCTGGCGATCTCTGCAACCGCATCAACCTGTAGTCACGCCGCGCAGGAACGCATCCGCGGCGGCGAGCACGCTTGCCGGGATCTCGTGACCGCCAGCGAACTCGCGCCAATCGACCACAGCGCCGGCGTCGCGTAGCCGGTCGCGCAGGATCTCGGCGATCCCGAACGGCAACAGGCCGTCGGAGCGGCCGTGCGAGAGCAGCACCGGCACGCCGCGCAGGCTCGGCATCCGCGGCGCCCACTCGGTCTCCGCGAGCAGCGTGCCGGACAGCAGGAGCAGCCCCGCCGGTGGCTGCGCGCGCTGGAGCGCGACATCGAGGGCGAGCATCGCGCCCTGCGAGAACCCACCGAGCACGAGCCGCGCGCCCGGGGCCGCGAACCGCGCTTCGATCTGATCGATCAGCTGGAGCACCTGCGCGCGCGCCTCGAGCAGGCCGTCCGGCACCTCGCCGCGCAGATCGCGCGGGATGCCCCGGCGCAGCTCGGCCTCGAGCCGCGCGAGATCGAGCCGCCACCACGCGCGCGAGTCGCCGTACAGCCCGCCGAGCTCGATCGGCGCCTCGGGGAACACGAACCGCACCGGCGCGTCGAGCTCGTCGGCGAGCGCGACCAGATCGTCGCCCGGCGCGCCGAAGCCGTGCATCAGCACGACCGTCGTGGTGGCATCGGAGGGACCAGCGATCCGGGTGGTCAGCCCGGCGAGCTCGGTGCGGGTGATGGACGTCACCGCGCGAGCCTCGCACGCCCGTAACCTTTTCGGCGCGGGCCCGCGAGAAGTTTCATTCGACCGCGATGGCGCGGCGCGACGGCATGCCTGCGACCGCGCGCGCGTAAGCAGCGGACGTGTAGCGCCTCGCGCTACGCGATCGATGAGCGAGCTCGACCACCATCCACCCGCGCCGACCACGGCCTCCGCGCCGAGCCGTGCGCCGAGCGGTCACATCGACGACGAGCTCGCGCCGCGCGGACCCGCCGCGAGCGTGACCGACGAGGCGGCGCCTGCGCGCTCGATCGATCCGGCGGGCCTGCGCGCGATGTTCGGGTTCGACGATGCGAGCCCGGGCGCGGGGCGCACCATCGCCCCCGCGGCGCCACGCGCGGCGAGCGCGGCAAGCAGCTCTCGCACGGCGATCGAACAGCGCTACCCGGGACCGCACCGGGCGTCGACCTACTTCAGCGTGCACCAGCGCGAGATCTTCGCCGCGATCCACGCGCGCCTCGCCGCCGCGGCGCTGCCCGAGCCCCACGCGCGCCTGCGCTGGGCCGCGGGGCCCGGTGGCCTCGCCGCGGCGTTCGAGCCGGCGCTGCTCGCCGCGAGCGGCGGCGACTGGAACCTGTACCAGCGGATCCCGGCGTTGCTGTACCCGGCCGATCCGTGGCGCCTGATCGACGAGCACCGCGCGCTCGACGAAGGGCGCCCCGGCGAGCTGCGCGATGGCGCCCCGGCGCGCGGACCGATCGCGTGGAACCCGCTGGTCGGCCAGGCGCTCGCGGTCGAATTCGAGGCGCAGCTCCGCGGCTCGCTGGCGCGGATGGGCGCGCGCTACGTGGCGCAGGCCGATGCGTACGCCGGCGCGGTGACGCCCGGGCTGCTGGTGACCAGCCACCCGTTCGATCGCGTGGTCGCGCGCCTGCTGTGCGATCCGGCGGTCGCGCGGTTCACGCGCGCCGCGGCCCGCGCGCGGTGGCGAGCCGGCGAGCGATCGCGGTGCGTTTCGCGATGGCCTGCGGCTGGTGATCTTCGAGTGGCTCGGCGCGCGCGACCCGGCGCTGTGGAACTGGATCGAGGTCACCGAGCCGCGCGATGCCACCCGCGAGGACGTCGCGGCCTCGCTGTTCGAGCGCCACGACGGCGAGAACCACACCGAGTACGCCTACGGCCTCACCGCGGCACCGCCGCTGTTCCGGGTGCCGGCGCGGTGGGCGCGCGCGTTTCCGCAGGCCGCCGCGCACGCGCCGGCGAGCGCGCTCGCGAACGCCGAGAACGACGACGAGAGCGCCGAGGCGCGCAGCGCGCTCGACGTGGCGGACTCCCGGATCGGCGACGACGTCGCGATCGCCCAGGCGGCCGGACGCATCGATCCGCGGCGCCCGGTGCCACCGAACCTCGGCCAGCTCGCGAAGGCGCTCGAGCAGAGCACCGGGCAGCTGGCGCTGATCGGCGAGCGGCTCGCGCCGTGGAAGCTCTCGCACCTCGTGGGCCCCGCGCTGCGCTGGGCCGCCCGCCGCGCCGAGCACCTGAACGGCACGCCGGACGCCACGCTCCGCCGGTGGGCGCCGATCATCGAGGGCCAGCGCGCGCTGCTGTTCGACGCGACGCGCGATCTGCTCGAGCTACTCGAAGCCGCCGAGCGCTCCGCCGGCGCGCCCGATGCGCGCGAGGCGCGCCCGTTCCGCGACGCGATCGAGGCGTTTGCGATCGCGTTCGGCGAGTCGCACCTGGTCGAGACCGCCGCGGCGCAGCTCGCCGCCGCCCGCCAGGCGCGTGCGATGTTGCCACTCGCGCTGCTCGACCAGTCGCTGCGCGAGAGCCGCGCCGCCACGGCGCAGCTGGCCGGCGAGCGCGCGCAGCCGAACCGCTATGGCAGCGCCGGTAGCGCCCATGACCCGGTGGCCGCCGAGGCCGCGCAGCACCAGCTGGCGCGCAGCGCGCTCGAGCTGCGCGCCAAGGCCAGCGCCGGGGGCGCCATCGCGCCGAGCGAGGTCGAAGCGATCGCGGTCTCGGCGGCCGAGGAGGGCTTCCGCAGCCGCCTCGCGACGCTCGACCTGCAGCTGCAGCGGCTCAAGGAGGCGGTGTGGGCCACCAACGACAGCACCATCGAGGGGCTGGCGAACCTGCTGCACGGCGAGCTGTCCGAGCTGCCGCGCACGCTGATCCGGATCCAGAACGCCGCGAGCCAGATCGGCCAGGCGATGAGCGACCGCACGATGGCGGTGATCACCGCGGAGAATCGCGCGACCGATCCCGACGTCCACGCATCGCACATCCTGTTCGCGCGCAAGCAGAGCGTCGCGCAGGCCCGTCGCGAGCTCGCCGAGCTGGCCGAACGCGAGCAACTCCAGGCGCTGTTCCAGCGCGCCCACGACGCGATCCGCGACGCGCAGATCCGCGCGATGATCCTCGAGATCGCGCTCCTGATCGGCGTGAGCGTGATCGGCGGCGCCGCCGGATCGGTCGTGGGTGGCGCGGTGCGCGGCGCCCTGCTCGCCGAGGCCGCCGCGGACACCGCCACGTTCGTGCGCGGCGCCGCCACGGCGCGCTCCGCCGGCGCGATCGCCAACGTCGCGACCGACGCGGCGGTCACCGCAGTCGGGCAGACCTTGGTCGCCGGCGACAGCGCGCAGCTGTCGTTCGTCGAGAACCTGGTGTCGAGCGCCGGGGTGATCGCGGCGCTTCGCCCGCTGCACGCCGCGACCGCGACCTGGGGCCGGCTCGACGAGGCCGCCGTGGGCATGTGGAAGGTGGTCGGCCGCGGCAAGGCGCTCGCGCTCCGCGGCAGCGTTGTCACCGCCGAGATGGTGACCGCCGCCGCCGCCGGCTACGTGGCAGCCCGGCTGGTCAAGGGCGAGCCGCCGCCGAGCGATCAGCAGGCCACCGCCTGGGCCATCCAGGGTGCATCGATCGCGGTCGGGCGACTGGTCAGCGGGCGCTTGACCGGGATCCAGCAGCGGCTCGCGCTGCTCGCCGAGGAGGGCATGCAGCTGCGCAGGCGGGCCGCCGTGCAGCAGGCGCTCGCCGCGGATCTCGAGGCCACCGGTCGGCACGACGCCGCGCTCCGGCTGCTCGACGACCACGTCCGCCTGCTCGAGGACGAAGCCGCGCTGCTGCGCGATCCGGCGCGGCTCGCCGGGCTCGGCCTGGACCCGCAGCAGCTCGCGTCGCTGCGCGCCGGCAACCAGGCCGCGCTCGACGACACCCACAGCCGCGACCACGCGACCGCGGTCCTGCACCTCCACGGCCTGGAGCCGATCGCCGCCGGCGGCGCGATGTGGTCCGGCACGCCGCGGCAGATCGAGGAGGCGCTGCGCGCGGCCGGAGGCGCGGTCGCCGAGGTCGCGCGCGATCCCGAGGCCGGCCGGTGGACCGCGCGGATCGACGGCCAGGAGGTGAGCTTCCTCGAGGTGAGGTCCAGCGCGCCCGCGCCGCGCGAGGCCACGCCCGCGCTCGGCGAGCAGCTCGCGTCGCTGGTGCCCGGCGCGCGCTACGACGGCGCTGGCGGGTTCCGGATCGAGGTCGGCGACGCCGCGGTGGCTGTCGAGATCCGCCGGACCCACGGCGCCACGATCCAGCTCCGGCGCACCGGCGAGCGCGCCGTGCTCGATCTCCCGCGCGGCCTCGCTGGCGTCGAGCTGGAGCGCGCGGTGGCCAGCAAGCTCACCGAGCTCCGCCACCAGGCGCTGCGGCACGATGCGCGCCCCCAGCCGTCCGGCCTCGGCCCCGGCGGGACCGGTGAGCAGCTCTCCGCCGCCGATCACGGCGCGATCGCCGAGCTACGCGTGCTGCGCCAGCACCTCGGCGACGACGGCGCCCGCGCGCAGATCGACGCGCTCGAGCGCCGCCTCGGCCTGCACGGCGATACAGAGCAGGCCGCGAGCCGCCGCCGCGCCGTCGACGCGCAGCTCGAGGTCCAGCGCGACGCGACCCGCCGCGACGCACGCCGCCGCGAGCTCGATGGTGAACGCGGCCATCCGGGCATCGAGCTGCACAGCCACCTGATGGGCGTCGTCCAGCCCGAGGTGTTCCGGCAACGCGCGTCGACCGTGGGCGGAGCGGAGGACAGTGGGTCGTGGGTGCCACTCGTGGAGCAGATCGCGAAGCTGCCCGCGCTGGAGCAGCAGTATTTCCAGGCCGAGCGAGCCCGGCTGGGAGACAAGTACGACCCATCCAAGGTGCAGTCGACGTTCCAGCATAGACGAGCGGGAGGAGATGACCAGAATGGTCCCATCACGCGCCGAGCAAAGGCGGGGAACGCGGTGGACATCGTACTCGAAGCCCGCGATCAGGTAAGGGCGTTGCTCGCTCTCGCTAACAAGGACACGCAGCGCGCCGAGGATCGGGCAGCATTCCTGCGTGGCGTCGAGTACCTTGCCGAAGAAGCATCGACCACCGCCCTCAGCGCAACCCCCGAGACTCCGTTCGATGGCGCGTACGCGATCCGAGATGCACTCGTCAAGACCACGTTCGGCGGCGGCGCTCGACCCGGCGAGTCACCGCAGGCGGCGGAACAGCGAGCCTTCGACGACCACCTCCGAGAGTCGGTGATCGCGCTGACCAACGACGGAATCACCTACAGCGAGCAGTCGACGGGGCTCAACAAGCTCGTAGGCGCGCTCCACCCCGATCGGATCCAGGCGGCGATCCAGCAACTCATCGCGGAAGGCCGGATGCCCCCAGGAGCACTCGATCTCCGGATGCTCGGAATGATGAAGACCGCGCACTACGGCGGCGCCGACCCACGTCTGCCGAATGGCGAAGCCGCGAGCCGCGAGCAGTCGTCGCGCAGCGCCCACGCACGCGAGCGAGACCGACTGCTCGAACAGACGCTCCACCCCGGCACTGTCGGAGGGGACATCGGCGGTCCGGAACACCACGCGTTCAATGACGAGGGTGTACAGCGGATCAAGGGCGACTACCGAGCGATGCTCGCGCAAGCGATCGCGACCGGCGCCCCGCGGGTGCTGCGCCCGCACGTCGGCGAGGGTGCGATCGACACCAACGACGGAAAGCCGTTCCACACCGACAAGGATCGCCACATCGTGGGTGGCGAGCTCTCGCACTACGGCCGCGCGCGACAACCTCGAAACGATGTTGCAGGCGATGCGCGAGCTCCGGGCCGAAGGCGTCTATGATCCCACCAAGGTGTTCGTTCGATTCGGCCACGCAACCCACGCCACGCCGATGCAAGCGAGAGACATGGCGCGGCTCGGCATCCTTGCCGAGGTCAACCTCGGCTCGAACATCGCGACGGGCTCGCTCCGACAGACGATGGGGCCGCACGGTCCGCGCAGCGCGACCGAGCAATTCGACGACCACGCGCTGCCGAGCCTCGTGTACTACGGTGCCTCGACCGTGCTGAGCACCGATGGCCAGGCCGTCATGAGGACGTCGATGCGCGCCGAGTACCAGCGCGCGCATCGAGTGCTCGAGCAGGTGCTCGCCGGCGATCGACCGATCCGGATCGGCGTCGCCGAGGCGACGATCGATGGCAAGCTGCGCGGCACCGAGGTACCCGAGCAACCAGACCAGCGCGAGCTGCGCATCGCCGATCTCACGCGCGACGAGCGGGCGCGCTTCGAGCGTGGCTACGAGAAGCTATACGACGACGCCGAGAGCTACTACCTGCGGCGGCCGCAACCAGGAAACACCGGCCCGCATCACACTCGCCTCGCCGCCGCCCACGGGCTCGTCTCGAAGCTCGGCACCGCGAGCTTCGAGTGGCCGCGTTCCGCCGTGGAAGCGGCGATGCACGCATATCGCGCCGCCGGCTATCGCGTCACTGCAGAGACCAGACCTGACGAGTCCCTGATCGTAGTGATCCGCTCGGCAGACGATCAGTTCACTACCACGCTGTGGCAACGCGACTCCCGGAGCGAACGACCGTGAACGTCCACCTTGGCTTTGCACGAGATACCCTCGAAGTTCGGTTCTGGTACGCGCTGCATGGCTGCTCGCGGTGTGGTGAGCGAGATATCGGAACGCCCTCGTTGCGCACCTATCTCGTCGAGACCCGGGAGCACGGGGACATGTTGGCCGGGCACTTCAACGTGACCTGTCCGCGTTGCGCCGAGGCGCACGTCATCGCGTTCTACAAGTTGCCAGGGTTCGATTCCAACCCGTTCCAGCCCGACCACATCGGCGGCGTCGACCCATCTCAGATCATCAGCCCCCACGAATTTGCCGCGGAGCTCGCCCGCTGCTCGCGAGACCTCCGCACCGACCTGCCCGCCATGACCCAGGCGGACATCGACGTGCACGGTGATCTACTCGACCGCGGGGTCATCTGCGCCAACGAGCTGCTCAAGTTCCTCCCCTCGCCTGCTACCACGGAGATCCCCGAGGACGCCTTCCGCACCGATGAGGCCAGGGCCTACCGCGCCGCGCATCGCGCGCAACTCACGCGCGCACACCTGGAGGAGCGCCGCGACTTCTTCGTGCGGATCGGCGAGCAGATGCGAGCCGAGGACCAGCGCCGCGTCGCCGCGGCGCCACCTGCCCCACCACGCCCGCCGGTGCTGCCGCCGTTCTCGCTCGCCTCGCTCAAGTTCCACGAGCAGTGGCTCCGCGATGGCGAGGCGAGCGGCGGGCAGCGGCTGGTCGCGCGCGGCGTCGATGTCCGCGAGCGTATCCTGGCGCGCCGCGATCTCTCTCGCGCCTCGCTCGACAAGGTCACCCTCGACCGCGCCGACCTCACCCAGACCGGCCTCGTCGAGGCCGAATTGACTCACGTCTCGCTGCGCGAGGCGGCGCTGATCCACACCACGCTCGATGGCGCGACGCTCACCAGCTGCACCCTCGCCGGCGCCCGCCTGTTCGCCAACCTCATCGGCACCCGCTTCGACGACTGCGACTTCACCGGCGCCGATCTCTCCGGCAGCCAGTGGTCGAACGTCAGGATCTCCCAGAGCGCGTTCACCAGCGCAAACCTCGCCGGCATCGTGCTCTCCGACACCACCTTCGCTGGCTGCGATCTGCGCGGCGTCGCGCTCGGCGGACCGGGCACCACCTGGACCGGCGTCCGGTTCGTCGCCTGCGATCTCCGCGACACCGACTGGTCTGGCCTCGCGCTCGCTGGTGTCCAGCTGATCGACTGCAAGCTCGCCGGGATCTCCGGCGCGCCGAGCGCGATCGACGTCGCGATCGAGCACCCGGATCTCTCCCCCGCGGGCAACGGCCTCGACCTCGGCGAGCCGGCCGATGTGCTGCGCCGCTGGCGCTGACTAGGGAACGCGTCCGAGCCAGGCCTCGATCTCCGCGAGCTGCCGGGCGTAGCCGGCCCCGGCGGCGCGATACGCATCGCGCGCCTGCGCCGCGAGCGACGCCGCGCGCGGCGATGACCGGCCGAGCGCACGCGCGAGCGCGAACCGGCTCTCGGCGAGCTCGCTGGGATCGCCGGAGTCCTTGGTGCGCATCGCGACCGCGCGCTCGAGGTGCTCCACCGCGGCCGCGGTCTCGCCGCGCGCGAGCGCGAGCTGGCCGACGCCGTTCCAGATGTGGGCGAGCACCGGGTGGTCGGCGCCGAGCTGCTTGACCAGCGGCTCGCGCGCCGCTTCGTACGCGCGCGCGGCTTCGTCGAGCTTGCCGCTCCCCCGCAGCGCCTCGGCATAGTTGAGCCGGGTCAGCGCGGTCTCGATGTGCTGCGACCCACGCGTGGCCTCGAAGATCGCGAGCGCGCGGCGGTAGTTCGGCAACACCACGTCCCACTTGCCGAGCGCCTTCGACGCGATCGCGGTGTTGACCAGGCTCTGCGCGACCTCGGGGTGATCGGGGCCGAGCGCCCGCTCCCGGATCGCCAGGGCGCGCTGGCCAACCTCGAGCTCGCGCTGGAACTCGCCGGCGCGGTGGTACGCACCGCCGATGTCGTTGAGCGCGTTCGCGACGTCGGGGTGATCCGGGCCGAGGCGCGCCTCGAAGATCGACAGCGCACGCTCGAGGTGCGGCTGAGCCTCCTCGATCCGGCCCTGCTCGGCGAGCGCGATCCCGAGCGCCTCGGTGGTGATCGCGACGGCGATATCGTCGGTGCCGAGCGCGCGCTCGCGAACCGCCAGCGCGCTGCGGAACCCTTGCTCGGCCTCGGCGTACTTGCCGCGGCGGTACGACACGGTGGCGAGGTCGTGCTCGATCGCCGCGAGCTTGGGGTGCGACGCGCCGAGCTCGGCGCGCGCGATCCGCTGCGCGGCCTCGAGCTGGGTGACCGCAGTATCGAGATCGCCGAGCTCGGCCATCACCAGGCCGAGATCGCCGAGCACCTCGAGCTCGGCGTTGGGGCCGCGGGTCCGCGCGAGCACCAGCGCGGCCTCGTTGGCGGCCCGCGCGTCCTCGAGCCGGCCGGCGCGCTGCGCGACCACCGCGCGCTGGCGGTGCAGCCGCAGCTGCTTGTCGGTGCGCGGCCCGAGCCGCGCGAGCGTGCCCTCGGCGAGCGCGACCCAGCTCTCGCCGAGCGCGTACTCGGAGGTCAGCCGCGCCTCGACGTCGGCGAGATCGGCGTAGATCTCGACCAGCCGATCTAGATCGCCGGACGCCGATGCCGCGGCCGCGCCGGCGAGCAGCGTGGTGCGCGCCGGTCTGCCCTGGCCGAGCTCGCGCTCGATCCCCGCGCGCACCTGGTTCGCGCGCGCGATCAGCGGCCGCCAGCCGACCTCCGCCGCGCGCGCGAGCAGCGCCGCGGTGGGCGCGGCGAGCGCACGCGCCCGCTCGATCGAGAGCCCGTCGATCAGCTCACCTTCGATCTTCGCGAGCTCGGCCTCGAGCGATTCACGCGCGCGCGCGCGGTCCGGATCCTGCGGCGGCGGCGTGGTGCCGGCGAGCCCGGCCGGATCGTTGCACGCGTCGAGGTCCGGCAGCTCGAGGGTGCGCGCGTGCTCGACCAGCTTGCGGTCGGCGCGGGTCAACGCCGCGAGCAGGCTCGCCAGCTCGTCGCGACGGCGGCCGAGGCACGCGGTGCGCAGGTCGAGCACGGCCTCGCTCTGGGTCCCGGTGACCCGGGTGGCGCGGCAGCTCTCGATCGCCGAGGTCCGCCAGCGCACCCGCCAACTGCCGAGCGCGCGCTCGAGCGATCCGAGCGCATCGGCGGCGAACGGCGCGCCGGTCGCCGTGAAGCTGGCCGAGATCGCGCGCCGCGCCTCGGCCGGCCACACCGCGTCGATCGGCGACGCCGCGCGCTCGCCGGCCGCGGAGGTCGGATCGCCGATGCCGCGCGCGACCACCGCGACCACCGCCACCGCGGCGCGCGACGCGACCAGCGCCCCGGCGATCCACGCCCGGCGCGGCGCGAGCGCGCGGCGCAGCGCGGCGCACAGCGCGTCGAGATCCGGCCACCGGCTCGCCGGATCGACCGCGAGGCCACGCGCCAGGATCCGGCCGACCGCGCGCGGGACCTTGGAGCTGGCCGGCGGGCGCGGCGGCTCGACCTCGATCGCCGCGGCGCGCAGCGCGAGGTTCGCGGTCGGGAACGGCTGCTCGCGGTACAGCGCCTCCCACAGCGCGACACACCACGAGAACTGATCGGTGCGCGCGTCGACCGCGCCGCCGCCGATCTGCTCGGGCGCCATGTAGCGCGGCGTGCCCATCACGGCGCCGGCGGCGGTGATGCTGCTCGCCAGCTGCGAGCTGGGGCTGGCCTGTTCGTGGGCGGTAGCGTCGAGCACCGGCGCGGGCTCGGCGCCGGGCGCGACCAGCCGGGCGAGCCCGAAATCGGTGACCCGGACCCGGCCGTCATCACCGACCAGGACGTTCTCGGGCTTGAAGTCGCGGTGGATCAGCCCCACGGCGTGCGCGGCGGCCAGCCCACGCGCGGCATCGGCGTACGCCTCGACGATCGCTCGCCAGCCGCGGTGGCGCTGCCACTCGGTGAGTGTCGAGCCGCGCACCAGCTCCATCGCGAGGTACATCGCGCCCGCGTGCTCGCCGACGTCGTGCACGGTGATCACGTTCGGGTGGGACAGCCGCGCCAGCGCCTGGGCCTCGCGCTGCATCCGGGTGCGGCCGTCGGTCGCATCCTCGTCGACCACGCCGCGCAGCACCTTGACCGCGATCCGGCGATCGAGCGTCGGATCGTACGCCGCGTAGACCACGCCCATGCCGCCCTTGCCGAGCACCGAGAGCACCAGGTACCGCCCGAGCGTGCCGCCGAACGGCAACTCGTCGACGCTCGCCGGGATCGGATGCGTCGCGCCGCCCGAGTGGAACGCGCGGTCCGGCGCCGCGCCACGCGACCTCGCCTTGCCGACTCGACGTGTGACGTCGTCGTGGCTCATCTGATCCACCATCATCGCACGATCGCGTGCACGAGTCGCGGCCGCGCGGCGGCATCTCGGCGCACATCGCCGACGAGCGCTCCGAGGATCTCGCACGACCTCGCCGCCGCATGCGCGCGCTCGCCGCGCCCGCGCGCTCGTCGAGCCGCGCACGTGCGCGGGTACGCGCGATGCACCACGCGCAGATATGAAGGAAGACAGTTTCCACGAGTCGCTGACCAAGTCGCAGCAGTGGCTCAAGGAGCTCGGCGAGCTGCTCACGTTCGTCGACGATCGCCAGGCGGTGCGCGCGCTGCGCGGCGGGCTGCACGCGATCCGCGATCGCCTGCCGGCGTCCGAGGTGGTCGACCTCGGCGCGCAGTTGCCGATGGCGATCCGCGGCATGTACTACGAGGGCTGGACGCTCGGCAACGATCCGACCGAGATGCGCACCCGCGAGCAGCTGCTCGAGCGCACCGCGCATCACCTCCACGATCCGCGGCTCGATCCGGAGGAGGTGCTGCGCGCGGTGATCCAGGTGCTGTCTCGCCACGTCAGCCGCGGCGAGCTCGACGACGTGGTCGACACGCTGCCGGAGCCGATCGCCGAGCTGTGGCAGCAGGCGTTGATGTAGCGGCTCGGCGCTCCACCGAGACGGCGGGGCTACGCGGGTCGCGCACGTGTCTTGCTTGCCTTGGTTCGCGCCTTGTCGAGCGTGCCCAGGCGCGGTGAGCGCGAGGAACCGTTCACGCTGCTCGTGCGCGACGGCGGCGGCGCTGTCGCCGGGGCGCTCGTGCACCGCGGGCGCTGGTCGAACCGGTTCCGGTTCGAGATCCCGTCGCTGGTCGGCGACGAGGTGCTGGCGCTGCGGATCGAGCGCGAGGTGGCGCAGCGACCCGGCGTGGTGCGCGTGGTGGCGAGCCCGCGCTCGGGGCGCGTGCTGGTCGAGCTCGCGCCGGGCGCGCCGGCGCTGACGCAGATCGAGCACGTCTCGCGGCTGCTGCGCCGGCCACGCCGCGGCGCGCGCAGGGTTCCCTCGGCGCCGGGCGCACACGCCAGCGATGCGCGCGTGGTGCTCGAGGCGCTCGGTTCGGCCGATCACGCCGGGCTCACCAGCCGCGAGGCGCGCGCCCGGCTCTCCGCGATCGGGCCCAACCTGCTCGAGGACACCCGGCCACCGTCGCGCGTGCAGCTGGTGGTCGGCGCGCTCGCCAACCTGCCCACCGCGCTGCTGCTCGGCTCGGCGGCGATCTCGCTGTTGCTCGGCGACCTGCTCGACGCCGGCGCGATCGTCGCGGTGATCGCGCTCGACGCCGCGATCAGCTACCGCATGGAGCGCCAGAGCGCCGAGCTGCTCGCCTCGTGGCGGATCGCCGAGGTCGGCCTCGCCGACGTGATCCGCGACGGACGGCTCCACAAGGTGCGCGCGTCCGAGCTGGTGCGCGGCGATCTGCTGGTGGTCCGCGCGGGCAACGTGATCCCGGCGGACGCGCGGATCATCGAGGCGCACCGGCTGACCGTCGACGAGGCGCCGCTCACCGGCGAGTGCGAGGCGACCGCCAAGTCGGCCGATCCGGTGGTGCTCGCCGCGCCGCTGCCCGAGCGCAGCTCGATGCTGTACCGCGGCACCGCGGTCTCGAGCGGCCACGGCCGCGCGGTGGTCACCGCGACCGGCGCCGAGACCGAGCTCGCGACGGTGCAGCGGCTCGCCGCGGCGTCGCGCGGGCCCAAGGCGCGGCTGCCCCAGCGGCTCGGCGCGCTGTCGACCCGGCTGGTGTGGGGCGCGCTCGGCGCATCCGGAGTCTCGGCGCTCGCCTCGCTCGGCTGGCGCCGCCCGCCGGTCGAGGTGCTGCGCGACACCGTCGCGCTCGGCGTCGCAGCGATCCCCGAGGGCCTGCCGCTCACCGCGACCGCCGCGCTGGTCCGCGCGATGGCGCGGATGCGCGAGCGCGGCATCGTGGTGCGCCGGCTCGGCACCGCCGAGACGCTCGGCGCGGTGACCGTCGCGTGCGCCGACAAGACCGGCACGCTGACCGAGAACCGGATGCGGATGGAGGTGATCTCGATCGACGGCCACCGGATCGACGCGACCTCGCTGCGCCGCGACCAGCCACCCGCCGGCCCGGTCGGCGCGCTGCTCGCCGCGGGCGTGCTCAACAGCGATATCCAGGTCCACGAGAACGGCGGCGCGGTCGAGCTGCTCGGGAGCTCGACCGAGCGCGCGCTGGTGCACGGCGCCGAGGACGCGGGCCTCGAGCCGCGCGCGCTGCTGCGGCGCTACCCGCGGCAGCGCCTGCACGAGCGCACCGAGGACACCCACTACGTGATCAGCGAGCACCTCGATCCGAGCGGCAACCGGATCTCGTTCGTCAAGGGCGCCCCCGAGCAGGTCGTCGAGCTGTGTGCGCTCGGCCCGGCCGGCGCGGCGGTGCTCGACGAGAACCGCCGGCTGGCCTCGGAGGGCCTGCGGGTGCTCGCGGTCGGCTGGCGGTTCGACGACCAGCCGTGGCGGCTGCTCGGGCTGACCGGGCTGCGCGATCCGCTGCGCCGCGGCTCGGCCGACGCGGTCCAGTCCGCCGCGCGCGCCGGGATCCGCACCGTGCTGCTGACCGGCGACCAGCGCGCGACCGCGGCGGCGATCGCGCGCCAGGTCGGGCTCTCCGGCGCGGTGATCGAGAGCGGCGAGCTCGACGGTCTGCTCGCCGCTCCGGACGCCGCCGCGCGGCTGCGCGACATCGCGGCGGTCGCACGGGTCTCGCCGTCCGACAAGGTCGCGGTGGTCGAGGCGCTGCGCGCGGCCGGCGAGGTCGTGGCGATGGCGGGCGACGGGATCAACGACGCCCCGGCGCTCAAGGCGGCCGACGTGGGCATCGCGGTCGGCGCGCGGTCGACCGATCTCGCGCGCCAGACCGCCGACCTCGTGCTCGAGCAGGCGGATCTGCGCTCGATCCTCCAAGCGGTCGCCGAGGGCCGGATCGTCCAGGACCACCTGCGCCGGTCGATCCGGTTCCAGATCGCCGGCAACCTGGGCGAGCTGCTGCTGGTCGTGGGCGGCGCGATCGCCGGGCGGCGGCTGATCTCGCCGCTGGGCGTGCTGTGGATCAACCTGCTGACCGACACCCTGCCCGGCGTCGCGCTCGCGCTCGAGCCCGGCGATCCGGGCGTGCTCGATCGCCGCCCCGCGCCGCCCGGTGCGCCGATCCTCGATCGCAGCGACTGGCGCGGCGTGCTGCGCGACGGCGCGCTGATCGGCGGCGCCTCGGGCGTGGCGGCGCTCGTGGCGGATCCGATGACCGCGTTCGCGGTGGTGGGCGCGACCCAGTTCGGCTACGCGGCGATGTGCCGCGATCCGGATCGCGGCGGCCCCGACCTGCCGTTCGCCGCGATGGTCGGCGGATCGGCGGCGCTCCACCTGCTCGCGATCACGTCCGCGCCGCTGCGCTCGCTGCTCGGCCTGCGCGGTGTGCCCTCGTTCGCGCTGCGCGGGTTCGGGCTCGCGATGGCCACCCCGCTGTTCCTGGCGTGGCGCGCCCACGCCCGGCGCGAGATCGTCCGCCGCGGCACCGCGGCTCGTCCGACGCGAAAGGACCCGACCCGATGACCACGATCCACCTGCCCTCGTTCCTGATCGGCGCCGCGGTCGGCGCCACCGGTGTCGCCGTCGCCCCGCGGATCCGCCCGCTCGCGCTCGAGATCGCGACGACGGTCTACCGATCGGTCGACTACGTCCTGGTCCGGGTCGCGCGGGTCCGCGAGGACTTCTCGGATCTGCTCGCCGAGGCGCGCGCGCGGGCGCGCGGCCTGATCCAGCCCCCGCAGCAGGTGGCCGCGTGACCTGGGATTGGGTCCAGGCCGCGCACGCGATCCCCGGCCGCACCCGGCTACGCACGCCGGTGCTCCGCACCTCGCGCGAGCTGGTCGAGCAGGTCGCCGAGACGCTCGCGGCGGTGCCCGGCGTGCACGAGGTCAGGGCGCGGCCGTACACCGGCAGCATCCTGGTCGAGCACGATCCCGAGATCTCGCATCGCGCGGTGCTCGAGGCGGCGCGGCGCGCGCAGGGGGTCGAGCGCTCGATAGATATGGGCGGAGGCGCCCCGCGATCAAACCAAAAAACCCAACACATACCGTACCGACCCCATGTCGTC
>JBQCJR010000123.1:0-7427 GCA_051952595.1 Kofleriaceae bacterium
GCGCACTGGCTGGCGATGAACCTGGTGCCGGATGGCGCCGGCGGGCTCGTGTTGCGCCTCGACCTCGGCGCGATCCGCGCGCTGCTCGGCGACTACTACGTGCGCGATCTCTGGGCGTCGATGCTCGATCCATCGCGCGGCGATGTGGAGCTGGTGGTCGCGGAGCGCTCGCCGGTGCTCGACGACGAGGATCGCGCGCGACTCGCCACGGCGCCTCCCCACGTCCACGTCCACGGGATCGCCGCCGGGCACTGGTTGCACATCGAGGCGCCGGCGGCGGTGGTCGAGCTGTTCGCGCGGAGACTGCCAACTTCGTTGTCAGTCGCGTGAACGCGGCCGGCACCTGCAAGTGTTCTCGCGACGCGCGCGCAACTTCGTGATACGTGAAGTGTCAGGACCTCGTGCTGGCGCGCGTCTCTTGGTGCTCGATCGCACTCGCGTTGGCAGCAGCTGCGTCGCCCGCGGCCGCTGATCCGGTGGAGTTTGCGTGGCAGGCCCCGGACAGCTGTCCCGCTGCGTACGACGTGCTCGGGCGGATCGAGCACCGGTTCGGTGCGCCGGTCGATGCCAGCCTGTCGGGGATCTCGGTCGAGATCTCGCGCGAGGTCGCCGGCTTCGTCGCGCGGATCGACGTGCGCGACGCGGTGATCGCGAACCGCACCCGCACGCTGACCAGCGCGCGCTGCGACGAGCTCGCCGACGCGGTGGCGGTGATCGTGGCGCGCCTCGCCAGCGAGGTGCGCGAGGCGCGGCAGCTCCGCGATCACGACGCGCGGGAGTCGCCGCACGGGATCAAGTTCGCGTGGCCCTCCGAGGCGGCGTCCGCTTCGACGAGCTGGGGCGGTGGCGTGCGCGCGCTCGCGCTGAGCGGCATCGGGACCCTGCCGCGCATCGGGGTGGGCGGCGAGCTCGCGGTGTACCTGCGGCGGGGCTCGTACTTCGGCGAGGTCGGCGCCGCGCGCTGGGGGTCGAGCCCGCAGTACCTGGTCAATGGCGCTCCCGGCCGGGTCGAGGTCGGTCTCGACGCGATCGCGCTGCGCGGCGGGTGGACCCCGGGAGCGCGGCCGCTCCGCGGGTGGCTCGGGCTCGAGGCCGGGAAGATGACCGGGAGTGGCGTGTATTTGTTCGAGCCACAGGTCGGCACCGCCTGGTGGGTCGCGGCCACCTCGGGAGTCAGCGTCGGATGGCCGATGGGCGAGCACGCGCGGCTGGTCGGCACGTTCGAGGCCGTGGTGCCGATCCACCAGATCAGCTTCATCCTGGTCGACGGTACCGAGATGTACCGGCCGGCCGCGGTCTCGGCGCGCTGCGCCCTGGGCATCGAGGTCGGCTGGCTCTGATCCGGCAGGTCTCCCCGCGGTCGTGACGGATCCGGGGCGCGGCCGCACTAACCCGCCCGATGCCGTCCTTCGCCCATGCCCTCGACGAGCCGGCGCCCGCCGTGGCGGTCCCGTCGTTCGACGAGGTGTACGCGGCTCACGTCGCGTTCGTATGGCGCGTGCTGCGGACGTTTGGTCTGACCGAGCCTCAGCTCGAGGATGCGGTGCAGGACGTGTTCGTGGTGGTCCACCGCCGGCTCCCCGAGTGGGAGGGCCGCGCCGCGATCACCACCTGGCTGTTCGCGATCGCGCGCCGCGTCGCGAGCTCCCATCGCCGCCGCGTCGGCAACCAGCGCACCGAGGCCCTGGTCGACGAGCACGCGAGCGAGGCCGACACGTTCGCCGCGATGTCGCGCGCGCAGGCCGCCGCCACGGTGTTCCAGATCCTGCAGCAGCTCGATGAGGACAAGCGCGTCGTGTTCGCGCTGGTCGAGCTCGAGCAGCTGTCGGTCCCGGAGGTCGCGCGCATGCTCGACATCAACCTCAACACCGCGTACTCGCGGCTGCGCCTGGCTCGCCAGGCGTTCGAGCTCGCCGTGCGCGCCCAGGTGAAGCCATGACCCAGGAGCTGTCGCCCGAGGCGCGCGCGTTGCTCGATGCCGCCCGCGAAGGGCTCGGCCCGGACCCGGCCGCGGTCCGCCGGATGCGCGAGAAGATCGAGCTCTCGGTCGCGACCGGCGGCGCCGCGACGGCGAGCGCGCTCGCGGCGAAGCTCGGCATCGGATTCGTCGTCGCGGCGATCGCCGTGGGCGCGGTGGTCTATCGCGAATCGGGGAGTGCGCCGGTGCACGAGCCGGCGCGCGTGGTGGCGGCCGAGCCCGCCGCGCCTGTGGTGCCGGCCGAGCCTCGCGTCGAGCCGTCGGCGGGCGCCCGCGCGGTGGAGCCTCCGTCCGCCGCGCCGGACGCGGACGAGGACGAGGTCGAGATCGAGATGGCCCCGGTGGTGGTCCCCGAGCGCCGCGAGCCGGCGCGCTCCGGCCGCAAGCCCCCCGAGGTCGCGCCGCGGCGCGCCGCCCCGGCGGAGACCGGCGCCGGGCAGCCCGCGTCCGATGCGCCGCCGATGATCGCGCTGACTCTGCCGGCGCCGCGGCGCGCGGATCTCGCGCGCGAGGTCGCGCTCGTCGATCGCGCGATGTCCTCCCTGCGCGGCGGCGATCCCGCGGGCGCGCTCGACGCCGTCCGTCTGCACGCGCGCGAGACCGCCGGCGACGGCCAGCTCGCCGAGGACGCCGCGGCGATCGAGATCGAGGCGCTGTGCCGCCTCCACGATGCTTCCGCACGCGACAAGCTCGCCGCGTTCGACGCGCGCTGGCCCGCTTCCGCTCAACGCACTCGAATCACTCGGAGGTGCCCATGAAGTCCTTGCTGTTCGCCACGTCGGCCAGCCTGCTGGCCGCCGGCTGTTCCGACCAGATCGTCGTCGGCGGCCTCCAGGAGGTCGCCTCGATGAAGGCGATCCCCAACCGCGATCTCGACATCCTGTTCGTCATCGACAACTCCGGGTCGATGGCGGACAAGCAGGCGTCGCTCGCCGCGAACTTCCCGCGGATGATCGACGTGCTCGAGCAGCTCGACGATGGGCTGCCGAACGTGCACATCGGCGTCGTCACCTCGGATCTCGGCACGCTGACGTCGAGCTCGCCGACCCCGGGGCCGAACATCGCGACCTGCACCAGCGTCGGCAACGATGGCGTGCTCCAGACCAACGGCAGCACGTCGCTCACCGGCTCGTTCATCTCGGACATCGGCCAGCCGGACGGCTCGCGCACCCGCAACTACACCGGTGCGCTGCGCGACGTGTTCACCGAGATCGCGAGGGTGGGAGAGCAGGGTTGCGGTTTCGAGCAGCACCTCGCAGCGATGCGCCGCGCGCTCACCCATCCCGCGAACGCCGGGTTCCTGCGGCCGGAGGCCAACCTCGCGGTGATCATCATCGCCGACGAGGACGATTGCTCGGCGTTGTCGCCCTCGCTGTTCACGCACGAGTCACCGGCCCTCGGCCCCCTGGACTCGTACCGCTGCTTCCAGTTCGGCGTCACCTGCGATCCCGGTGTGACGACGACCGGCACCAAGTCGAGCTGCGCACCGAACGAGGAATCCCCGCTGGTCGAAGGCGTTCAGCCATTCATCGACGCGCTGATCGACGCCAAGGGCGATGCTCGCAAGGTCATGGTGGCCGCGATCGCTGGCGCGCCCGGTCCGGTCGAGGTGGAGCTCTCGCCACCTGCTGGCGGTGGCGCGCCGCGGCTCTCGGTGACGCCCTCGTGCGCGTACGCGGGCCTCTCGACGCCGCAGCTGACCGCAGATCCGGCGATCCGCCTCGCCTCGTTCGTCGACGCGTTCCCCGGACGGTCCGAGCTGGCCACGATCTGCTCGAGCGACCTCAGCGGTCCGCTGGTCGCGATCGGCGAGACCACCAAGAAGCTGGTCGGCGATCCATGCCTCGATGCCTCGAGGCTGGTCGACACCTCGCCGGAGCCGGGCACGCAGCCGGCGTGCGAGGCGCTCGACGTCCGCGATTCGACGCCGGCCCACGCCCGCACGCTGCCCACCTGCGCGACCGCGAGCGACACCGATTGCATCGAGATCGTCCCCGATGCGGCGGCGTGCCCCAGCCAGGACGAGCATCTGCGCGTCCGGTTCCATCGGACCAGCGCGGTGGCCGACGACACCTGGACCAGCGTCCGCTGCCAGGTGCGCGCCTGAGAACCGCTCGGAGCCCGCGAGAGCCTCGGGCTTGCATGCCGCGGTCGGCCGCGTAGGATGCCCGGCATGAAATATCCGGTCCTGTTGCTGCTCGTGCTCGCCGGCTGCCCCAAGGAGCGCGAGGAGCGCCCCGCCCAGGCGTACGCGGTGGAGTCGCAGGGTGGCGCGGGCCAGGCGGACCATGCCCCGGCGGCGAAGCGCGAGAAGAAGCTCCGGTTCGCCACGGGAGATCGCGCGCTGACGCTCTCGGGTCAGAACGGCGGTGGCTCGGCGGCCGCGCCGGCGCTGCCCCGGGCGAGCGACGTGCTCCCGGCGGACAAGGTCGGCGACAAGGATGCGCTGCTGGTCTCCGGCGACGGGTTCCGGTTCCAGATCCCGGCGGGGTTCAAGAGCGTCGAGCACCCGAGCCAGCGCGCCTATCGCGGCTCGATCAAGGCCGCTTCGGGCGACGCCGAGCTGACGCTGTGGGCGGCGAGCGAGCCGTTCACCGGTAACCTCAAGGCGCTGGTCGAGCGCGAGCGCGCCGCGATCGGGACCGCCGGCGGCAAGGCCGCGCTCGATGGCGCGGTGCTGCTCGAGATCGCCGGCAAGAGCAGCAACCAGCACGCGCACCGCCTGGTCGCCGAGCAGGCGGGCCGGGTCGACATGCGGATCCTCGCGGTGCACGACGGCCGCGCGTTCGTGTTCCACTGCGAGGCGCCCGGCGCCTGGGCCCAGGTCAGCGCCGATTGCGCGGTCCGCGGCGCGACGTTCCAGGTCGCCCCGCCGGCGCCCTAGTCATTCGCTCGCGGCGTCGTCCTCGGCCGGATCTACCTCGCCCGGCGCTGGCGGCAGCTCGCGCGGCGGCAGCAGCTCGGGCTCGATGTCGACCGGGCACGCCATGAAGATCGCCGCGTCGAGCTTCTTGAACGCGCGCTTCTTGTACCAGTTGAGCGCGCGCTCGTTGTTCTCGGCCACCTCGAGCACGAGGTGGTTGAGCCCGTGGACGCGCGCGATGTGGTGCAGCTGCTCGAGCACGAACGAGCCGACACCGCGGCCGTTGTACTCCGGATGCACCGCGATCTCGTCGACGAACAGCGGACGCATGTCCCGCTTCTCGAAGTAGCGCGGGTTGATCCAGTTATCCGAGCCGATCACCTCGTAGCTGCACTCGGCGTACGCGACGACCTCGCCCTCGATCTCGAACACCAGCTGATCGATCCCTTCCTCGGCGAAGATCTCCTCGAACCGGTGCTTCGAGCGAGGGCGCTGGAACTCGACCGTCTCGGCGTTGACGTCGCGGAAGCTGATCTTCAGGAAGTCCCACACGCGGTTGATGTCGCGGCGGGTCATGTGGCGGACCGTCAGCATCGATCCGGCGGGCTTCTTGTCCTTCCGGCGTGAACGCTTCGCCGCGCTACCGCCGCTGGGGAGCGGGGGCTTTCGCGAAGATCGCGTGCGGGCCATCGCCGGCGATGGAACCGCACCTCCGGTCCCGCCGGCAAGTCGCCGAACCGAAATCTCCAGGCGAGGGCTACGAGCCGACGCGTGCCACGAGCGCCTGCACCCGCTCGACGAAGGCCGCCCGGTGGTGGCGCTCGAACTCGGTCCAGGTGGTGAATGTGGCAGGATCGGCGCGGTCGACGAACAGCTTGCCATCGAGGTGATCGACCTCGTGCTGGTACGTACCGGCCTTGAGGCCGTGGACCACCTCGTCGATCGGCTGGCCGTGGCGGTCCCAGGCCTGGACCCGGAGGTGGACGAAGCGCTTCACCACGCCCCGCAGGTTGGGCACGCTGAGGCAGCCCTCGAAGTTCTCGAACTGCTCGTCGCCGACCGGCGTCAGGATCGGATTGACGAGCACCGTCAGCGGGATCTGCGGCTTGTAGGGGTAGCGGGGGTTGTTGCGGACCTCGATCGCGCAGATCCGGATCGGCTCGTACACCTGGATCGCGGCGAGCCCGGCGCCATCGGCGTCGTGCATCGTCTCGATGAGGTCATCGATGAAGCGCTGGGTCTCGGGCGCGAGCAGCTCCTCGCGTGCGACCGCCCGTGCGACCTGTCGCAGGACAGGGTGCCCGATCTGCGCGATCTTGCGGATGGCCATGGCCCACTGTAGCAGCGTCGCGGCGTGACAGACTCAGCTCGGTCGTGCGATGCCAGCGTTTCCGGTGTTCCCTCGCGGCCGAGTTTGTGATTAACGTCCTCCTACCCAGGAGGGGCTTCATGCGTTTGACTCGTCTTTCTGCTTTCTCGTTTGCTCTGGCTGCGCTCGCGCTCACCGCCTGTGGTGATGACGGCGGCAGCACCCGTCCCGATGCGAAGATCTTCCTCGATGCCCCGATCGACGGCCCCGCGGCCCTGACGGGCCTCGGTCAGCGTTGCTCCGCGAGCGCCGACTGCCCGGCCAGCGCCCCATCGTGCCTCACCGGCGGCGCGTTCGGCTACTGCACGAAGGCGTGCGTCAACCAGGCGTCGCTCATGACCGACGCGCAGTCGATGATCGTCGAGGCCAGCGTCACCCCGCCGTTCGCGCAGTGGGACGACAGCATCTGCGAGGCGGTCTACACCGGCACGGCCGGTTCGGGTAGCTGCGAGGTGATCGCGAACCTGACGCCGGCGCCGCCGCTCGCGCCGAACACCACGTACTCGTTCCTGGTCGCCTGCGGCATCGCGTGCGGCGCGAACAACGAGTGCCCGACTGGCTTCACCTGCGACACGCAGTTCGGCAGCTGCGAGCCGGGCTGAGCTGAGCTGAGCTGAGCTAGGCGTCCGCGCCGATCGCCTGCTCGATCGAGCGCAGACCCTCGGCGCGGAGCTTTGCAGCCAGATCGCGCTGGAGGCGGCGGGGCCAGGTCGGCCCACCATAGATGAAGCCGGTGTAGCCCTGGATCAGGGTGGCGCCGGCCCGGATCCGCTGCCAGGCATCGTCGGCGGTCTCGATGCCGCCGACGGCGACCAGCGTGAGTTGCGCGCCGACGCGGGCGCGCAGGCGGCGCAGCACCTCGAGGGCGCGCGTCTTGAGCGGCGCGCCGGAGAGCCCCCCGGCGCCGAGCGCCTCGACGGCGTCGCGATCGGTCGACAGGCCGGTCCGCGCGATCGTCGTGTTGGTCGCGATGATCCCGTCGAGCGCGAGCTCGAGCGCGAGATCGGCGACGGCGTCGATGTCCTCGTCGGCGAGATCGGGCGCGATCTTGACCAGCAGGGGGACGCGGCGCATCGGCGACGCGAGATCACACGCGGCGCGCACCGCGGCGAGCAGCGGGCGCAGCTTGTCGGGGGCCAGCAGGTCGCGCAGGGCGGGGGGGTTAGGCGAGCTGACGTTGAAGACGATGGATTTGGCGAACTGCGCGAGCCGCTCGG
>JBQCJR010000124.1:0-6771 GCA_051952595.1 Kofleriaceae bacterium
TCGGCGAGCCGTGGCGGTTCGGCTGGGATCCCGCCGAGCTGCCCGCGTACCTCGGCGAGCGCGGCCTCGAGCTGGTCGCCGACATCTCGATGGCCGAGGCCGCGCGCGAGATGCTCCCGCCCGCGCTCGCCCGGCACATCCACGCCGGCGATCGCCGAGTCGCGCTCGCCGCGTCCCCGGAGGCCGTCGCCGTCGCAGGCCGGTGATCTCCACCCACGTTGTCGTGGCCCAGCACACATCCGTGAACCAGGTTGACCACATGGTCAATCGTGATAGCTTCCCGCCCTGACCAACCGGTCAACGGCGGGGAGCTATGCACGCGATCGAGCTCGACCGAGTCACCAAGCGCTACGGCGCACAGCGCGGCATCGAGGACGTCTCGTTCGAAGTCCCCGCGGGCTCGATGTTCGGCTTCATCGGACCAAACGGCGCCGGCAAGACCACGACGATCCGCTTGCTGGTCGGCCTGCTCACCCCGACCTCCGGAACCGCGCGGCTGTTCGGCGTCGATCTCGCCGCCGGCCCGCGCGCGCGGATCGGCATCGGCTACGTGCCCGGCGAGCCGCAGCTCTACCCCGGCGAGCGCGTCGGCGAGCTGCTCGAGTACCTCGGGCGGTTCCACGACGGCGATCACGAAGGCCGCCGCCGCGAGCTCGCGCGGCTGCTCGATCTCGATCTCGCCGCGCGGACCTCGGATCTGTCGCGCGGCAACCGCCAGAAGGTCGTGCTGGTCGCCGCGCTCCAGCACGCGCCGCGGCTGGTGCTGCTCGACGAGCCGACCAGCGGGCTCGATCCGGTGATGAAGGCGCGGCTGTTCGATCTGCTGCGCGATCAGGTCGCCGGCGGGGCGACGGTGTTCTTCTCGTCGCACGCGCTCGCCGAGGTCGAGGCGGTGTGCGAGCGCGTCGCGATCCTCAACGAGGGCCGGGTGGTCGCCGTCGACGACGTCGAGGCGCTGCGCCGCCGCGCGCTCCGCCGCGTGGAGGCCTCGTTCGCCGGCTCCGGCAATGGCGACGCGCTCGCCGGGCTGACCCGCATCCTCGAGGGCGTGCAGGACTTCGAGCGCCACGGCAGCTCGGTGTCGTTCCTGTACCGCGGCTCGATGCCGCCGCTGCTCGACGCGCTCGCCGCGTCCTCGCCGTCCGACGTCCGGATCGAGGAGGCCTCGCTCGAGGACATCTTCCTGCACGACTTCGCGCCCGATCCCCGGCGGAGCTCCCATGCCGAGTGACCTGAGCCTGATCCAGGTGGTGGCCCGCCGCGAGCTACGCGCCCACCGCCGCACCTTCTTCGCCTGGGCGATCCCACTCGCCGCGATGCTGATGTGCGTGTGTGCGCTCCAGCCTTCGGTCTCGAACGGCCTGCTCGCCGCCAAGATCGAGGCGCTGCCCGAGTCGATGCGCCGCGCGTTCGGCATGGAGCTGGTCGACTTCGCGCGCCCCGCCGGCTATCTCGCGACCAACTTCCTCAACGTCATCCTCGGCACCAGCCTGTTCGGCGGGCTGCTCGGCTGCGCCGTGATCGCCAAGGAGGAGACGCTGCACACCGCCGAGCTGCTGTACAGCCATCCGGCCGGCCGCGCGCAGATCCTGCTCGGCAAGGCCCTCGCCGTCGTGCTGTACGTGATGGAGCTCGCGCTCGTGCTCGGCGTGCTCGGCATCACCGTGCTCGCGATGGTGGTGGCTCGCCCGCTCGAGCTGCCGCTGCTCGCCTCGATGTTCGCCGCCGCCGCCGCGCTCGGCGTGTGCTTCGCGGGGATCGGCATGGCGATCGGCGCGACCGTGCGCACCCCGCGGAGCGCCGGTGGCCTCGCGCTCGCCGCGATCCTCGGCACCTATGCCGCCGGCGTGATCTCGGCGCTGTCGCCGTACACCGCGCCGCTCGCGTGGCTCTCGCCGTACAAGCTGCTCGAGCCGCTCGACATCCTCGCCCACGGCGGCGCCCCGCCCGCGCGCGTGCTCGCGCTGCTCGGCATCGGCGTGCTGTTCGGTGGCCTCGCGATCGTCCGCTACCAGCGGCGGGACCTCCACGGATGACCCGGCGGGTCAAGGCGTCCACCGCTCCGCGCCGGGGCGGCCGGGTCGCGTCACAACCGCAGACGCGGATCCTCGACGCCGCGCTGTCCGAGTTCGTCGAGCTCGGGTTCGCCGGCGCGTCCACCAACACGATCGCGCGCAAGGCCGGCGTCGCGAAGGGCCTGGTGTTCCATCACTTCGGCTCGAAGGCCGACCTGTACATGGCCGTGCTCGAGCACGTGATCGTGCGCGTCGAGGTCATGCTCGAGGCCATCCCGCTGCCGACCGACCTGTTCGAGCGGCTGCACGAGATCGTGGTGCACAAGATGCGGTGGTTCCAGCACGACCCGCTCGGCTACCGGTTCATGCTCGAGATCACCAACCTGCCGCCGTCGCTGCGCGGCCGCGTCGAGCCGCGGCTGAGCACCCTGCGCAGCGCCTGGCCCCGGCTGTTCGATGGCGTCGATACCGCGCGGCTCCGCCCCGGCGTGACCCTCGATCAGGCCAAGGAGACCCTCGCGCTGCTCCGCGATGGCGTCGAGCGCCGCTACTACGCGCGGCTCGCCGAGCTCCCCGACCGCGGAATCTCCGCGCTCCCCGAGCTCGTCGACGAGGTGTGGGCACACTTCGAGCGCGTGCGCGACGGCATCTACGTCGTGCCCGCGGAGCGCCGCCGCGCTTCGTCGCGGTCCGCCGCCGCGTCCGAGTCGGCGCGCTGATCAGGCGCGCGCCGCGAGCCAGCGATCCGTGCTCGCCGCGACCCGCTCCATCGTCGAGCGCAGCGTGCGCCGCCAGCGCGCCTCGCGCCCGCTCGGGAACAGCAGCGCCAGGAACCGGTCCTGTCCGGCGCGCGACAGCTCGAACAGCCCCTTGATCGAGCGGTGATCCGCGCCGCGGTCTCGCCGCGTCGCCTTCATCCGGCGCAGCACCTCCTCGTGGTAGCGGAACCCCGCGAGGTTCATCGCCACCGGATCGAGCCCCAGCTCGACGAACGCCGGGTTGACCAGCATCCCGCCCGCGATCATCTCGAGCTGCAGCTTGGTCTGGAACCACCACAGCGCCAGCGCCTCGCGCTCGGACAGGCCCTCGAGCACCTCCGGCAGCGTCAACACGCCCAGCCCCACGTGCCGCGCCTCGTCGCGCTCGAAGTAGTACAGCAGCTCGGTCAGCACCGGCTCCAGCTCGGCCGCCGCCAGCTGGCGGAAGATCACCACCGCCGTCGTCTCGACCAGGAGCTGCATCCCGACGACCTTGTAGAGCAGGTTCTCGGTCTCCAGCAGCTCGACCAGCAGCCGCCGGCTCCACCCGCCCAGCCGCGCCACCGGCACGCCCGCGCGCCACAGGTAGTCGCGCAGCACGTAGAAGTGGCGCGCCTCGTCGAACACCTGGCTCGACGCCGCCATCTTCGCCGGCGGATCCTCGAGCTTGACCGCCAGGTCCGCGCTGATCGACCACGCCGCCAGCTCGCCCCACAGGAGCAGCGAGGCCACCTGGCCGAACGCCGCGCGCTTGGCCTCCGGGAACCGGATCCCGCCGTGGCGGGCGATCAGCTCGTCGAGCACCGCGCGGCCATCCCACGCCTGCTCGTGGCCCTTGTGGTAGATGCGCGCGACCCGGCTCGTGCGCGCCTCGGCCAGCCCGACGATCTCCGGGTCGCCCAGCTCGTAGCGAGGAAACTGCGCGCGCGGCCTCGGGGGTCGCAACCAGCGTTCGGTGAGCGTCGCCATCCAGTCCTCCTCCCGTCGTCGTGGTCGTGTCGTGGTGTCTCGTGTTCGTGCCGTCGGGCTCGTCGGTGTGGTCAGGTCTCCGGCTTGAGTCGATCCGAGAGCGTGCCGATCGCGTGTAGCCGGGTCGCCTCGCGAGCCAGCGCGTCGAGATCGAGCGGTCCGTCGCGTCTCAGCGCCGCGAGCGCCAGCTTCTCCACCCCGCCCACCACCATCGTCGCGACCGCGCGCGCATCCAGCTCGCGGACGAACCCCGCGCGCTGCGATGCGATCAGCGAGCGCTCGACGATCGAGATCAGCGCCTCGTCGATCTCGGCGAGCATCCGCTCGACCTCGACATCGAGCCCCACCGCCTCGCGCAGCAAGATGCGGAGCGTGTGCTCGTCCTCGAACGCCACCGCGAGCAGGTCGCGCAGGCCACGCGCCGTGTAGTCGATCGCTGCCGCGCGCGTGACCTTCTCCGGCGGCGCGTACGACACCACCTCGGCCGCCTGGCGCTCCATCAACGCGCGCACCCGCTCGAGCGTCTCGCGCAGGATCGCCTTCAGCACCGCGCGCTTGTTCTCGAAGTACTGGTACAGCGTGCCGCGGCCGATCCCCGCGGCCGCGCAGATGTGGCTGATGTTCGCCGCGTGGAACCCGCGCTCGGCGAACACCCGCTTCGCGCAGCCCAGGATCTGTCGAGCGCGGTCTTCGGATCTCATGTAACTCATGGCGAACGCTCGGAACTGACGTGTCAGTTCTATCGTGGCGTGCGCCGGGCGGTCAACCAGGAGATGTCCAGCCCCCAGTCGTGGTGGAGTCGGAGCGTGGATACGTGGTTGGTCATCGTCGCGGCGCTCGCCCTCGGGGTCCTGCCCGCTCTGTTCACCGTCGTGCCCCTGATCCGAGGTGGGCGGCGAAACCGCCGGCTGCTCCGCTCCGGAGTCCAGGCGCCCGCCGTGATCGTGGCGATCGATCAGACCGGGACCCAGGTCAACGATCAGCCCGTGTGCGAGCTCCGGGTCCGCGTCGAGCCCACCGGCGAGCCCGCGTTCGACGCGGTCGCCCGGCGCGTCGTGCCGATCACGCAGATCCCACAGCTCCAGCCCGGCCAGCGGATCGTGGTGCGCTACGAGCCCGGCGATCGAGCGACCGTCGCGATCGAGGGCCTCGGAGAGGTCGCGATCGATCCCGCTCGCGCCAAGCAGATGATCGAGGAGGCGCAGCAGCGGCACGACGCGCTAAATCGACCCGGCTCCACTGCCGGCGTCGCCGCGACCGCGATCGTGACCACGTTCGATCCCACCGGCGTGACCGTCAACGGACCCAATCCCCTAGTCGTGCTGCGCCTCAAGGTGCTACCTCCCGGCGGCGCGCCGTTCGACGCCGAGCTCGTCGGCGTGTTCGCGTCCTCCGGGCTGCACAAGTACCAGCCCGGCAAGGAGGTGCACGTGCGGTTCGATCCCGCCGCTCCCGCGCGCGTCGCGTTCGATGCCGCGCGCGTGGCGTCGATCAAGAGCGGCTGAACGCGCTCAGCGGCAGACGAACAGCCCCGGCTCCACCTCGGTCGCCGCGACGATCCCGTTGCCCTGCAGCATCCGGCAGCCCACGCGGCACGTGCTCGCCCGCTCGCAGCGGACCTGTCCCGTGACCATCACGACGTCGCACAGCGAGAGGTCCCGACAGGTGACGTCGCAATCCGCGTCGCAATCCACCAGGCAGGTCGAGACCCGCTCGCAGGTCGTGGCGCAGTCGTCGCCGCAGGTGATGTCGCACGCGCTCGCGTCGCGGCACGTCAGATCGCAGCCATTTCCGCAGGCGCCATCGCAGGTGCTCTGCTGCTCGCAGACGCAGGTGCCGTCGCAGAAATCTCCCGTGGCGCGGCCGCTGCAGCCCGCCGCTCCGAGCGCCAGTGCGAGCGCCGCGGACAGGGTGCGGAGAACGAGCACGGCCGGCCAGGGCTGCATCGGTAGATCCTCTCACCCCGTTCCCGATTGACGGAACCCCGCCGTGGACCCATAGTGCTGCGACCGACGCCGCTTCGGCAGCTTCGGGATTCTTTGACAAGGGGGCGTACCGGCTTCGACGGGGATGAGGACGTCCGGATCGCGCGTCGTGGCGCCCCAGGCCACGTAAAAAGGGGCAATCCTGCAACTGCGAACGACAACAACGCCGTTGCTCTCGCTGCCTGAATAAAACCAGGTAACGACGGTGCTCGCAGCTTCCGTCTGTAGCCGCGAAGCACCGACACAATCAGACTGGATCTCCAGAACCGTTGGCGCATGGAGGTCGAGATTTAGCTGACTCGTTGCCCCCGCAGGCCGGCCGCTGCCGGCGGGGGCGAGACCTCAAATAGCGTGCCTACACGCGTAGACGTTCGGTCGAAGGCATTTCCGGACCAGGGTTCGACTCCCTGCGCCTCCACTATTTTTTGTGCTTTGATTACAGTCAGTTGCAGGCGACTGTAGCAAGACTGTAGCAAGGCCCTCCGGCGCCGGACGTGATATCGCGAGCTTGGCGACCTCGCGACAGGCCGCCTCCCACTGCTTGCCTCGGTTGTAGCCCTCGAACGCGGAGCGCGACTTGTTCTGCGCTCGGGTGTGGGTGACCCTCGTCTCGATGATGTGGGGATCCGCCCCGTCCTCGATCGCGAGCGTGATGAAGGTTGTCCGAAGAGCCGTGACCTCGCCGGTGCCGAAGTCCGGGAGCCGGGAGGTCGACCTCGCGCCGCCGCTTCCCACTGTGCTCTCTGGTCCGGTGGCGTCGCTGTCGCGTCCACGCGATCGGCGCCGCGCCGCATCGGCCGGCGGCATCGGCCGGCGGTATCGGGACCAGGAGGGCATCCGGCGTCGGATCGCGCCCCATCATCTCGCGCCACCCGGAGATGCGCGCGCTGGGGTTCGCGGGCGTGAGATCGACGCCAACTAGTGCACCGCGTCCGAAATAGGATCAATGCGATGGCGGTTTGGCTCAGACATGATGCGCCGACCTCGGTTGATCAAGCTGACCACAAAGATGCGAGCTGAGTTGGAGGCGGCGATCGCAAGACC
>JBQCJR010000125.1:0-9359 GCA_051952595.1 Kofleriaceae bacterium
GGAACAACGCGAAGCTCTGGAACACGAAGCCGACCCGGCGCCGCTCGGGCGGCACGCTCGCGGCGGGGGTCGAGACCACCTCGCCATCGAGCACGATCCGGCCGGCGTCGAGCGTCTCGAGCCCCGCGATCAACCGCAGCGTCGTGCTCTTGCCCGATCCGGACGGGCCGAGCAGCGCGAGCACGCCGCCGCGGGCGACCGCGAACCCGACCCCGTCGACCACGGCGCGCGCGCCGTAGCGCTTGGTCGCGCCCTCGACGACCACCACGTCGCTCATCGCGCCCCCTCGCGCGCGCCGCCGCGGCGCTCGATCGCGAACGCCGCGATCGCCGCCAGCCCGATCAGCACCAGCGCGGGCGCCGCGGCGTGGCCGTAGCGCGCCTCCTCGGTCGAGTCCCACAGCTGGACCGCCAGGGTGGTCTCGCCGGTCGGCAGCAGCAGCAGCGACGCGCCGAGCTCCTTCATCGTCGAGATCGCGACCAGCGCGGCGGCCGCCAGCACGCCGGGGCGGACGATCGGCAGGGTGACCCGCCAGAACACCTGGCGACCGGTCGCGCCGAGGGTGCGCGCCGCGTCCTCGATCGAGCGCGGCACGCCGGCGAGCGAGCCGCGGATCGCCGCGACACCGAGCGGCACGTACAGGATCGCCATCGCCGCAGCGTACGGCACCCAGCCCTGGTACAGGGCGGGCGCGGCGCGCAGCACGGCGACCGAGAGCCCGAGCGCGACGACCAGCCCCGGCAGCGCGAACCCGACGTCCACGGCGCGCGCGATCGCGCGGCCGAGCCGCCCGCCGCGCTCGGCGACCACCGCGACGGCGACCGCCGCGACCACACACGGCGCGACGACGACCGCCGCGGCCTGCACGCTGCCGGCGAGCGCGCGGCCCAGCCCGCGGCCGGCGTCCGGCGTCGCGAGCCACCAGCTCGCGAGGCTCCCCAGCGGCACCACCGGCGCGACCACCACGTAGAGCGCGACCGGCGCGAGGGCGAGCCAGCGCGCCCGCCCGAGCCGCAGCCGCAGCGGCCGGCCGCGCTCGCCGAGCTGGCCCGCATGCGCCGTGCCGCCGGCGACGATCACGACCGCGATCACCAGCGCGACCAGCACCAGCCCCGAGCGCGCCGCGGCCGCGCGGTCGAACGCCGACAGGAACTGGTGGTAGATCACGCGCGGCAGCGCATCGAACCGCAGGATCGCCACGGTGCCGAGCTCGGCGAGCGCGTAGAGCACCACGACGACGAACCCGCCGCGGGTCGCCCGCCCGAGCACCGGGCGCAGCGCGGTGACCAGCGCGGCGGCGCGCGAGCGGCCGAGCGTGCGCGCGGCGTCGTAGAGATCGCCGTCGGCGCGGGCGAGCGCGGCGCGCAGCGGCAGGAACGCGAGCGGCACGGTCGAGGTCACGAGCACGAACACCGCCCAGCCGAAGCCCTCGGGGAAGATCGGCCCGATCCCGAGCGCGCCGAGCCACCGGCCGAACAGGCCGAGCGGCGACACCCCGGCGACGTACGCGGTCGCCGCGACGTAGCTCGGGATCGCGAGCGGCAGCACGACGAGCAGGTTCGCGACCCGGCGCAGCGGCAGGTCCTCGGCCTCGACCACCACGGCGAGCAGCAGCGCGACCACGGTGGCGATCGCCCCGACGGTGGTCGCCAGCGCGAGGCTGCGCAGCACCAGCCGGCCGAACGCCGGCTCGAGCAGCGCCCCCAGCCCGCCGCGCTCGCTCGCGCGGAGGACCAGGTACAGGATCGGCACCGCGACCAGCGCGGAGATCGCGAGCGCGACCAGCGCGACGATCGGCGAGATCCGGCGAGCGGTCATCGCGTCACGGCGTGACGCCGGTCTTCTTGAGCATCGCGAGCGTGCCCTCGAGATCGCCGAGGCCGCTGAGATCGAGCGGCGGCGGCTCGAGCTCGGCGAGCGGGCGCAGCCCCGCGGGCGATTCGACGCCGGCGACCACCGGGTACTCGTGGGTCTCGCGGGCGAACGCGGCCTGGGTCGCGTCGGCGAGCAGGTAGCGCGCGAGCTCCGCGCCGGCCCGCGCCGCGGCGGGATCCGCGCTCGCGAGCACGCCGACCGCGCTCAGGTTGACCAGCGAGCCGGCGTCGCGCGCGACGGTGAAGTGGTTCTTCGCGGCGAACGCCGGATCGTCCTTCAGGAACTGGTACAGGTAGTAGTGGTTGACCAGGCCGAGGTCGATCTCGCCGGCCGCCACCGCCTGGACGATCGCGCCGTTCTTGGCGTAGTCGCGGGTGCCGTTCGCCTTCATCTCGGCGAGCCACTTGGTCGCGGCGTCCTCGCCGAGCAGCTTGCGCACGCCGGTGACGAACACCTGGAACGACGCGTTCTGCGGCGCCCAGCCGACCCGACCCTTCCACTTCGGCTGGGTCAGCTCGAGGACGGAGCCCGGCAGCTCGCTCTCCGCCACGCGAGCCGGCGCGTAGACGATCGTGCGGACCCGTCCGGTCACCCCGACCCAGGTCTTGTTCGCCGCGCGGTACTTCTCGGGCACCCGGGCGACCACGTCGTCCGGCAGGGGCGCGAGCAGGCCGCGCTCGGTCAGCGCGCCGACCGCGCCGACGTCCTGCGCGAGAAACACCGCGGCGGGCGACTGCTTGCCCTCCTCGAGCAGCAGGGTGGCGAGCGCCGCCGTCTCGCCGTAGCGCACCTTCAGCTTGATGCCGTGCTCGCGTTCGAACGCCTGGAGGATCGGCCCGACCAGCTTCTCGGAGCGGCCGGAGTACACGGTGAGCTCGGTCGCGGGGGCCGGGGCGGCCGAGGATCCGCTTCCCGAGGAGGGAGCCGGGGCTGGCTTGTCCTTGCAGCCGGCGAGCGCGAGCACGAACAGACTGGCGAGCGCGACGCCCGCCGTCCGGGAACTTCCGAGCGACGACATGCCGGCCAGCTTGGCATCATTGAAAATCGCTTTCAATTCATCCCAGCCGCGAAGCGGCTGCCGGACGCGCAGCGGACGGGGCCGGGCGCAGCCCGGCAGAGGAATCCGAGCCGGAGGCGAGGCATTCATCCCAACCGCGAAGCGCCGGACGCGCAGCGGACGGGGCCGGCAGAGGAATCCGAGCCGCAGGCCAGGCATTCATCCCAGCCGCGAAGCGCCGGACGCGCAGCGGACGGGGCCGGGGCTCCGAGCCGCAGGCCAGGAATTCCGCCGGGGCCCGAAAACGCGAAACGCGGCGCCGGCTTACCTGCCGAGCACCGCGCTCACGTCGGTTACAGATCGATCGAAGTGATTACCAGCGATCCCCGCCGCCGCCACCGCGACCGCCACGGCCGCCACGGCCGCCCTCGTCGTAACCACCACCACCACCGCCACCGCCGTAGTCGCCACCGCCGCCGTAGCCACCACGACCACCACCGCCCCCGCCGTAGCCGCCACCGCCTCCGCCGCCGCGGAAGCCGCCGCCACCACCGCCGCCGCCGCGCTGCTGGCGCTGCTCGGCCTCGTTCACGCGGAGCGGGCGACCGTCGAGGGTGCGGCCATCCATGCCTTCAATCGCCTTGGCCGCCTCTTCCGGCGTACCCATGGTGACGAACGCGAAACCACGCGAACGACCCGTCTCGCGATCCGAGACCAGGTGCACGTCGCTTACGGTTCCAAACTCCTGAAACGCAGCCCGGACTCCTTCAGCATTGGTGTTGAACGAAAGGTTCCCAACATACAGACGAGTGTTCATCGCTTCGTGCTCGATCTGGCCCTGTTGCGCAATCAACCCGCCCTCGAGGGGGCCATGGTGCTCGGAAGCGGGTTTCAGAACTGTCTTCCCACTGAGCACCGGACCAAACCGACGAACCGTGGCAAAGCCGAAGTTACTCCTCGCCCCCTGGGAACGCCACTCGCAAATGTGGAGGCCCTACAAGCTTGCGGATCCACTGGAAGAAAATCGTAGAAACTCTCGGAGCGCTCCGGTGTCCCAATCCGCGCACGAGTATGCTGCCGGCGAATGTCTGAGCTCGAACGAACGCTCCTCCGTCGCCTTCGCGACCGCGACGAGCGCGCGTTCCGCGAGCTCCTCGAGCTGCATCGCGACCGCGTCTACAACATCACGTTTCGGATGCTGGGGAACCGCGCCGAGGCCGAAGACGTCGCGCAGGAAGTCTTCATCAGCGTGTTCAAGACGATCGACACCTTTCGCGAGGAATCGAAGTTCTCGACCTGGCTGTACCGGGTCGCGGTCAACCACTGCAAGAACCGGATCAAGTACCTCGCCCGCCGCCACGACCGCGACCGCGACGAGCTCGACGAGACCTCCCAGCAGACCAACGGCGCGATCGCGAGCGGGCCGATCCGCGCGGCCCAGCCGGACCGCGCGCTCGAGGGTGCGCAGATGGAGCGCCTGCTCCAGGAGGCGATCTCGAACCTCGACGACGACCACCGCATCGTGGTGGTGCTGCGCGATGTGGAGGACCTGACCATCGAGGAGATCTGCGAGATCACCGGCCTGCCCGACGGCACGGTGAAGTCGCGGCTCCACCGCGCGCGGCTCGCGCTGCGCAAGAAGCTGCAGCGCCATGTGTGAGGTACCCTCGAGGAGCGTGCTGCGATGACGCCGACCGAAACCGAACCCGGGGCCGATCTCGACATCGATGACGAGATCCTCGCCACGCTCTCGGACTACCTCGACGGCGCGCTGCCGGCCGAGCGGCGCTCCGAGGTCGAGGCCAAGCTCGCGAGCGACGACGCGTGGAAGCGCGTGCACGGCGAGCTGGTGGAGACCCGCGACGCGCTGTCCGGGCTCCAGCGCGCGCGCGCGCCGCAGAGCTTCGACCAGGACGTGACCTCGACGATCCACCGGCGCTCGGCCGGGAAGTTCTTCGGCCGGCGCACGCTCGGCGATCGCGTGCCGTTCGGCGTGCTGCTCGTGATCGCGCTCGCGCTGATGATCCCTATCGGCTACCTGCTGTGGTCGTCGTCGACCGGCTCGCTCAAGCGCGACCACGCGAGCGAGCCACCGCCGATCGGCTCGCAGTCGATCGTCCCGCGGCCATAACCGCCGGCAGGTCGCCGCCGGCAGCTGGCCGCCGGCCCGCGCCGCGCATACTCACGAGCGCTGGAGCGACGCGCAGAACCGCTGCAGCGGCTCGCGGCGCTCGGGCGGGACGTACTCGAGGTTGAGCTGGCGGTCGGTGACCTCGAAGAACGACCGGTCGGCGGACAGCAGGTCGGCCTCGGCGCGATCGAGCTCGACGGCGTCGATGTCGCGCAGGTTGCGGCGGACCAGATCGGCCTCGGGATCGAGCTTGTTCTCGACGAAGAACCCGCCGAGGATCAGCTTGGCCTTGACCGCCATCGAGTGGACGTCCTCGCCGGTGCGGTGGGGCAGCGCGAGCACCTGGTCGAGCAGCGCGGCGGCCGCTGGCGAGGCGCGCTCGTACGCGCGGCGCGTCACGTAGCCGAGGTCGAACATCACGAGCTGCGGGGCGAACGCCATGCCATAGGTGCGCGCCATCCCGGCGTAGTACGTGAAGTGCTTGCCGATCTCGCGGATCAGCTCGGGACGGTCGACGATCGTGCGCGCCAGCTTGCGGTACTGGTGGAACACGTCGTACACGGCGCGCAGGTTGCCCGACTTGATCGCCTCGCGCAGGAAGTTGTTGAGGAACCGGATCGCGAGGCGGAGCGCCTGCTCGTCGTGGCGCTCGTGCGACCGGCACGCGATCACGCGGACCGCGTCGGAGAACACCGAGACCGTATCGGTCGCGCCGTGCAGCGCGCGCAGGAAGCCGATCTCGAGCTGCTGCAGGCACTTCATCTCGTACCAGGTCTTGGACTCGGACAGCATCTCGAGCGCCTCGTCCGAGAACCCGACGAAGTCGGCGCGATCGACGACGAACCACTCGCGCGGCATCCGCGACTTGTGCGGGTCGTAGTGGTCGAGCAGCAGCTTGAGCGCCCACGCGCCCTCGGCGGCGACGTCGCGATCGCCGCGATCGAGCGACTTGATGATGATCGTGCCGAGCTGGCCGACCCGCGTGCCGAGCTCCTGTTGCGCGGAGATCGGATCGCGAACCCGATCCGCGACGCGCACGATGATCCGATCCGCGGTGTCGCGCAGCCGGACGATCAGCCGCGACGGATCGACGAACCGCACCACGTAGAAGAAGTACGGCAGCAGCAGCGCCCACCCGATCAGCGCCATGTACACCGACAGCGCGATCGACCAGGTCGGCGCGAACTGCGGACCGACCATGTAGCCGACCCACAGCACGTGCGCCGCGCCGAACGTGATGTACGTGAGCACCCACCGGTTGATCCGATCGCGGAGGAAGATCTCGATCAGCTTCGGCGTGTGCATGTTCGCCGTCAGCGGGATCGCCAGGCCGATCGTCGCGATCAGCATCGCGAGCACGTTGTTGTACGCGCGCGCCATCGGCGACAGCACGTCGACCAGCTTCTCGTTCTTGACCCCCGCCCAGCTCGCGCTGCCCCACCCGGGGAAGCCGGCGCGCCGCCACTCGAGGAAGAACTCGAGCCCGAAAAACAACGCAAACGCCACAAATGCGATCGCGAACGACCGCACGAACATCCTGCGCATGGCCTATTCCGCCTCGTCTCCGAGAAACGCGAAGTAGCGCTCGGGCAGGTCGTCGAACTCGAGCGCGCCGCCGCACGACGGGCACTTGAACACCGGGGGCGCGTAGGTCTCGACGCCATCGTCGTCGCGGGTCGCGGTCGCGAGGATCGCCGCCGACTGGAGCAGCCGCTCCTCCTGGTGATCGCAGCCGATGCAGTGGAACGGCGCGAAGAACGAGGTCACCGTGCCGCGGCCGAGCACGTCGCGCACCATCGACGCCTGGAGCACGAACGGCACCGAGCAGGCGTGGAACTCGTAGCCCTGGATCCGCGCCTGGCGCAGGAACTCGCACCACGCGCGCACGCCGAGCGAGTTCATGTACGTGACCTGGGCGGTGTCGAACACGACGCGGCCGAGCATCGCCGGGAGCAGCTCGTCGAACCGGGTCGCCTCGGTGAAATCGCCGCGCAGCACGACCCGGATCCGCTCGCCGTCCTTGACCACCTGCCACTGGGTCAGCTTCGCGAGCAGGCCGCGCGCGCGATCGTCGAGCGCGTCGAACCCGACGCCGACCACGGTCTTGCCGTCGCGCGGCTGCGCCCACACCGCCGTGCCGGTGATCGCGAGCGGCGGCTCGCCCTCCGGCGCGATCCGCAGCTCGATCCGCTGGCCCTCGGCGACGCGCTCGGCGAGCACCAGCCGCACGCCGTCGACCGAGAGGTTCGAGACCGTCGCGTCGACCCGCGCGCCGTCCAGCGCGACGGCGATCGCGAACGCCTCCGAGCCCGGGCGCGGCTCGCCGAGCTGGATCGCCACCACGTCGTGCAGCTCGTCGGCGGTCATCGGCGCGATCAGCAGCTCGTCGCAGCCACACGCCGAGACCTCGCGCATCTGATCGCCGGTCAGCCGCTTGCCCGCGACCAGCACCACGCGGGTCGACGGGCTGCGCTGCTTGATCGCGCGCGACAGCTCGAACCCGCCCAGCTCGACGTCGAGCACCGCGAGCGGCGGCTCCTCGGCGAGGAACAGCGAGCGCGCCTCTTCGAGGCTGCCCGCGATCAGCAGCTGGGGACCCAGTCGCTGGAACGGAGGCGCCGCGAAGTGCCGCAGGAGCTCGCTGTTGTTCGAGACCAGGACCTTGGGCACGACGACCTCCGAGGGTAACACGCCGCGCACGCACGGCGACCCGTCGGGCCAGCGTTCGGCGCGCACCCGCGGTGGGCGCCTTTACGCCGTCACAACACCGCGCGGAGGATCACGATGAGGGCGATCAGCGCGACGATCGCGCCGCCGATCGAGGTTACGCCGCGGACCAGCGCGCCGCGGTCGTAGGCCTCGCGCTCGGCGGTCAGTCGCTCGATCTCGGTCGTCCTCGCAGTGATCGCGCCGCGCAGCCGATCGATCCGCTGGTAGAGCTCGTCGAACCGCGGGTCCTCGATGCGGTTGAGGTTGACCAGCGTGCCCAGGGTGACCAGCCGCCGGGCGATCTCCGCCTCGGCGAGCGCGATCTCGCGCGCCTTACGCTTGTGCTCGGCGTCGAGCTCGGCGAGCCGGTGGTTGTGGCCCTCGCGGGCATCCGCCAGGCTGCGCTTGGCCGCATCGAGCTCGGCCTTCGCCGCATCGACCCGCGCCGTCGCCTCGTTGATCGGCCGCTCGAGCGCCGCCAGCCGGCGGTCCATGTCCTGGCGATCCGGCTCGAGCGCCGCCGCCTCCTTGCGGTGCTGCTCCGCCGACCGCCGCAGCTCCTGGCGGGTCTCGCCGATCTGCGCGGTGCCCGCCTGGCGATCGTGATCCTCGGCGTTCTTCAGGTGGGTCTTCTGGCGGCGCTCGAGGTCCTTGCGCTTGTCGCGCAGCCCGCGGCGCTGCGCCTCCAGATAGGACAGCTCCTTCTGGGCCTCGTCGACCATCCGCTCCGCCTCGACCAGCTTCTGGTTCCGCTCGCCTTCCACGTCGACGAACCGCGCGTTCTCGTCCGCGCGCCGCGCCTCGACATCGCCCTGCTCCTTGCCGAGCGCGTCCACGCGCTCCTCGGCCGCGTTGATCGCTGTGTTCTCGGCCGAGAACACCCGGCCCTCGAGCCCGGCGACCCGCGCGATCCGGCCCAGCTCGCCCAGCACCTGGTCGAGCGCCTCGGTGTCCTGCTTGATCTCCGCGCCCAGCGTCTTGATCGCGCCGCGCCGCTGCCAGCGCGCGCGGCCGAACCGCAGCGCGTACTTCGCGGCGTTGAGCAGGCCCGGCTCCGGGATCTCCGGGACCGGCAGCACCTTCGGCGGCGTGAACGGCCGGTCCACGTGCTGCTCCGGGCGCTGGATGTGGGTCGGCGGCGGATCGCCCGTCAGCCGCGGCCGCTCCGAGGCGACCACCGCGCTCGGGCCCGTCTCGTAGGCCGCCCCGCCCCGCTCGGTGTGAAAGTCGTCATCGAAGCTCGCGCGCGGATACGCCGCGCCCGGCGGCGCCGCGAGTGGTGCACCCGGCGGCGGGGACAGCGGCGCCAGCGGCGGCTGCACAGGGGACGCGCTCGGAGGTGGATACGCCGGCGCCAGCCGCGGCTGGCCCAGCGGCGCGCCCGGAGGTGGAGACAGCGGCGCCAGTGGCGGCTGGCCAGGGGGCGCGCTCGGAGGTGACGTCAGCGGCGCCAGTGCAGGGGACGCGCTCGGAGGCGGCGCCAGTGGCGCCAGCGCAGGGGACGCGCTCGGAGGTGGCGCCAGTGGCGCCAGCGACGGCTGCACAGGGAGCGCGCTCGGAGGTGGATACGTCGGCGCCAGCGGTGGCTGCACAGGGGGCGCGCTCGGAGGTGGATACGTCGGCGCCAGCGGTGGCTGCCCAGAGGGC
>JBQCJR010000126.1:0-4635 GCA_051952595.1 Kofleriaceae bacterium
CGCGCGCCTTGAGCGCCTCCATCACCGCCGGGAACAGCGTCATGTGCGCGCCCGACATGATCGAGAGCCCGACCGCGTCGACCGACTCCTGGACCGCCGCGGCGGCGATCATCTCGGGAGTCTGGTGCAGCCCGGTGTACACGACCTCGTAGCCGGCGTCGGCGAGCGCGCGCGCGACGACCTTCGCGCCGCGGTCGTGGCCGTCGAGCCCTGGCTTGGCCACCAGGATCCGGAGCTTGCGCGGCGGCTCGGCCATGGCTGCGTTTTCCCCCAGCCGGCGCCCGGTGGCAACCTCGTTGCCCACCCGGGGGCGCCAAGTCACTGGTTGCGCAGCAGATTGCGCGCGATCACGATCCGCTGGATCTCGCTCGTTCCTTCGTAGATCCGGGTCACTCGCACGTCGCGCAGCGCCCGCTCGACGGGGAAGTCGCGCACGTAGCCGTAGCCGCCGTGGACCTGGAGCGCGAGGTCGCAGATCTTCCACGCGTGCTCGGTGGCGAACAGCTTGGCCATCGCGGCCTGCTGCGAGAACGCCCCGCCCTGCTCCTTCAGGTACGCCGCGCGCAGCGTCATCAGCGTCGCGGCGTCGAGCCAGGTCGCGGCGTCGGCCAGCATCCCGCCGATCGCCTGGTGCTTGATGATCGGCTGGCCGAAGGTCTCGCGCTCGCCGGCGTAGCGGATCGCCGCCTCGAGCGCCCCGCGCGCGATCCCGAGCGCCTGCGAGGCGATGCCGATCCGGCCGCCGTCGAGCGCCATCATCGCGAGCGCGAACCCGCGGCCAGGCGCGCCGAGCACCGCGTCGTGGCCGACCTCGACCCGGTCGAGCACCAGCTGCGCCGTGGACGAGCCGTGTAGGCCCATCTTCTCCTCGAGCCGCGACACGGTCAGCCCACGCGCCTTGCCATCGACGACGAACGCGCTGATCCCCTTGTGGCCAGCGCTCGGATCCGTGATCGCCCACACCACCATCACGCCGGCGTGATCGCCGCTCGTGATCCACTGCTTGATCCCCGAGATCGCCCAGCCGTTCGGCGTCCGCTCCGCGGTGGTGCGCATCGCGGCCGGATCCGAGCCGGCGTCTGGCTCGCTGAGCGCGAACGCGCCGCACACCAGCTCGCCGCTGGTGATCCGCGGCACCCACGCGCGCGCGAGCTCCGGGCTGGCGTTCTGGGTGATCAGCTCGGCGACCATGTTGGTCACCGAGACCGCGACCGCGACGGCGGCATCGCCACGCGCGAGCTCCTGCATCGCGAGCGAGTACGCGACCGGGCCGGCACCGGCGCCGCCGAGCTCGTCGGGGACGGCGATCCCGAGCAGGCCGAGCTTGGCGAGCTCGCGCAGCTCGGCGACCGGGAACTCGCACGACACGTCGCGCGCGGCGGCCCGCGGGGCGAGCACGCGCTCGGCGACATCGCGCGCGGTGCGCTGGACCAGCAGCTGTTCTTCGGTGGGCTGGAAGTTCATGACCGACCTGCGCGCTACGGCGCGCGATAGCGGATCGCCAGCTTGGCGATCGAACCACGGGGATCCGGGAGCCGCCACGCCATCGCCACCTTCTCGGCGCAATCGGCCCACGCGGCGTCGAGCACCGACGCGGGCGACGAGAAGCCGACCGACTGCGCCTTGCCCTGCGGGCCGACGTACAGGGTGACCGTGACGTCGTCGGGCGCCGCGACCTTGCCCTTGGCGCACGCATCGAGCGTGGCGAGCTGCCCGCCCACCGCCTTGATGCTCTGATCTTCGTCCCACACCGCCGACCTGCCCTTCGCCGAGAAGTCGAGCGGGACCGAGAAGTCGGCGTCGCCGCCGGTCGGCTTGCCAAACGTCGCGGTGCGCGCGACGTCGAGCAGGCACTTCTCGACCGGCCATGCGCCGAGGTCGCTCTCGGCGAGCTTGACCGCGGTGACCACGCCGTCGCGCTGGATCTCCCAGTGCAGCGACACGTGGCCGCCGAGCCAGCGGCGCCGGCCGACCCGCGTCGTGTAGCAGGCGCTGAGCTCCGCGGCGTGTGGCGCGATGCCGGCCTCGATGACCGCCGGATCCATGCGGCCGCGCGTCGACACCATCTCGACGCCGTCCTCGTTCTCGGGCTCCTCGATCGGCACGCGGGTCGCCCGCGGCGTGGCGGGCTCGGCCGGGGTCTCGACGGGCTTGGAGCTACCGCCGCACGCGGCCAACATCAGACACAGGGTTCGGAGCTTGGTGGCTGCTGTCACATCGCCTCGAACGCGTACGTATACGACGTCTCGTACGGCTTCGGGACCTCGGGGAACTGGATCTCTTTGACCTTCTCGATGACGCACGAGGTCAGCGACTGCGACTCGAGCGTGGCGTGGATGACCTTGATGTCGCTCGCCGACCCGGACGTACCGATCACCACCCCGAGGGTGACCTTGCCGCGCGAGTTCTTCGGCAGCTCCTTGCTGTCGACCGCCGCCGACAGGCAGCGCGAGACCGCGCCGCGCTTGCGGTCGAACAGCCGCTGGATCTCGTCCATCGTGTCGGCCGCGACGATCGGCGCGTCGGCCTGCGCCGGGGCCGCTTCTTGCTCGCCCTCGGCCGCCGGCTCCGGCGTGGTCTCGGCCTTCTTGCCGCCACCACAGGCGGCGAGCGCGGCGGAGGTGAGAACTGCGATGAGGTGGATCCGGTTGGTCGTGGTCAGCATCATCTCAGCTCTCCTTCTGTCCGCCGCGCGGACGGGTCACTGGCCCTTGGCGAGGTACCCGGCGATCACGAGCCGCTGGATCTCGCTGGTGCCTTCGTAGATCTCGGTGATCTTGGCGTCTCGGAAGTGGCGCTCGACAGGGTACTCCGTCACGTAGCCATTTCCTCCGAAGATCTGGATCGCTTCGCGGGCCGCGCGGTTCGCGACGTCCGAGGCGTACAGCTTGGCCATCGACGCCTCCTTGCCGTACGGGAGCTTGTGGTCCTTGAGCCACGCCGCGCGTAGGGTCAGGAGGCGCGCCGCATCGATCTCGGTGGCCATGTCCGCGAGCTTGAACTGGATCGCCTGGTGCTGGAGGATCGGCTTGCCGAAGGTGCGGCGCTGCTGCGCGTACGCCAGCGCGTCGTCGAGCGAGGCGCGCGCGATGCCGAGCGCCTGCGCCGCGATCCCGATCCGGCCGCCATCGAGCGTGGACATCGCGACGCCGAACCCGCGGCCGACCTCGCCGAGCAGGTGATCGGGAGACAGCCGCACGTCGTCGAGGAAGATCTGCGACGACTTGCTGCCGCGGATCCCGAGCTTGTCGTCGGGCGTGCCGACGCGCACGCCGGGGTGCTTCATCGGCAGGATGAACGCGGTGATGCCTTTGTGGCCCGCCGCCTTGTCGTTCATCGTGAACAGCACGCAGACGTCGGCGACCGGGCCGTTGGTGATCCAGTTCTTGGTCCCGTTGATCACCCACTCGTTGCCGTCGAGCACCGCGGTGGTCTTCTGCGCCGCGGCGTCGGAGCCGGCCTCGGGCTCGCTGAGCGCGAAGCAGCCGAGCAGCTGGCCACTCGCGAGCGGGGTCAGCCAGCGCTGCTTCTGCGCCTCGGTGCCGAACCGGTAGATCGGGTCACACACCAGCGAGTTGTTCACGCTCATGATCACGCCGGTCGAGGCGCACGCGCGGGAGATCTCCTCCATCGCGAGCACGTACGACACGTGATCGAGCCCCGAGCCACCGTAGGTCTCGGGGACCGCGATCCCGAGGAAGCCGAGCTCGGCCATCCGCTTGACCAACTCGGTCGGATGGCGGTGCTCGCGATCGATCTCGGCTGCCTTGGGCAGCACCTCGTTCTGCGCGAACTCGCGAGCGGTGGACTGGACGGCGAGCTGTTCCTCGGTCGGTGTGAAATTCACGACTACTCCAACTTCTGGCGGGGGCTACTGGCCCTTGAACTGGGCCTTGCGCTTGGGCTTGGCGAGGAACGCGGACATTCCTTCGCGCTGATCATCGGTCGCGAACAGCAGGCCGAAGCTGCGCTGCTCGAGCTCGAGCGCGTGGTCGAGCGTGGTCGACTGGCCGAGATCGATCAGGCGCTTGACCTCGGCGACCGCGAGCGGGCCGTTGTCGGCGATCCGGCCCGCGAGCGCCTGGACCTTGGCGAGCAGCTCGCCGTGTGGCCACACCGCGTCGGCCAGGCCGATCCGCTTGGCCTCGGCGGCGTCGATCACGTCGCCGGTCATGCACAGCTCCTTGGCCTTGGCGATGCCGACCCGGCGGGCCAGCCGCTGGGTGCCACCGAAGCCGGGGATGACGCCGAGCTTGACCTCGGGCTGGCCGAACTTGGCCTGCTCGGAGGCGTGGATGAAGTCGCACGCCAGCGCCAGCTCGCAGCCGCCGCCGAGCGCGAACCCGTTGACCGCGGCGATCCACGGCTTCTCGGAGCTCGCGATCGCCTCGCCGAGCGCGCCGCCCATCTGGGAGAACGCGGCGGCCTGCACCGGCGTCAGCTGCTGCATCTCGGCGATGTCGGCGCCGGCGACGAACGCCTTGTCGCCCGCGCCGGTGAGGATCACCACGCGGACCTCCGGCGTCAGCTCCAGATCGGCCGCCGCGGCGGTCAGCTCGGAGAGCACCTCGGAGGACAGCGCGTTGAGCACCGCCTCGCGCGAGATCGTGACCGTGGCGATCGGACCCTCGATCG
>JBQCJR010000127.1:0-4670 GCA_051952595.1 Kofleriaceae bacterium
TGGTCACCGAGGGCAGCTCCCAGATCGTGGTCTACCCCTGGCTCCTGATCTTCCCCGGCCTCGCGATGGCCCTCGCGATCCTCTCGCTCAACTTCCTCGGTGACGGCCTCCGCGACGCGCTCGACCCACAGACGCGGCGGCGGTGAGCTCGTCCGGATCGAGCCGGCCCGACGCCACCATGCCCTCGTAGAGCTCTTTCGCGCGCGCCATGATCGCGCGCCATGCGGGATCATCGAGGATGCCCTGGTCGACGTCGAGCCACTCGCGGAGGTGAGCCCTTCCGTACTCCCGCACGGCCCAGAAGAACGAGCGCAGCGCGGTGGCCTCCTCGGCAGCGAACAAGTTGCGAAACCAGCTCCGATCGAGGTAGTCCCGGTAGGTGTAGCACTGCTGCGCGAGCTCGGCCGGTACGTGGACGAACGGGACGCTCTGCTTGTAAAGGATCTGCCGCTCGTCGCTCCCCAGCTCGGCGAGGGTGCGCGCCAGGTGGCCGAGCACGTTGCGGTCGACTGCTCGCAGGCCCGGCGGGTTACTCACGATAGCGTACGGCGTCCTGGACGACGCTGGGCGCCGGGAGCTGGGCGTCGCGGAACGCGCGGCCCATCGCGTCGAGGCTGCCGTAGCCGACCGCCTTGGCCACGTCGCTCGGCGTGCCGCCGGGCGCGGACAGGAACAGCACGGCGGCGCGCAGGCGGAGCACGCGCATCGCGTCGCGGAAGCCGCCGCCGTAGAGGCCGAACAGCCGGGTGAGCTCGCCGAGGTCGCGGCCGAGCTGGCGCAGCGACAAGCCGGCGATCGTCGCGATCTGCTTGAGCGAGGCGGAGGTCGCGAGGTCCTGGTACAGCGGGCGGAGCACGGTCCACAGCCGGGTGAACCGCTCGGGCTCGTGGGGCACCACGCTCGCGGTCAGGTCGCGCGACAGCACCTGGGCCTCGCCGAGCCGCACGATCAGCTGGTGCAGCGCGTCCTCGCTCTGGGTCGCCTCGAGCGCCTGGTACGCGTCCCACACGTGGGTCGGCAGGTCGAGCGGGCCGTGGCTGATCCCGATCGGGCGCTGGAGATCCGTCGCGGGCACGCGTAGCTCGACGATCACCGCGGGCGCGCCGTACGACCGGAACGTGCGCGCGCCCTGGATCACGCGGTCGAACTCGGTCTCCGCGAGCACGTACGCCTGCGGCCCGCTGATCGGAGGGGCACCCGCGAGCGCGATCGTGCCGCGCAGCGACGCGTAGAGGTGCACGAACGTGCTCTGCTTCTTGGCGGCCGGCGCGTACGCGCTGTCATAGAGCAGGCGGTCGCGGGTCAGCAGGTGCGCGCGGAACCGCCGCTCGAGGAAGATCGTCGTGCGCAGCACGCTGGTGCTGAACGTGCGCGCGCTGGTCGCCGACAGCACTACTTGCACTCCAGGACGGCGGCGCACGACGCCTGGTCGTGCACGCACTGGATGTGGCGCTGTACCTTGGCGGCGTTGACCGTGGCGTCCTGCTCGAGGGCCGCGCACGCCGCGATGCACTCCTTCTCGTCGAAGGGCATCTTGCTGCTGGTCTCCTCGACACACTCCGCCTCGCGCTTGCACACCTCGATGCAGCGTCCGCTGCGAGGCTCGGTGCAGGCCGCGAGCAGTATCGCGGCGATCAGGACAACGCGCATCGACCCCGATTATATACCGCGGCCGGCGCGCCCCCACATCGCCCGACGGGAACGGGTCACAGGTCTTCGGCGGTCTTCAGGATCTCCTGGATGAAGTCCGCCCGGACCCGGATCAGCGACTGGAGCGTTCCGAACCCGCGGCCGGTCAGCGGCGGGTCGCCGTGGGTCGGCGCGCCGCCCTCGATCGTCTCGTCCTCGATCACCAGCACGCAGGTCTTGTTCTGCTTGCGGGCACGCGCGCAGTCGTCGTCGGACATCCGCTGAACATCGGGCGACGGGTCGGCGGCGGCGACCGCGGTGGTGGCGAGGGCGAGCACGGCGGCGGCGAGGATCGGGCGGAGGCGGATGCGCATGTCCGAACGACACGGCGCGGCGGCCGCGGTTGCGCGGCTCAGTCCTCGCGGCGCTCGGCGAGCCGGGCCCGCGCGGTCCGCCAGCGGGCGAAGTGGCGCTCGATCAGCTCGCGCTCGGCGCGGGCGATCACCAGCCGGCCGCGCGCCTCGTCGACCTCGGCGAGCCGGTCGCCGTGCGCGGCGCGCGCCCGGAGCTGCTCGCCGAGCGCGGCCTCGAGGTCGCGGCGGCGGCGCTGGGCGTGGCGATCCGCGAGCGCGAGCGTGGCCCCGTGGGCACCGCCCTCGAGCAGCGCGCCGATCGCCGCGTGCGCCTCGCGGCTCACCACGCGCGCGTCCTCCACGCGATGGGCGGCGGCCTCGAGTCGCGCGGCGGTCTCGCGCGCCTCGCCCACGGCCGCTGCGAGATCTCCGCGCTTGTCGCGCTTGTCGCGCTCGCGCGCGTCGCGGAGCGGTGCGAGCCGATACCGGTCCACCCGGCCGATGTTACACTGCGCACGCATGGTCGATGTCGGGGGAGCACCGATCGATCGCTATGTCGTTCTCGAGCATCTGTCCGAGGGCGGCATGGGCGCGATCTACGTCGGCAAGAAGCTCGGCGCCGGCGGGTTCGAGATGGAGGTCGTGCTCAAGCAGCTGCTGCCGGAGTTCACGCAGCAGGAGGAGTTCATCGACCTGTTCCTGCGCGAGGCCAAGCTCTCGGCCACGCTCGATCACGCCAACATCGTCCACACGATCGATCTGGTCACCGCGGGCGGCGAGTACTTCATCGTCATGGAGTACCTGCCGGGCGGGGACCTCCGGACCCTGCTCAAGAAGGCCAAGCGGCGGGGCCAGCGGTTCTCGCCGGCCGCCGCGATCCGGATCACCCGCGAGGTGCTCTCGGCGCTCGCCTACGCGCACGTCAAGCGCGACTTCGACGGCAACCCGCTCAAGCTGATCCACCGCGACGTCTCGCCCTCGAACATCCTGGTCTCCCACACCGGCGAGGTGAAGCTGACCGACTTCGGCATCGCCAAGGCCGCGACGCACAACTCGCTGTTCTACAAGGTGAAGGGCAAGATCGGGTACATGTCGCCCGAGCAGGCGCGGAGCGAGCCGCTCGATCACCGCGCGGACCTCTACTCGCTCGCGGTCTGCCTCTACGAGATCCTAACCGGCGAGCGGCTGTTCGTGCACGCCGGTCTGACCACCTCGGCGGACGAGATCTACTCGCAGCAGGTCCCGCAGGTGTCGCGCAAGGTGCCGGGGCTGCCGGCCGACCTCGACGCGATCATGGCCAAAGCGCTCGCGCTGTCGCCGGACGCGCGCTACCAGACCGCCGGCGAGTTCCAGGAGGCGCTCAACCGGTGCGCCCATCGCAACGGCCTCCTGATGTCCGCGCCCGAGCTCGCCCAGGAGCTCGAGTCGGCGTGTGGGCCGATCGAGCAGTGGCGCGGCGACGACGACGAGGAGGATCTCGGCCACGCGCCGCGCGCCGGCACCGAGGTCTACGACGTGGCCGACGACGATGATGAGGACGCCGATAGCGACGCGCTCCACTCGTCGGGCCCGGTGTCGATCCACGTGCTCGCCGCGCGGGCGGCCGAGCGCGCGGGGCGGCCCCGGACCGAGGTCGGCAAGTACGCCGGGGTCGAGCTGACCTCGATCATCAACATGATCGACTCCGAGGAGAACGACGGCGCCAACCCGCTGGTCGACCTCGACGCCGGGCCGCGGCTCGACTCGGGGCCGCGGATCTTCGACTCGGGCCCGAGCGCGTTCGACTCGGCGCCGGTCGCGCTCCCGCCGGCGCCGGTGGCCGCGGTGCCTCCGCCCGGACCAGCGAATCCGCCGTTCGCGCAGAGGGCGCCGGCCTCGCCCGTGCCTGTGTCCGCGCGGGCGTCATCGACATCACGGAAAAAGTCATCGCGGATCCGTCCGTGGATGGTGATCGCGGCGATTCTTGTCCTTGCAGGCGCGGCCGCGATCGTCGTTGCGATGTCAGGACCTGACGTCGCAGTGCAGCAAGGCAAGTAGCCCGTCGTATTTACAGCGCGGAGGCCCCCGGCTACGATGGCGAGGCCGGGTAGAGATGTCGCGCGATCGTTCCAACGTCACGGCGCTGCTCGACGACGCGCCGTCTTATTCGCGCCAGAATTCCGGCGGGATCTTCGTCGTGATCAAGGGCCCCGATCGCGGCGAGGCCGTGCGGCTGACCCGCGATCCGGTGTCGTTTGGTTCCGGGCCGCAGTGCAGCCTCGTGCTCACCGACAAGACGGTGTCGCGCAAGCACCTCGAGGCCCAGATGGTCGACGACGAGGTCCTGATGGTCGACTGCGGCTCGACCAACGGCTCGTTCATCCAGGGCTCGCGGTTCGAGAAGATCGCGATCGGGTTCGGCGCCGAGGTGAAGCTCGGCCGCACGGTGATCAAGTTCCTGCCCGACGAGGAGATCGTCGAGCCCGAGCCTTCGGCGCAGACGGCGTTTGGCACGATCGTCGGCGGCGACACCAAGATGCGGCAGATGTTCACGCTGCTCGAGGACGTCGCCGCGACCAACGCCACCGTCCTGATCGAAGGCGAGACCGGCACCGGCAAGGAGCTGATCGCCGAGGAGATCCACAACCACTCGCCGCGCCGCGACGGCCCGTTCGTCGTGTTCGACTGCGGCAGCGTGCCGCGCGAGCT
>JBQCJR010000128.1:0-2278 GCA_051952595.1 Kofleriaceae bacterium
AACGACGAGATGATCGACGAGTACGTGCTGCGCGACGGCGACTTCATCAAGGTCGGCCGCTGCATCTTCAAGTTCCTGTCCGGCAACAACATCGAAAACGCCTACCACGACGAGATCTATCGGCTGACCACGGTCGACGGGCTCACCCAGGTGTTCAACCGCCGGTACTTCGTCGAGACGCTCGAGCGCGAGATCGGGCGGGCGCTGCGCTACCGCCGCGACCTGTCGCTGATCATGTTTGACATCGACCGGTTCAAGGGCGTCAACGACAGCTTCGGCCACCTCGCCGGCGACCACGTGCTGAAGCACCTGGCGTCGGTGATCAAGACCCGGATCCGCCGCGAGGACGTGCTCGCCCGCTACGGCGGCGAGGAGTTCGCGATCGTGCTGCCGGAGATCGACCACTACAACGCGATGCAGTTCGCGGAGAAGATCCGCAAGCTGGTCGAGGTCGCCGAGTTCAAGTTCGAGGACGCGCTGATCCCGGTGACAGTGTCGATCGGGGTGTCGAGCCTGCGCAGCGAGATCGAGGACGCGCTCGAGTTCATCAAGCAAGCCGATACCAACCTGTTCGCGGCCAAAGAAGGCGGGCGCAATCGAGTGGTGGGGTAGCTCGATGGGGCCGGCCCAGCGCAACGAGCGAGTGAACGAGCGAGCGGGCGAGGGGCGCGATCTCGAGCCGGCGGCCCGCGAGCTCCGCGAGAAGAAGCGCGTGCTGGCCGCGCTGGTGGTCCACGATCTGCGCAGCCCGCTCTCGGCGATCCAGGGCTACCTGGAGCTGCTGCGCGAGGAGCTCGAGGATCTCGAGGACGCCGGGCGCACCACGGCGATCGGCTACATCGACGACGCGACGACCCTGGTTGGCAAGGCGCTGGGGCTGGTCGCGACGATCCTCGACGTCGACGAGCTCGAGGACGGGATCCTGCGCGCCGACGCGACGCCGGTGCGGATCGCCGAGCTGATCGAGCGGGCGCGCGCCGGCAACCGCGCGCACTTCGAGGTCCGCCAGCTGCGGTTCGACGTCGACTGCGATCCGGAGATGGTCGTGCGGCTCGATCGCGAGCTGTTCGCGCGCGTGATCGAGAACCTGCTCGACAACGCCGCGCGCTACGCGCCGCGCGGCGGACGCTGCATGCTCGCGGTGTCGCGCGGCCCGTCCGGCGTCGAGATCGCCGTCGGCAACAGCGGCCCGGCGGTCCCGCCGAGCGAGCGCGAGGCGATCTTCGGCCGCTACTTCCAGGTCGAGGCGCGCCGGGCGGCCGCGCGCGCGAACCGCGGGCTCGGGCTGTACTTCTGCAAGCTCGCGGCGGAGGCCCACGGCGGGACGATCCACGTCGAGGAGCGCGGCGACCTCGGCGCGGTGTTCGTGGTGCGGATTCCGGAATAGGCGCGAGCGGGTCACGTGATCTGGGCTCCGCTGATCCTGTCGCTCCAGATCGCCGCGCTCGCGATGGTGGTGTCGCTGGTGGTCGGCACCGCGATCGCGCTGCTGCTCGGCTGGCGCCGGCTGCCCGCGCGCGACCTGTTCGACGCGGTGGTCTCGGCGCCGCTGGTGCTGCCGCCCACGGTGCTCGGCTACTACCTGCTGGTCGTGCTCGGCACCGACAGCGCGCTCGGCCGCGCGTGGGAGAGCCTGACCGGCACCCAGATCGTGTTCTCGTTCACCGGCGCGGTGATCGCCGCGGCGGTCGGCTCGCTGCCGCTGGTGGTGCGCTCGGCCCGGATCGGCCTCGACGCCGTGGATCCGAACCTGGTCGCGGCGGCGCGCACGCTCGGCGCTCGGCCGATCCGCGTGTTGTTCACGATCGTGCTGCCGCTCGCCGCCCCGGGCATCGTCGCCGGCGCGATGCTCGGGTTAGCGCGCGCGCTCGGCGACTACGGGATCACCCAGATGGTCGCCGGATCGCGGATCGACGGCACCTCCACGGCGTCGATCTATGTGATGGACGCGCTGTACGCGAGCCGCGACGCCGACGCGCGCGACATGGCGATCGTGACGACCATCGTCGGCGTGTCGCTGCTCTACCTCGCCAACCGCCTGACCCGGCGCCTGCACCGTGGCTGAGCTCGCGGCGACCATCCAGCTGGCGCGCGGCGACTTCGCGCTGGACGTCGAGCTGACGTGCCCGCCGGGCATCACCTGCCTGATGGGCCCCTCGGGCTCGGGCAAGAGCACGATCCTCGCGGTGCTCGCCGGGCTCGCGCTGCCGGATCGCGGCCGGGTCGCGCTCGGCGACGAGGTGTGGCTCGATCGGTCGCGCGGGATCGACGTCCCGGT
>JBQCJR010000129.1:0-3421 GCA_051952595.1 Kofleriaceae bacterium
GCACCTCGCCGGTGCCCGAGCTCCACGCGCTGGAGCACGTCCCGCCGAAGATCGCCACGGCGCTCGACCGGCTGTTCCGCCTGCTCTCGCTGCTCGGCGCCGAGCGCCGGCGGCCCGAGGAGCGCACCGCCACGACCGACGAGCCCTGAGTGGCGCGCTCCTGCTCGATACGGCTCGTGGATCCTATCTCGGCGCTCGGCGGCGACGACGGGAACGCATCCACCAGCTCGACGACCTCGCCGATCGCCACGAGCCTCCCGAGCTCGATCCCGTGGTGGATCAGGTGGGCGTAGCGCCCGGCGGGCCGACGTGCAGGGAACCGCCCGGCGCTCGGCGGGCCGACCTCATCCGTGCCGCATCCGGGTCACCGGCGTGACGCGCTGGCGCGTCAGGTTGAACGCCGTGTTGACCAACCCGACGTGGGAGAACGCCTGCGGGAAGTTCCCGAGCAGCCGGCCGGTCCGCGGATCGTATTCCTCGGCGAGCAGCCCGACGTCGTTGCGCACCCCGAGCAGCCGCTCGAACAGCGCGCGCGCGTCATCCATCCGGCCGCCGAGCGCGTAGTTATCGGCGAGCCAGAAGCTGCCGGCGATGAACACGCCCTCGCCCGCAGGCAGGCCATCGTTGGTCTGCTCGGTGCGGTAGCGGAGCACCAGGCCCTCCTGGAGCAGGTCGTGCTCGATCGCGCGCACCGTGCCGAGCATCCGCTCGTCGCTCGCCGGCAGGAACCCCACCAGCGGCATCAACAGCAGGCTCGCGTCGAGCGCCGTCGAGCCGTACGACTGGGTGAACGTGTTGCGCGTGCGATCGTAGCCGCGCGCGCACACGTCGGCGTGGATCTCGTCGCGGATCCGCCGCCACCGCTCGATCGGCCCCTCCATCTGGAACCACTCGAGCGTCTTGACCGCGCGATCGAACGCGACCCAGGTCATCATCTTCGAGTGGGTGAAGTGCTGGCGCGGCCCGCGGGTCTCCCAGATCCCCTCGTCGGGCTCCGGCCACGCGGTCTCGAGGTACTCGAGCATCCGGCGCTGCACCGACCACGCGTTCTCGTCGGCCAGAAGGCCGATCTTGCGCGCCTGGTACAGCGCGTCGCTGACCTCGCCGTAGACGTCGAGCTGGAGCTGGTGCGCCGCGCCGTTGCCGATGCGCACCGGGCGAGCCCCCGCGTAACCGGGTAGCCAGTCGAGGTTGGTCTCCGGCAGGCGACGCTCGCCCGCGACCCCGTACATGATCTGGAGCTGCTGGGGCGAGCCGGCGACCGCGCGGAGGAGCCAGTCGCGCCACTGGTTCGCCTCGTCGGCGTAGCCGGCGAGCATCAGGGCGTACAGCGTGTACGTCGCGTCGCGTAGCCAGCAGTAGCGGTAGTCCCAGTTGCGCACTCCGCCGAGCGATTCGGGCAGCGAGGTGGTGGCCGCCGCGACGATCCCGCCGGTCGGCAGATAGGTCAGCGCCTTCAGCGTGATCAGCGAGCTGACCACCGCGTCGCGCCACGGCCCGTGATAGGTGCAGCGCGCCGACCACTCCCGCCACCACGCGTCGGCCGCGGAGATCGCGGCGACCACGTCGATCTCGCCGCCGCCCACCTCGTTTGACGGGTGCCAGCTCAGCGCGAACGGCACCTGCTCGCCGGCCGCGACGCTGAACTCCGCGACGCTGGTCAGCCCCTCGCCGTGCACCGGCACCGGCGTGCGCAGCTCGAGCGCATCCGGGCCGCCGATCGCGGTGAGCACGCCCTCGATCGTGCGCACCCACGGGATGACCCAGCCGTAGTCGAACCGGATCACCAGGTCCATCCGCATCGCGACCTGCCCCGAGACCCCCTCGACCAGCCGGAGCAGGTTCGGGCTCCCCACGCGGGGCGGCATGCAATCGGTCACCCGGACCACCCCGGTGCACGTGGTGTGCTCGGTCTCGAGGATCAACGTGCCGTCGCGGTAGCGGCGGGTGGTGCGGGTCGCGCCGATCGGAGCGATCGACCACCGGCCATGGCGCGCGTCGCCGAGCAGCGCCGCGAAGCACGCTCCCGAGTCGAACCGCGGCAGACATAACCAGTCGACCGAGCCGTTCTTGCCGACCAGCGCGGCCGTCCGGGTGTCGCCGAGCACGGCGTAGTCTTCGATCGGGACCGACATGGCGGCGGGCAGTCGTCCAGGCTAGCCCGGATTGCCCACCACGCAGCCCGGGTTCCCGTGAGCGCGATTCCGCGGTCAGAGGTGGCGGCTCTCCGCCGGCGGCTCCCACCAGCGATTGGCGCGGCCGTCCATGTACTTGATCGGTGCGGCGACCAGGTCGGCGGGGTCGAGGTCGTCGAGGCACGAGACGGCCACCCCAAAGTAGTCACCACCGATCTCCGGGACGTGGCCCCAGCCGTACGCGTGCACGCCGCAGTGCTTGCAGAACGCGTGCTTGTTGGTCTCGCTGGCGAAGCTGTACGTGCCGAGCTCGTCGCGACCGGTGAGCGGGCGAAACGCCTCTGGTTTGACGATCACGCTCCAGCTGCGGATCTTCCAGCAGATCGAGCAGTTGCACTTGCCGGTACCCGCGGCGAAGTCGATGTCCGCCTCGAACGTCACGCGACCACAGTGGCAGCTTCCATGATAGGTCTTCGTCGTCATGACGGCACCTTGCCATGCGTGTTTGACAGCCTAGTGTCAGGTTTGTCGGGCCCGACGGTGACCGGGCCATGGCAAGCTCGCGCGCCGTGTCGATCGCCGCCGCTGTCGCTACCGCGCTCGCGCTGATCAACGTCGCCACCTGGGCCTGCTACCGGATCGACAAGGCGCGCGCCGGGCGCGGGGCGCGCCGGATCCCCGAGCGAGTCCTGCTCGGCGCGGCGCTCGCCGGCGGGTCGGTCGGCGCGCTGCTCGGCGTGTACGCCCACCGCCGCCGGCACAAGGCCAAGAAGGTGCGCTTCATGATCGCGCTGTGGGCGATCGTCGCGCTGCACGCCGCGATCGCGGTGCTCGCGGCGCGGCAGCTTTCGTAGCCGCCGGTCCCGCTCGCTCCGGCTCGAACCGCGCCGCGCCGCCGTCGCGCGCCGGATCGAGCACCAGCCGCCCTTCGATCTCGACGCCGCGCTCCGGCGCGAACCGCGCCTTGCGCGTCCGGCCACGCGTCACCAGGTCCCGCAGCTGCGCCGCGCTCAGCCGACGCCCCGCCGTCTCGAACCACACCACGAACCCGCAGCCCTCGCGCCACCGCGCGCAGCCCCACCCGCGCGCCCCGGCGAGCAGCTTCCCGATCCGACAGCGCGGACACACCAGCTCGACCACCGCGGCGCCCTTCGCCGCCGCGCCCTTCGCCGCCCCGCCCTTCGCCCCCCCGCCCTTCGCCGCCCCGCCCTTCGCCGCCCCGCCCGTCGCCGCCGCGCCCGTCCCCGCCGCGCCCGGCGCCCCCCCCCCCCGCCCCCGCGCGCCCG
>JBQCJR010000130.1:0-4719 GCA_051952595.1 Kofleriaceae bacterium
GGTGTGTTGTATTTCGGGGATAAGGAGGATGCGCAGAATAAAATAGTTTTGATGTGGGCTCGCTGCGGTGGGGTGGCGGCCGCGGCTGCGGCCGCGGCCGCCAGCCCGCACACGACGACGCCGGCGAGCAGGGCGGGGCGCATCAGAACTTGGAGGTGGTGGCGAGGAACGTCATCTTGTCGTTGGTCGCGCGCAGCCGCCGCGACAGCGTGCGCACCCAGTTCCACAGCAGCTCGTACGCGAGGTCGCGATCGACGAACAGCAGGTCCTCGAGGTCCCTGCGGTTCACCACGAACAGCCGGCAGCGCTCGTGGCACACCACGGTCGCCGAGCGCGGCGCGTCGTCGATCAGCGACATCTCGCCGAAGTACGCGCCGGGGCGGAGCACAGCGAGCGCCTCCTCGCCCATGCCGGGCACGATGCGGCTGATCCGCACCGCGCCGTCGACGATCAGGTAGAACTTATCGCCCGGGGCACCCTCGGCGAAGATCGTCGCTCCGGCCTTGTATTGCTCCTCGAGGCCGATATCGACGACCCGGCGGAGATGGGTCTGGGGCAGGCCACTGAACAGGTCGATCGCCGAGAGGATCTCGAGCGTCGACTTTCCCTCGAGGTCGAGCTCACCAGGCATCGCCGCGTCGGCTTGGGACACGAAGCAAGCGTCCCACACGCCCTCCGAAAACGAAAAACGGCTCGCCGGGAGGCGAGCCGAGTTGGTTCACGAACGGTTGCCCGGGACGACGTGCGACCCGGATGGGTTCAGGCGCCGACCTTCAGGGTCAGGAGGAGCGCGATGACGAACGCGTAGATGACGAGCGACTCGATGAGCGCGAGACCGAGAATCATCGGGCCGCGGATCTGGCCAGCCGCGCCCGGGTTGCGGGCGATCCCGTCGAGCGCCGCCGTCGCCGCGCGACCCTGGCCGATGCCACCGCCGAGCGCGGCGATGCCGATGGCGAGCGCCGCGGCGAGCGCGATCAGACCGTAGTTGCCAGCGAGGCCCTGGACCTTGGTCGCCTTCTCGGCGGCCTCGGCGTCCGCGCCCTGCGCGAACGCGATTCCGGAGATGCCGAGGATGATGAGGATGGTAGCGAACGAGGAAAGAATCTTGATGGTGCGCTTCATGGTGGTTTCTCTCTTGGTCGACGGTCGCGGGGGCGCCGTTGGTTAACTCGTTTTGGGATGCTCGGGAAGGGGCAACGGCGTCGGACTAGTGATCCTCGTGCTCCATCGCCATGCCGATGTAGACCATCGCCAGGGTGCAGAACACGACGGCCTGGATCAGACACACCAGGATGCCGAGCAGGAGGAACGGCACCGGCACCAGGATGGGCACCAGCGCGAAGAACGACATCACGACCTTGTGGTCCGCGACCATGTTGCCCATGAGCCGGATCGACAGCGACATCGGGCGAGCGAAGTGGCTGACCAGCTCGATCGGCAGCATGAGCGGCGCAAGCGGGAGGCTCGGGCCGAGGAAGTGCTTGAAGTACGCGAGGCCGTGCTCCTTCACCCCGTAGTAGTGGGTGAGGAAGAACACCAGCAGCGCGAGCCCGATGTTGGTCTTCAGCGAGTCGGTCGGCGCGATGAAGCCCGGGAACAGGGCGAACAGGTTGCAGAACAGGATGAAGACGAACAGCGCGCCGATCAGCGGGAAGAACTTCCGCGCGTGCGCCTCGCCCATCGCGCCCTCGACCATGCCGTAGAGGCTCTCGGCGAGGTACTCGAAGAAGTTGCGGAAGTTCATCTTCCGCGGCGGGATCAGGCCCTTGTCGGGGCCACGCAGCCCCTTGAGGAAGGCGAGGGCGCCGACGGTGGCGATCCCGATCACGAGCAACGTGATGAGCACGTGCGTGAGCGTGAAGCCGGTCGGGAACATACCGAGTCCGGCCTTGCGGCCGAATGCGCCCTCGGCCCAGTGGCTGAAGCTCTGCCACCAGGAGAATCGATTCAGGTAGTCGAACCAGGTGCCGTGTTCACCCATGGCCGTTCTCGCTAGTCTCTTGATCGCTCGCGGTGGGCCGGAGCGCGCTGTAGGTCGCCTCGATGATGATCGAGAGGATGAAGATCGAATAGCCGATCGCGAATGCGATCACGTCGATCGGGAGCAGCAGGATGGCCGCCGCGACCGCACCCATCAGCCCCACCATCTTGGGCAGCATCAGCACCGAGGCGTTGCCGTGCTTGCCCTGTGCTGCCTCGGTCGTCCATTTCACGACGAGCCGACGCAGCACGTAGAAGTTGAGGCAGGTGAGCGCGGCGCCGACCGCGAAGCCGAGCACGACCGCGCGCGGCTGGGTGACCAGCGCGGCGACGATCGCGATCGAGCTGATGCCGTAGTTCAGCCGCTCGATGCGGTGGATGCTCGGGCTAGCCACGCTCGGCCTCCGCCGCGCGATCGCTGCGGTGGACGGCGCGCAGCACGCCGCGGAACCCGGCGGTGAGGCCGAGCGCGAGGCCGAGCAGCATCATCCACGGCGCGGTGCCGAGCTTGCCGTCGAGCCAGATCCCGAGCAGCAGCGTGAGCACGACCGAGATGCCGAGCTCGAGCCCGACCGAGCTGGCCGATAGCGCCTGGAAGAAGTGGCGGCCGTGGCGCGCCGCGGGAGACGCGGCGTCGGTGCGACCGAGATTGCCGAGCACGCGGGTACGATGCGCAGGACCCCGGAAGGTATCCTGCGACATTTCGCCGCTGTGGGGCCGCGCATTCTGCATCGCGGCGCCCTGATAGCACTGCGATTTTACACCGTCAATCGAGGACGGCCGCTCGTGCAGCCGCGACGATCTGATCTACGTCATCGTCGGTGTGCGCCAGGCTCACGAACATCGCCTCGAACTGCGAGGGCGGCAGGAACACGCCACGATCTCGCATGTTTCGGAAGAACGAGCCAAATCGGCCAGTATCGGCCTGCTTCGCAGTGGCGTAGTCGGTGACCGGGCCGGCACAGAAGAACAACGTGCAGATCGACCCCACCCGGTTGAGGCAGGCCGGGATCTGCGCGTCGCGCGCGGCGGCCAACAGGCCATCGCCCAGCCGCTGGCCGAGCTGCTCCAGGCGCTCGTAGGTGCCGGGGCGGCGCAACAGCTCGAGCGCCTTGAGCCCGGCGGCCATCGCGAGCGGATTGCCGGACAGCGTGCCGGCCTGGTAGACGGGGCCGAGCGGGGCGAGCTGCTGCATGATCTCGGCGCGCCCGCCGAACGCCGCGGCCGGCAGCCCACCGCCGACGATCTTGCCGATCGTGGTGAGGTCGGGGACCACGCCGTAGCGCTCCTGGGCGCCGCCGTACGCGACGCGGAACCCGGTGATCACCTCGTCGAAGATCAGCACGGCGCCGTGCTTGTGGGTCAGCGCGCGCAGCCCCGCGAGGTAGCCGGGCTGCGGCAGCACGAGGCCCATGTTGCCGGCGACCGGCTCGATGATGAGCGCGGCGACGTCACCGACGGCGAGCGCGCGCTCGACCGCGTCGAGATCGTTGTACGGCACGACGATCGTGTCGCGCGCCGCGCCGTCCGGGACGCCGGCCGAGCCCGGGATGCCGAGGGTCGCGGCGCCGGAGCCGGCGGCGACCAGCAGGCAGTCGGCGTGGCCGTGGTAGCCGCCGTCCGCCTTGATGATCTTGGACCGCCCGGTGAACCCGCGGGCGAGCCGCAGCGCGCTCATCGTGGCCTCGGTGCCCGAGGACACCGCGCGCACCATCTCCATCGACGGGATCGCAGCGCGCAGCGCCTCGGCGAACCGCACCTCGATCTCGGTCGGCGCGCCGAACGTGGTGCCGGTGGCGGCCGTCTCCTGGATCGCCGCAAGGATCTCGGGGTGGGCGTGGCCGAGGATCAGCGGCCCCCAGCTGCCGACCAGGTCGAGGTAGCGGTTGCCGTCCGCGTCGGTGATCGAGGCGCCGGTGCCGCTCGCGACGAACACCGGATCGACGCCGACCGAGCGGCACGCCCGCACCGGGGAGTTGACGCCGCCCGGGATCACCGCCCGGGCGCGCTCGAAGATCGACTGACTGCGTTGGATCGACATCGCCGGGAACGTAGCCCAGAACGCGGCGACCGGTGCAGCTGGCGCGGTGCCCGTCGGCGCGGCCTCAGTCGGCCGACTCGTCCTCGTCGCCCTCGCCCTCGTCCTCGTCGTCGAGCACCTCGTCCTCGAGCGAGTCGTTCGGGATGGTGTCGCCGTCGTCGGCGGCCTCGATCGGCGTCGCCGTCTCGATCCCGGACTCGTCGCCCTCGGCCAGCCGCTCGATCGCCGCGACGTGCTCGCCGTCGTCGACCCGCATCACGCGCACGCCCTGGGTGGCGCGGCCCTGGATCGAGACGTCGCTCATCCGGATCCGGATCAGCTTGCCGCGATCCGAGATCAGGATCAGGTGGTCGTCATCGGCGACGATCCGGGTCGCCGCGACCTGGCCGTTGCGCGCGGTCGTCTTGATCGCGATCACGCCCTTGCCGCCGCGGTTCTTCGTCGGGTAGTCGCTGAGCGGCGTGCGCTTGCCGTAGCCGCGTTCGCACACCGTCATCAGGGTCGCCGAGGACTCGCGCGGGAACGTCACCATGCCGACGAGCCGGTCGCCCTCGCGCAGGCTGATCCCGCGCACGCCGGCGGCGGTGCGCCCCCTCCGCCGCCCCGGGTTCTCGGTGAACCCCAACCCGGAGCCCGTGGGGGGGGTGAGCAGCACGGCATCTGCGGGGGGGACCAGCGCGGCGCCGCCCAGCCGC
>JBQCJR010000131.1:0-22201 GCA_051952595.1 Kofleriaceae bacterium
GACCGTGCTCGTCAAGCACGGCGCCGGGCTGCCGGCCGAGTGGATCTCGTTCGAGACCGGGCGCGACTTCGTCGACCTGCTCAACTTCGGCATGTTCGTGACGGTGGAATATGCGGGCGCGCTGTAGCTTCGCAGTGGCTGCCACCGCGGCCACCGCGCTCGTCGCGCTCGGGGCGTGCGAGCGCCCGGAGGCGCTGCTCGTCTGCCACAACGCGAACTGCGCCGAGCCGGCCGATCCGACCGGCGACGATACGATCGCTGCGCTGCGCGAGTCGCTCGCGCTCGAGTACCGCGGCCGCCCGGCGATCGATGGCATCGAGCTCGACTCGTTCTGGCGCGGCGCCGACGATCGCTGCCTGTACGCCCACGATCTCGCGAACAACCAGGAGAACACGCCGGCCACCGAGCCGGCGCGCGAGCTCGCGGCGCACTTCGCGCGCCCCGGGCCGATCGCGTACGCCGATGCGCCGTTCCAGGTGCTGCTCGAGCTGAAGAGCCACGTCAGCGAGGACACCGGGGATCGCCACACCCCGGCGCAGCGCCAGCAGCACGCGCGCTGTGCGTGGGACATCTACGACATCCTGGCCACCGCCGCGGTCGCGAACGGCCGCGACGTCGAGGTGGTGTTCTCGGCGTTTGCTCCCGAGCTGCTGCGCGAGGTGGTGGCGCAGGCGCCGCTCGCCCCGCCGATCCCGTACCGGCTGGGCGCGATCCAGGGCGTGCCGGCGCCGCTCGACGATCAGACCCGGCCGCTCGACGACTACCGCGGCCTCCCGATCGATATCGTGGAGTTTCACGCCCACTGGATCCTCGACGCGCAGTACGAGGCGGCGATCAGCCTCGGCGCCGAGATCTCGATGTTCATGTTCTCGGCGACCGTCGAGACGTTCGCCGCGATCGAGCAGTACGAGCCGGCGCACGTGGTGACCAGCGAGGCGCGCCTGCTCCGCCGCTGGCTCGCGGATTGATTCGCCCGCGCGCGATCTTGACTGGAAATTGGCCGGACCAATCTGCCTATAGTGGGCCATGCACCGGTTCGTGCTTCCGATCCTGCTCTGCGCGCTCGCCGGCTGCGACAGCACCAGCGAGCCAGATCTGCTGCGCTCGTACGACTTCGGTCCGTTCGATCTGAGCGCGGGCCAGGAGATCGAGAACGACTGCGTGCAGATCACCCTGCACAACGACGCGCCGATCTTCGTCGGCTCGGTCGAGCTGACCACCGGGGTCGGCTTCCACCACTCGAACTGGCTGTACGTGCCCGAGCACATCTTCGCCGGCCCGGACGGCGTGTTCGACTGCGACGAGCGCGGCTACAACGAGCCGGTCGCGGCGGTGTACGGCGGCGTGCTGTTCGCGCAGTCCACCCAGGCGCCGCACGAGGTCCAGCAGTTCCCGCCGGGCGTCGCCGTCAAGCTGCCGGCGCGCACCAAGCTGATCGCACAGGTCCACCTGCTCAACGCGACCGAGGCGGCGATCACCCTGCGCCCCAACATCAAGCTCGCGCTGCGCCCCGAGGCCGAGGTGCAGACCCTGCTCAACGGGATCTCGTTCCAGAACCAGGCGCTCGCGCTGCCCAGCCTGCGGCCCTCGCGGTTCACCGTGGAGTGTGATCTCGGCCCCGAGCACCGCCGGATCTACGGCCGCGATCCCGACTTCCACATCTACTACGCCCTCGCCCACTACCACTCGCTCGGCACCGGGCTGACCGTCGAGGCGATGCGCGCGGACGGCACCACCACGCCGATCTACTCGACCGCGAGCCAGGTCGGCGACACGCTCGGCGGGCCGATCGATCCGCCGTTCGACATGACCGGCTACACCGGGCTGCGGTTCTCGTGTGACTTCTACAACCCGCGCCCCGAGATCGTGCGCTGGGGCTTCGGCGATCAGGAGATGTGCGTGTTTCTCGCGTTCTCCGACTCCACCTACAACTGGGGCGGCGGCGTCAACGAGCCGGGCCCGCCACACAACGAGCAGATCGTGGGTAACGCGGTGCACTACACCGAGCCGTGTGCGGTGTTCGCCACCGACGCCGAGCGGTGACGCCGCCGCTCTCGCGATCTCTGGCATAGTGCCGCCGCCATGAAGATCCTCCTCACCGGAGCCGGGGGCCAGATCGGCCACGACCTGATCGGCGCGCTGGTCGCCCAGGGTCACGATGTCGTGTCGACCGACCTCGCGCCCCGCCCGCCCAGCCACGCCCACGCCGGCGGAGCCTGGCAGCGCCTCGACGTCACCGACGCCAAGGCCACCGAAGAGCTGTTCGCAGAGATCAAGCCCGAGCTGGTGTTCCACCTCGCGGCGATCCTGTCCGCGCGCGGCGAGCAGGACCCGAGCCTCGCCTACGACGTCAACCAGACCGGGACCTGGAACGTGCTCGAGGCGGCGCGCAAGACGAAGGTCAACCGGCTGGTGTTCACGTCGAGCATCGCGGTGTTCGGCCCGCCGCCGAGCGGCCCGCTGCCGGATCCGACGCCCGACGACGTGCCGCTCCACCCGACGACGATGTACGGGATCACCAAGGTCTCCGGCGAGCTGCTGTGCGAGTACTACCGCCGCAGGTACCAGCTCGATTGCCGCGGCGTGCGGTTCCCCGGGCTGATCTCCGCCGCGATGCCGGGCGGCGGCTCCTCGGACTACGCGCTGTTCATGTACGTCGATGGCGTGCGCAAGGGCGCCTACGAGGCGTTCGCGCGCGCCGATACGCGGATCCCGCTCATGTACATGCCGGACGGCGTGCGCGCGCTGCTCGAGCTCGCGATGGCGGACCGCGAGCGGCTGACCCGCGCGATCTACAACATCGCCGCGTTCTCGCCGCGCGCCGACGAGATCGCCACCTCGGTCCGGCGCGCGCTGCCGGGCGCGAAGTTCACCTTCGAGCCAGATCCGGTGCGCCAGGGCATCCTCGATTCGTGGCCGAAGTCGCTCGACGATGCCGCCGCGCGCCGCGACTGGGCGTGGAAGCCGACGTACGACCTCGACGCGATGACGGATGATCTGATCCCGCGGATCCGCCGCATGCTCGAGCTGGGCGCGATCCTGTCCTCTCACTGAGAAGGCCCGACCATGTACACCCACGCCAAGTCGCTGTTCGCCGCGCAGCTCGCCGAGATCGAGCAGGCCGGCCTGTGGAAGCACGAGCGCACGATCACGTCGCCGCAGGCGGCGCACATCACCACCAACGGCAAAGAAGTCATCAACTTCTGCGCGAACAACTACCTCGGGCTGTCGAGCCACCCGCGGGTGATCGCCGCCGCGCGCCGCGCCCTCGACGAGCGCGGCTACGGCCTGTCCAGCGTGCGGTTCATCTGCGGCACCCAGGATCGCCACAAGGAGCTCGAGGCCGCGGTGTCGAAGTTCCTCGGCACCGAGGACACGATCCTGTACTCGTCGTGCTTCGACGCCAACGGCGGGCTGTTCGAGACCGTGCTCGGCGAGGACGACGCGATCATCTCCGACGCGCTCAACCACGCCTCGATCATCGACGGCATCCGGCTGTGCAAGGCCGAGCGCCATCGCTACGAGCACGACAACCTCGAGGACCTCGAGGCCAAGCTGATCGCCACCCGCGGCAAGCGGATGCGCATGATCGCCACCGACGGCGTGTTCTCGATGGACGGCGACATCGCGCGGCTCGACGCGATCTGCGACCTCGCCGACAAGTACGACGCGCTGGTCATGGTCGACGACAGCCACGCGACCGGGTTCGTCGGCCGCACCGGCCGCGGCTCGGCCGAGCTGCGCGGCGTGATGGATCGGATCGACGTCTACACCTCGACGCTCGGCAAGGCGCTCGGCGGCGCCTCGGGCGGGTTCACCTCCGGCCGCAAGGAGATCATCGATCTGCTGCGCAACCGGTCGCGCCCGTACCTGTTCTCCAACACGCTCGCGCCGCCGATCGTCGCCGGCTCGCTCGAGGCGATCGCGCTGGTCAGCGAGTCCACCGAGCTGCGCGACCGGCTCGAACGCAACACCCTGCGGTTCCGCGACGGCATGACCCGCGCCGGCCTCGCGATCCGGCCCGGCACCCACCCGATCGCGCCGGTCATGCTCGGCGACGCGAAGCTGGCGGTCGAGATGGCGCAGCGCCTGCTCGACCACGGGATCTACGTGATCGGGTTCTCCTACCCTGTCGTACCCAAGGGCCAGGCCCGGATCCGGGTCCAGCTCTCCGCCGCACACTCCGAGGGTGACATCGACCGCGCGATCGAAGCGTTCACCGTGGTCGGCAAGCAGCTGGGGGTGGTGGCGTGAAGGCCGAGGCGATCGCCGACAAGATCCGCGCCGCGATGCCCGACGCCATCGTCGAGCTCAAGGACCTGACCGGCACCGAGGACCACTGGGAGGCGCGGGTGATCTCCGCGGCGTTCGAGGGGAAGACCTTGATGCAGCGCCACCGGCTGGTCATGGGGGCGCTCGCGGAGGAGATGAAGGGCCCGATCCACGCCCTGACGCTCGACGTGAAGACGCCCGGCGAAGCAGTCGCGTCGTAAGAGATCAACTCAGATCAGCGACATTTTGGGGTGCGTAAGGCTCCCGTGCTGTGCGATCCTCACGCTCCCTATCGCCATGGGCGCTGAATCTGCGGCAGAGGAGCAGTTCGGGCCGTACCTCGTCTACGAACGACTCGGGGTCGGAGGGATGGCGACCGTTCACCGTGCGCTGGAGCGCGGGATCGAGGGCTTCGAGCGAATCGTGGCGCTCAAGCGCCTGCTCCCGCACCTCGCCGAGGACGCGAGCTTCATCAAGTCGTTCGTGCGCGAGGCCAAGCTCGCGTCGATCCTGAACCACGTCAACATCGTCCAGATCTTCGAGCTCGGCCGCGTCGGCACCGAGTACTTCATCTCGATGGAGTACATCGACGGGCGCGACATCCGTCGGATCCTCCGCCACGCGCGCAAGGTCACCGGGCCGCCGCCGATCCACGTCACCGTGGGGCTGCTGCTCCAGCTGTGCGACGCGCTCGACTACGCGCACTCCAAGGTCGACGACGAGGGCAAGCCGCTCGGGCTGGTCCACCGCGACGTCTCGCCGTCGAACCTGCTGATCACCCAGGGCGGTCACCTGAAGGTGATCGACTTCGGCATCGCGAAGGCGCAGTCGTCGCAGCTGCGGACGCAGACCGGGCGGGTCAAGGGCAAGCTCGCGTACATGGCGCCGGAGGCGATCGGCGGCAAGGATCTCGACTCGCGCAGCGATCTGTTCGCGGTCGGCGTGATCGCCCACGAGCTGCTCACCGCGCGGCCGCTGTTCGCGAGCAAGAACGAGTACCAGACCCTGATCAAGGTCCAGCGCGGCGACATCATGCCGCCGTCGACGTTCAACCAGGCGTGCCCGTCCGAGCTCGATGCGATCGTGCTCGAGGCGCTCGCTCGCGATCCGGATCGGCGCTACGCCACCGCCGCCGCGCTGCGCGAGGACCTGCTCGAGCTGCGCCGGCGCTACAACCTGCAGACCGGTCACCGCGACGTCGCGCAGTGGCTCGACTGGGCGTTCTCGCTCGAGCCGCCGAGCGGCGGGTTCGCGGTCACCAACACGATGGAGCAGACCGGGACGGGCGGGAACAGCAGCTCGGCGCTCGACGTGAAGGTCGCCGCCGCCAAGCTGCGCGCCCCCACGCCGATCCCGCGGCCGTCGGTGCGCGCGCTCAAGGAAGACGAGGAGGCGGTCGAGATCGCGTGGGGCGGCGGCGATCACGAGGAGAGCGGCGCGCCGATCGTGCTCGAGGACGTGCCCGACGTCTCGGACAAGCACCGCGGCTCGTCGAGCTCGATCGAGGTCGAGACCCGGATCGAGCTCGACGATCTCGACGACGAGATCTCCCCGGCGGTATCCGGCCCGAGCACGCCGAGCGAACCACCGGCCGAGGCCGTCCGACCGGCGCGGGCCTCGAACGTCACGGTCGGCTCGGCGATGGTCGCGCGCCAGTCGGTGCGCCGCACCTGGGTGCTGATCGCCGGGCTCGTCGTGGCCGGCGCGGCCGCCACCGGCGTCACGCTGTACGCGACCCGCGGCAACGACACCGTGCCGGACGTCGACGAGCCGTCGCCGCGCCCGCCGGGCCGCACGATGGGCACGGTCAAGTTCGTCACCGAGCCGGCCGACGCCGACATCTCGATCGAGGGCAAGCCGGTCAAGAAGGGCTCGCCGTGGTCGACCGAGCTGCCCGCCGGCATCCACCAGATCCAGATCCACCGCGATGGCTACAAGGCGTGGCTGACCTCGCTCGAGCTCTCGGCGGCGGAGACCCAGACCCTGCGCGTCGTGCTCGAGCCGCTCGGAGGCACCGCGGTGGCCGAGGCCACGCTGATCCTGTCGTCCACACCGTCCGGCCTCGACGTGGTGCTCGATGGCAAGCTGCTCGACGAGCGGACGCCGATCAAGATGCCGATCCGGCCCGGCCCACACGTCGTGGTGCTGCGCCAGGACGGCGTCGAGGTGTGGCGCAACGAGCTGCACGCCAAGGCGAACGCCGAGTACGAGTTCAGCCCGTCGATGTCGGCCGACAAGCAGCGCGAGCGCGCCCAGCGCACCGCGAGCCGCTCCCGCCAGGTCGCCGTCGCGCCCGCCGAGCGCGGGCCCGATGCGGCCGAGCGCGGGCCCGATGCGGCCGCGGCCGCGACCACCGCGACCTCACCGACCGCCACCACCGCGACGACGCCGCCGGTCGAGCGCACCGTCGAGAAGGTCGCGACGACGCCGGCCGGCTCGGCGGCCCCGCGCACGACCACACCGGCGACGACCACGCAGGTGGCGCCACCTCCGCAGGCGGGCTCGGGCAGCGCCGGTCGCCCGGCGGCGATCACCACACCGGCGAACCCGGGAGCGCAGGTCGCGCGGCCGATCGCACCTACGTCGGCCGGACCAGTCGTCGTCGCGCCCACGGCGGTCACGCGGATCGCCGGCGAGACGCCGACCATCGGCAAGTCCAAGCGCGGCGAGGTGCCGCCGGTGGTCGCCGCGAAGGTCTGCATCGACACCCGCGGCTCGGTCACGGACGTGGACGTGCTCACCAAGCTCGAGCGGATCACCGTGACCGATCTGACCAACGCGCTCGAGAGCTGGAAGTACAAGCCCTACCTGCGCAACGGCGTCGCGACCCCGGCGTGCTTCGTCGTCAACTTCCGGGTCAAGTAGCCGGCGAGCCGAGCCGCCTCGGCGAGCTCAGGCGCCCTCGGCGACCACGACGCCTTGGAACATGTCCATGCCGCAGGCGAACTTCACGTCGCCCGAGGCCGGCACCGTCACCGCGACCTCGACCGCCGAGCCCTTCGGCAGCGGGACCAGCTTGCCGTCCGGAGTCTTCAGCTCGGCCAGGCACTCGCCGTCCACCGTGCGCGTGAACACCAGGACGATCTTCTCGCCCGGCTTACCGGGGATCCGGTCCGGCACGTAGCCACGCTCGCCGGCCTCGATCGAGATCCGCCGCACGCCATCGGCGCCGATCGTGCCGGTCGTCGTGGTGGCCTTCGGCTTGGCCTCGGGCTTGGAGTCCTTGCTGCAACCGGCGAGAACGAGCCCCACGGCGAGGGCGACAGCGACGCGCATGGCGGCACGATAGCGCGCGACCGGTGCGCCGGCTACCGCCCCACCGCCGGCTACAGCCGCGCCGAGGTCGCCCCCGACGCGCTCTGCTCCAGCTCCGCGAACGGATCCGCCCAGCTCTCGAACTGCAGGATGCCGAGCTCCGCGAACCGCTGGCGCTGGCGATCCGAGAGCAGCTCCATCTTCTTGATCGCCGGGACGATCTTGGCGAACAGCATCTGCCGGAACATCACCTGGCCCTGGTTGTGGAGCGCGATCTCCATGCACTCGCGCGCCGGCAGCCCGGTCTTCTCCCACACCTCCTGGAACAGGAACCGATCGCGCATCAGCCGCGCGGCCTCGAACACGAAGTCCTCGCGCTCGCGCCGCACGCTCTCCGGCTGATCGCGGTAGTAGTCGCGCAGCGAGAGCACGCCGAACGCGACGTGGCGGGCCTCGTCACCCATCACGTACGCGGTGAGATCCCGGAGCAGCGGCTCGTCGGTGTTGTTGCGGATCATCCCGAACGCGGCGAGCGCGAGCCCCTCGACCATGATCTGCATGCCGAGGAACTTCATGTCCCACCGGCTATCGGTGAGGATCATGTCGAGCAGCTTCTTGAGGTGCGGGCTGACCGGGTACGTGAACCCGACCTTGGTGCGCAGGTAGCGGTTGTAGACGTCGACGTGGCGCGCCTCGTCGACCACCTGGCTGGCCGCGTACAGCTTGCTGTCGAGGTCGCGCACCGCGTCCACCAGCTGCGCGGTCGCGAGCAGCGCGCCCTGCTCGCCGTGCAAGAACTGCGACAGCGTCCACGAGAACACCTCGACGTTGATCGAGTGGCGCTCCCGCTCGGACATCCGGTTGTAGATGTCGGACCCGTACAGCGGCATCAGCGCCTCGGCGCCGAGCGGCCGGTCGAGGTCGACGTCGGTCTGCCAGGCCAGTACGTCGTCGGAGATCCACTGCGCGCGGACCGCCTTGTCGTAGAGGTCGCGCAGCTTCTGGCGGGTGTCCTGGTAGCCCCACGTGTAGGTGACGTCGAGCAGGGCCTCGAGCGTTTCGATCGATGGCCCGGCGGGGGCGGCGGCAGCGGCAGGTTCCATGGCCTCTCCCTTCCCAAAACTGAAACTTTCTTCAAGTTTGAACTCCGGCTCCGCCTCCGTCAAGCTCGTAGTCGAGCCATGCGGTCCCGCTCACGAAGCCGCCCGTTGCCCGAGCGCGACCCCGATGACGTCCTGCGCGTCACCCAGGAGCCGGACTTCCAGCAGGAGCGCTCGCGCCGCTCCTACCTCGCGCTGATCGAAGCGGCGAGCGAGCTGTTCTCGCGCCACGGCTACGACGCGATCGGCACGCCGGAGATCGCGCAGCGCGCCGGCGTTTCGGTCGGCACGTTCTATCGCTACTTCGAGGACAAGCACGCGATCTACCTCGAGGTCGCGCGGCGGATGATGGCGGCCGCGTACCACGAGTCGATCGAGGAGCTCGGCCCCGAGCGGTTCGTCGGGCGCGCGCGCCACGAGACGATCCACGACACGATCGCCGTGGTGTTCGACCACGTGCTGTCGCAGCCGCACCTGCAGCGCAGCTTCCTCGAGATGTCGCTGCGCGATCCCGAGGTCGCCGAGCTGCGCGCCGCGTTCGAGACGGTGTCGCTGCGCCGGCTGACCACGCTGATCGCCGCGATCGCGCCGCCCGAGCTGGTGCCGGATCCCGAGGCCACCGCGTACGTGTTGTACGCGAGCGCGACGCAGACCGCGTACGGCCTCGCCGGTCACTACGGCACGCCGCCGATCGATGCCGAGCGCGCCCGCCGCGCGCTCACCAGCTTCATCGAGCGCGCGCTGTTCGGCGATCGCTAGTCAGCGCAGCGCAGCAGCCACCGCGCCCACCACCAGCTCCACGGCGCGCTCGCGCGGCTCGCCGCGGGTCTGCAGCGCGTGGAACACACACGCCACCGAGCGCCCCGCGGACGTCGGGAAGTCGAGCGGCACGATGTACGACGACCGCTCGCCCGCCCACACCGCGAGCGACGCGTGATCGACCGCCTCGAGCGTCCAGAAGTGATCGAGATCGTGCTCGTCCTGCCACGCGTGGCGATCGCGGGTGACGTCGAGCATCGAGCGCACGCGCTCCTGGCGCTCGCGCGACGGCTCGTCGAGCCAGCCCTGGATCGCGGCGACCATGTCGTCGATGTACTTGCGCGGCGCGTGCAGCTCGGGGTGCTCGGTCGGATACGCGTCGACGACCAGCCGGCACGCAGCGAGCGCCGCTTGCACGGCCGCGCGCTGATCGTCGCCGATCGCGCGGAGCGTCCACACCTTGAGCCCCTGCGAGACCCCGTCGTGGGCCCCGGCCCACGCATTGGCCATGTTGGTGGGGTTGTTCTTGCCGAGCTGCTCGAGCGCGGCGGCGTTGGGTCGATCCATTCCCGATTCACTCATGCTCAGACCTCTAGGTAGCTGCCTTGGGCGGCGGCGAACACCGGCACCGCGGTGCGCGCCGCGGTGCGCGCGACGACCTGGTCGATCATATCGTCGGTCGCGTCCGGACTGTGGTGGAACAGCGCCAGCTTCTTGGCGCCGGCGCACTCGGCGACCGCCACGCCGGCGCGCGCCGGCGAGTGGCCCCAGCCGCGCCGCTGATCGTAGTCGTGGTCGGCGTGCATCGCGTCGTGGATCACCAGATCGGCGCCGCGGGCGAGCGCGATCGCGGTGGCGAGCGGCGCCCCCGCGCGCGCGCCGGCCGCCGGGTCGATCGCCGGATACTCGACGTCCGAGAGGAACGTCACCGTCTTGCCATCCGCCGTGATCCGGTACGCGGTGGTCCACATCGAGCCGTGTGGCAGCGCCGCGGTCACCACCTCGAACCCCGGCAGCGCGATCGTCTCGCCGGGAGAGATCGTCTCGATCGACACGCCGGCGGCCAGGTTCTCGAGCCCGTTGAGCGGGCTGTAGTGCGGCGCGAGCTGGTTCTGCAGCGTCGCCTCGAGCGAGAGTCCCGAGCTCGGCGTCGCGCCGAGGATCCGGATCTGGTTGCCCTTGATGAAGAACGGCGTGAAGAACGGCAGGCCCTGGATGTGATCGAGGTGGGTGTGGGACAGCAGGATCGGCAGCGTGCCCTGGCCCTTGCCGAACTCGCTGCCCATCAGCGCCTTGGCGAGCTCGGTCGCGCCGGTGCCGAGATCGATCAGCAAGCGCTGCCCTGCCTCGGTGACCAGCTCGACGGAGGTGGTGTTGCCGCCGAACCGCAGGAACTCGCGACCACACATCGCGAACGATCCGCGGACGCCCCAGAACCGGATCTTCAAGTCGCGCCTCGCTCGGGCGGGCCGATCGCCAGCGTCATCCCCTCGCACGAGGTCACGACGTCGATCCCGATCGCGGCGCCCCGGTCGCGGTACTCGGCGGCGATCCGATCCATCTGATCGTCGCCGTGCGAGGGCGCGTGGTGGTACAGCACGAGCCGGCGCACCCCGGCGGCGGCGCAGATCTCGAGCGCCTGGTCGGGCGTCGAGTGGCCGTAGTGCGGGAACCGCTCGTACTCGTCGGGCGTGAAGTGGGTGTCGTAGACGACGGTGTCCACGCCGACCAGCCGGGCGATCAGCGCCTCGCGCATCGCGCCGAGCGCGTGGCGATCCTCGTCGGTCAGCGCCTCCGGCCCGGCGAGGAAGTGCTGCTTGTGCAGCACCTGGTCGAACGGCGCGGTATCGGACACGTACGCCCACGAGGTGCCGTCGCCGTCGAGGCGATAGCCGACCGAGCCGAACGGGTGGTTGAGCGCGATCGGCATCACGCGGAAGCTGCCGACGTCGAACCCGACCCCGGGCTCGACCTGGTGGTACTCGAACTGCGCCGGCACCGCCTCGAGCGACATCGGGAAGAACTCGTGGCGGGTGATCCCGCCGATCACCTGGTGCAGCTCGTCGGCCGCGGTGAGCAGGGCGTAGATCGAGATCCGGGTCCCCGCGACGTATGCCGGCGAGAAGAACGGCAGGCCCTGGATGTGATCCCAGTGGACGTGCGAGAGCAGCACGTGGTGGTGCTGCGGCGCGGTGGCCTCGCGCAGCAGCTTGTTGCCGAGCGCTCGCATGCCGGTCCCGGCGTCGACGATCACGCAGTCACCGGCGGCGGAGCGGGCCTCGACGCACGACGTCTGGCCGCCGTACCGCACGGTGGCCGCGCCGGGCACCGGGTAGCTACCCCGGACCCCCCAGAACGTGATCTGCATGTCTGGCGGAAATTGTATCGTGTCCCGTCGGTTTCCCCAAAAGCGAGCCCGTTTTCGTGAGCCAGCTGATGGGTTATGGAAGGCGTGATGAACCCACAGCCGAGGATCCTGGTCATGGGCGCGGGCGGTATCGGCGGCATCGTCGCCGCGACGCTCACCGAGGTCGGCGCCGCGGTGACCGCGGTGTCCACCAACGCGGCGATCCGCGCCGCGGTCGATGGCGCGGGGTTTCGCGTGATCGACGAGGGCGAGCAGCGCGTGGTGCGTGGCTGGATCGCCCCGGCTCCCGAGGGCCGCTACGACCTGTGCATCCTCGCCACCCAGCCTCCGAACGTGGAGGACGCGGCGCGGACCGCCCTGCCCCACCTCGCCGAGGACGCCCGCGTGGTCGTGCTGCCGAACGGGCTGTGCGAGGAGCGGGTCGCGGCGATCGTGGGCGCCGAGCGGGTGGTCGGCGGGATCGTCGCGTGGGGCGCCTCGATGCCCGAGCCGGGGCGCTACGAGCGCACCGCGTCCGGTGGGTTCCAGCTCGGCCGGCTGACCGGCGCGCCCGACGATGACGTGCGGCGCATCGCCGAGCTGCTCGAGGCGATCGGCCCGACGACGCTGACCCACAACCTGCGCGGCGCGCGGTGGAGCAAGCTCGCGCTCAACTGCGCGGTCTCGGCGCTCGGCACGATCGCCGGCGAGCGGCTCGGCCCGCTGGTCCGCGTGCGGCGCTACCGCCGGCTCGCGCTCGACATCATGACCGAGGCGGTCGCGGTCGCGCGCGCCGAGGGCGTGGCGCTCGAGAAGGTCGCCGGCACGCTCGACCTCGAGTGGATCGCGCTGAGCGAGGCCGACAAGGCGGCCTCGGCGTCGGTCGCGCTGACCGCCAAGCACGCGCTGCTGCTCGCGGTGGGGCTGCGCTACCGCCGGATGCGGTCGTCGATGCTCGCCGCGATCGAGCGCGGCCGCCCCCCCGCGATCGACTTCCTGAACGGCGAGATCGTCACGCGCGGCGCGCGCCGCGAGGTCCCCACGCCGGTCAACGCGCGGGTGTGCGAGACGGTGTGGGCGATCGCACGCAAGACCGAGCGCTCGTCGCGCGAGCTGCTCGACCGGCTGTGCGCGCGCGAAGCCTGACCCGGCGGCTCACTCGGCGTAGTGCGCGAACGCCTCGCGGCTCGTGCCCGGTTCGCCCCACCGGCGCAGGAGCTCGGCCAGCCGCGCGACGTAGAGCACGACGCGCCGCAGATCGACGATGTCGAGCCCGGTCAGCGGGACCAGCTGCTGGAGCAGCAGCCGGCCGTCCTCGACCATCAGCGCGCCGACCACCAGCTCGTGGTTGATCGCCACGGCGGCCTCGGGATCGAGCACGTGCGCGTCGATCACCTCGGCCACGATCGCGAGCCACGGCCGCCCGAGCGCCGAGGTCAGCGACACCTTCACCTTCTGCGCCGCGGGCGCCTCGGGGTCCGAGCCGTGCCGGATCCCGACCCAGTCCTCGCCGCGGATCGCGATCGTGAAGTGCTCCTCGAGGCGGGCGACCACCTCGGCCCAGGTCCGCATCACTCCTTGCCCGGGCGGCGACCGAACATCCAGTCGCGGACGTCCTCCTGGAGCGTGTTCTGGCGCGCCGGCGCGCTCGGATCGAACAGGTGCTCCTCGGTCGGCCGCCCCGCGTGCATGTCGTAGAGCCCCTCGGCGATGGTCGCCCCGGTGCCCACGTACGGGATCGCCTTCACCAGATCGATCGGCACCTTCGCGAGGTTGTCCTTCGCGGTCTCGTTGTCGCCGGCCAGGTAGTCGATCCCGGCCATGCCCGCGTGGGTCACCGCCTTCGCGCCATTGATGATCGTGCCCAGCATCGGCACCCCGCCCACCTTCGTCTTGTCCCACCAGTCGGTCAGCCCCATGACGTCACCTCCATGCCCTTGGGTAGAGGCACGCTCCCGGCGGATGTGACCCGAAATCGTCAGCGGCGGCGGCCGAACCACAACCAGCTGGCCAGCGCGGTGAGGATCCCGATCCCGGCGAGCGCGAACCCGAACGACAGGCCCGGAGGAACATAGCGCCACCGCACGTGGTGATCGCCGGCAGCGAGCGGCACGGCGCGGCGAAGCACGTCCGCGGTCCACCACGGCGTCTCCTCGCCATCGACCCACGCCCGCCACCCCACGGCCGGCGACGACGACACCACGGCGTAGCCAGCCGCGTCGCTCTTGCACGCGAGCTCGATGTCACCGGAGCGCCAGCCGTGGATCGCGCACGGCAGCGGCGGGCCGCGATCCTCGAGCGCGGTGCCGCTGCCGCGCAGCACCACGGTGCCGCGCGGGAACTTGCGATCGTACGGGAACAGCAGCGCGAGCTGGTCCTCGGTCGCCACCGCCCACTGCGCGCCGCGCAGCACCGCGGCCGGCGGCGCGGGCGGGTACGCCGCGAGCGCCCACTGGTTGCGCACGCCGAGCGAGGGCAGCTGGCGCGGGATGGTCACGCTCGACGGCAGGATCGCGAGCTCGATGCCGAACCGGTCGAGCAGCGCGCCGCCGTCGCCCGAGGCGGCGAGCCAGGTCGCGTCGTGCGCGCGTGGCCGCGCCGGATCCGCGCTGCGCGCCGCGCCGATCCCCCACCGCCACGGCGACGCCCCGGCGAACGTGGCGAGCGCGTCCTCGGTGGTCTCTCGGTCGGCGTACAGGAACGACATGAACGACGGCCGGAACACCCGGAGCGGCGAGCCCGGGTACTCGCGCCGCAGCTCGTGCGCCGCCTCGGTCCACAGCGGCGCCTCGACGACGACGGCGCGCGCCAGCTTCGGCGAGGTCGAAGGCGCCGCGCCGACGCTCGGCAGCACCAGCAGCGCGACCACCACCGCGACGGTCCCGCGATCCGGGCCACGCTCGCCGCGGCGCTGGATCCGCCAGGCGATCGCGGCGGCGAGCACCAGGCACACCAGGCCGAGGCCGCCATCGAGCAGCGCGCGCTCGATCATCGGCGCGGCCGCGGGCTGGCGGGCGCGCAGCGCGGCGAGCGCGGCGAGCGAGATCGCGGCGCAGCCGATCCCGGCCCCCAGCGCGAGCAAGGCGCGCCGCTCGCCGGCGAGCAGCGCGTCCACGCCCGAGGCCGCGTGCACGGCGAGCACCACCGCGAGCGCCGCGACGTGGAGCTCCGGCGCGCCGAGCCACGCCGGCCAGCCGCCGCGCCCCGCGACCAGCGCGAGCGCGACCGCGCCGAGGATCGCGCCGAGCAGCCGGCGCGACGGCGTGCGCACCGCCGCGAGCGCGAGTAGCGGCACGCCGACGAACAGGCTCGGCGCCCACGGGGCCTCGCCGGCGATCGACGCGACCGCGCGCTCGGAGTCCGGCGAGCCGAAGCTGCCCGGCACGATCAGCTCGATCAGCCGCGCGAGCGGCAATGCGTGGACCTCGGCGCCGGCGCCGGGATCGAGGACGAGCCGCGCGAGCGCGGGCGCCCACTGCGCCGCCGCGATCGCGAGTCCGCTGACCACCGCGAGCGCGAGCCACCCGAGCGATCGCCGGCGCGCCGCGAGCGCGAGCGCGAGCGCGAGGCCAGCGACCAGCCCGGCGAGCTCGCCGCTCAGCCCGACGAGGCCGAGCAGCCCGCCGAGCGCGGCCGCGGCGCGCGCGCGATCGCGCGGATCGGAGGCGTCGGCGAGCCAGCCCGCGGCCGCGCCGATCCACGGCAGGTGCGCGATCGCCGGCAGCGCGCCGCGCAGCGCCGTGCTCGCGAGGATGCCGCTGGTCGCGGCGAGCACCGCGACGACGAGCGCGGCCTGATCGCTCGCGCCGCGCGGCGCCCACGAGACCTGCCGCCGGCGCGCCCACACCGCGATGCCGAGCCCGGCCCACACCAGGTGGAGGATCGCGACGAGATCGAGCGCGCGCGGGCTGGCCGCGAGCCAGGTCACCGGATACAGCGCGCCGTGGCTGGGCTCGCCGGCGAGCGGCACGCCGAGCCCGCTGCCCTCCCACCACGCGGGCAGCCGCGCCGACTGCACGGCCTCGGCGGCGGCGAGCCGCGGGGGCGCGACCTCGGTGTGATAGCGGACGTCCTCCCAGGTCTGCCCGCCGGCGATCATCCGGACGTACGCGGCGAGGAATGCGACGACGACGACGCCGGCGACGAGCTTCAGCGAACGCGCTGGCACGGTTCCGGTGGCCACGGTGGCGCGCATCTTGACACGCACCGGCGTCGAGCCGTAAACGCACGGCCATGGTTCGTCTCGCGATCTTCTGCGCGCTGCTCGGTGCGGCATGTCGTCGCGACCCGAACGCGGCCCCGTCGTGCGGCGACGTCGCCGCGAAGTTCCTGGTGATCGCGCGGCTCGACCTCGACAAGGCCCACGTCGACGAGGCGAGCCGGCGCGCAGTGCTCGACCAGCTGCCCGCGATGCGAGATTCGCTCGTGCACGCGTGCACCGATTCGAAGTGGAGCGAGGCGGTCCGCCGCTGCCTGCACGCGGCCAACGACCACCTCGGCTTCGAGACCTGCCAGCAACAGCTCACCGACGCCCAGCGCCAGGCCCTCGAGCGTTCCGCCCGGGGCGACGCGAGGAATTGACCGAGCCAGCCCGTCGGCTGGCATTTTCGTGGTATTCGATCGGACCAAGGGATGGAGATCGATTTTCAGTACGCGCTCTCCGACGAGGACGCTCGCTCTCGCCTCGAGGTCCTCGGCCAGTACTTGGGTAACAAGCACGGCATCAAGGTCACGTGGCTGGACGGCGCCCGCGCGCGGTTCTCCGGCAAGTATCTCGTCGTCAAGATCGACGGCGAGCTGACCGTCAAGAACGGACAGGCACAGTTCCGCGGCGAGGACCCCGGGTTCCTGTGGCGCGCACGCGCCAAGGACTACATCCAGGGCAAGCTGGCGAAGTACCTCGATCCGAAGGCCGAGCTGTCACAGTTACCCACGGATTGACGGCCGCGCCCTCCCGGTGCGGCCGGCTCCCTGTGGGACGGACGGCGCTCGACGGCTCGCGCCTACGCGCGGCCTGTGGCGAGCTGCCGGATCGCGATCGCGAGCGCGCGATCCGCGGCGGCCGGGGTCAGGCCCTGGCGCTCCAGGCGGCGCTGGAGGCGCTCGATGATGCTCCACAGGGACAGGTCGTTCTGTGCCTTCATGGTGATCCTCACGTCCGACGGTCGGGGTCGGTCTAACTCTCCGGTCAACTCCTCGGGTCCGGGGAGCATTCCCGCCCCGCCCTTCCGAGGAACCCGCTGGCACGCCGCGGTTGCGAGCGCTCCGAGGATCTCTTGTCGGGGCTCCGATGTAGGTTGCCGATCGTGAAGCTCGTGACCTGGAACATCAACTCGATCCGCGCTCGCGTGGATCGGCTGCGCGCGTGGATCGACCGCGAGCGGCCGGACGTGCTGTGCCTGCAGGAGACCAAGGTCGAGGACAGCGGATTCCCCTTCGAGACGCTGCGCGCCACCGGCTACGAGGTCGCCACGTTCGGCCAGCGCAGCTACAACGGCGTCGCGATCGCGTCCACCCAGCCGCTCGTCGACGTGTCGCGCGCGTTCGGCGACGGCCAGGACGATGACGACGCGCGCGCGATCGCCGCCACCACCCACGGGATGCGCGTGATCTGCGTCTACGTGCCGAACGGCCAGGACCTGACCTCGGATCGGTACCCGTACAAGCTGGCGTGGCTGCGCCGGCTGCGCGCGTACCTCGATCGCACCGCGGCGCCGGACCAGCCGCTCGTGGTGTGCGGCGACATGAACGTCACCCCCGACGATCGCGACGTGTGGTCGCCCGAGAAGTGGAAGGAGCAGATCCACTGCAGCTCGCCCGAGCGCGAGGCGCTGCGCGAGATGCTCGACTTCGGCCTGGTCGATCTGTTCCGGCTCCGCAACGGCGACGCGAAGCTCTACTCGTGGTGGGACTACCGCGGCGTGTCGTTCTTCAAGGACCAGGGGCTGCGGATCGACCACCTGTTCGCGACCCGGCCGCTCGCCGATCGGTGCACCGGGTGCACGATCGATCGCACGGCGCGCAAGGGCCAGGACGCCAGCGATCACGCACCGGTGATCGCGACGTTCGCGTAGCGGCGCGCGGCCTGGTCTGCGCCAGGTCTGCGGACAGCGACCGGCGGCTAGCGACTAGATCCGCGGCGCGGCGGGAGCGAGCTCGGCGCTCTCGCGCAGCTTCGCCGGCACGGGGACCGGCGCGAAGTGCGACGGCGTCGGCGCAGCGGCGACCGCGGCCTGCTTCGGCTTGGCGGCCGGAGACGGCGCGGCGTCGCGGCGCGCGAGCTCGCGGTACGCGACCACCCAGCGGCTGATCGCGGTGCCGGTGGAGCCCACCGCACACAGCAGCATGGTGCCGCCGAGGATCGGCGCGACGAGCGACGCGGTGCTCGCGCTGGAGCCGCACCATGCGGCGGCGAGCGTACCGACCACGACCAGCAGGATCCGCTCGGCGCGCTGCATCAGGCCGCCGTGCAGATCGATGCCCAGGCCCTCGGCCCGCGCGCGGGTGTAGCTGACCATCATCGAGCTACCGATCGCGCCCATGACCGCGAGCAGCCACGGCGTATCGCGCAGCAGCCAGGCGTACCCGGTGAACACGAACAGCTCGCCCCACCGGTCCGAGACCGAGTCGAACAGCGCGCCCGACTGGGTCTGCTGGTTGGTCAGGCGAGCGAGCCGGCCGTCGAGGATGTCGAGGATGCCGGCGACGGCGTACATCCACGCCGCGCCGCCGAAGTGGCCGAGCCCCGCGGCGACGCCCGTGAGCGCACAGAGAAGCAGCGAGAGCGCCGTGATCGCGTTCGGCGAGACTCGCCCGAGCAGCAGGCGCTCGAGCGGGCCGATCACCCACACCAGGTACCGGGCGAGGAACGGCCCGAGAAGCTGGTTGTGTTTGACGCCGCGCACCTCGGGCGGCCGACCTGCCGCACACATCCCACAGTACACGATGAACGCGGTGGTCATGATCACCGCGAAAATGAGGGCGGGAGCTAAGAGGTAAAACCTGTCCACGTGGGCCTTGTTCTTAAGACGAACTAGGAGACTGCGGGTGAGTTAACACGACCCTGGGGCATCGTCGATGGTCAAACCGTCGCAACGATCTCCCGCCAAGCCGCCGAAAACCCAGCATCTCGGGATATTGTTGCGACTCGTGAACACACTTGCCAAGCTGGTCGCCACGGCGCTCGGAGCCGGCTATTCCCCGGTCGCTCCCGGCACCTGCGGCACCGCTGTGGCGGTTCCGCTCGCATGGGCGCTGGCGTCGCTCGGCTGGTGGCAATTTGGCCTCGTGGCGGTGGGAGTGACCGCAGTGGGAATTGCTTGCGCGCAGCGTGCCGATCGCGCTTGGGGCACGGAGGACAACCAACGCATCGTGATCGATGAGGTTGCCGGCTACCTCATCACGGTGAGTACAGTAGACCGACACCACTGGATCCCGCTGGGTGTCGGATTCGTTGTCTTTCGGGTGTTCGATATCGTCAAACCTCCACCAGTGCGCTGGTTGGACGAACACCTCCCGGGGGGTTGGGGCGTGATGCTGGACGATGTCGCCGCAGGTGTGATGGGTGGGATCTCGATGTACCTGCTCGGCCATTTCGGCGCGTTCGACGCGCTCGCGGGCATATAGTGCGCGCCATGCGTGTGGGCGCACTGGTCGCAGCGGCGCTGCTCGTTCCTTCGCTCGCGATCGCGAACGGGCGACCGCCACTCACCAACGGCATCTTCTTCCAGCCCTCGGATCCGAAGGCGATCTACGTCCGCGCGACGTTCGGGCTGCTGGTCAGCCACGACGATGGCTGCACGTTCCGCTGGGTCTGCGAGCAGGCGATCGGCTACACGGGCCAGTTCGATCCGAAGTACGCCGCGGCGGCGGATGGGACGATCTTCGCGACCACGTACGAGGGGTTGCGGGTCAGCCGCGACAGCGGGTGCACCTGGGAGACCGCGACCGCGGAGCTGCCCAAGGGAGATCCCGGGAGGATCGCCGACGTCTGGATCGACGCGCTCGACATCGCGCCGAACGGCGACGTGTGGGTCGCCACCGCCGAGAGCGCCCGGCCGAACAACGTCTATCGCTCGACCGATAACGGGAGGACGTTCGCGCCGCGCGGGATGCTGTCGCCGACGATCTGGTGGAAGAGCGTCAAGGCCGCGCCGACCGACGCTCAGCGGGTGTACGTCACCGGCTACCAGGTCGCGGGCGTGCCGCTCCCGGATGGCGGCACGGCGCCGCCGATCGCGCACTTCGAGCGCAGCGACAACGCCGGCGAGACCTGGACCTCGTCGCCGCTCGCCAACGTCGCGTTCGGCTCGACGCCGATCCTGTACGTCGCGGGCGTCGACCCGACCAACGCCGACGTGCTGTTCCTGACCTCGGCGGGCGCGAACCCGCCGAACGGCGACCGGCTGTATCGATCGACCGATGGCGGCGCGACGTTCAGCGAGGTGCTCGCGACCAGCGCGTCGATCCACGACGTGGTGTTCCACCGCGGCAAGGTGGTGGTCGCGACGCTGGCCGGCGGCTCGTTCGAGTCGACCGATGCCGGCGCGACGTTCGGCCCGCTGAACAACCCGCCGCAGCTCGGCTGCCTCGGCGCGCGCGGCGACGAGCTGATCGGGTGCGGCGCCAACTGGCAGCCGGACTTCAAGGCGGTCGCGCGATCGAGCGACGGCGCGACCTGGGACAAGGTGTTCCGGTTCGTCGAGCTCGCCGGCCCGCTGAAGTGCAACGCCGGGACGACGACGCAAGAGGTCTGCGATCCGATGTGGCCGTCGCTCCAGCAGCAGTTCGGCGCGACCGGCCCGACGTGTGGCGCCCCGGAGCCCGATGGCCCGCCGCCCACCAAGCCCGAGGAGCGCGGCGGCTGTTGCGACGCGAGCACCGGCGCGCCGATCGGCGCGATCGCGCTCGGCGGGTTCGTCGCCGCGCTCGTGCTGCGCCGGCGCCGCCGCTGCTGCGAGGGGTGATCCGGGCTATGGTCGTGCGCTCCGCATGACCCAGGTCCCGTTCACGATCCTCACCGGCTGGCTCGGCGCGGGCAAGACCACCGCCCTCAACCGCATGCTCGGCGCGCAGCACGGCCGGCGGATCGCCGTGCTGGTCAACGAGCTCGGCCGGATCTCGATCGACACCCAGCTGATCCTCGGCCGCGGCGGCGACGTGCTCGAGCTCGCCGGCGGGTGCGTGTGCTGCAAGGTCGATATCAAGAACGACCTGTGGGACGGGATCGGCGACATCATCGCGCGCTCGAACCCCGACCACGTCGTGCTCGAGACCACCGGGATCGCCGAGCCCGCCGCGATCCTCGACGGACTGGTCCGCGTCCCCGAGGCCGTGCGAGAGCGCGTGTTGCCCGCCGGCGTCGTCTGCGTGGTCGACGCCGAGACCGGCGGCGCGGCGCTCGACCGGCGCGAGGAGGCCCGCGAGCAGGCCACGAGCGCCGACCGGATCCTGCTGTCCAAGCTCGATCGCGCGTCGCCCGACGCCGTCCGCCGCTGCCACGACGTGCTCGACCAGCTCGCCCCCGCCGCCGAGCGCGCCAGCTTCCCCGGCGACGACGCCGGCGCGCGCGCGATGACCTCCTGGGTCGTCGAGCCCCGCCCGCTGCGCGCGTGGATCGAGCGGCCAGACGGCGCGGCTCGCGAACATCACCACCATCATCACCACGACCACGCCGGTCACCACCACGGCGGCCAGCTGGTCGCGATCGCGTTCACCGATGACGCGCCGCTCGTCGGCGAGCGCGTGCTCTCGGTGATCGAGGGCCTCGGCGAGCGCCTCGTGCGCGCCAAGGGCTTCGTGCACCTCGCCGGCGATCCGCGCCGCGGCTTCGTCGAGCGCGCCGGGGTGCGCACCGAGCTGTCGCACCACGAGCCCTGGGGCGAGGCCGCGCCGCGCACCGAGCTCGTCCTGATCGGCGACGGGCTCGACGAGCCCGCGATCCAGCGCGCGCTGTGGGCGTGCCGCGCGGGCGGCTAGGCCCCGCGATCAGCCGCCGACCGAGCCGCAGATCCGGCGCATCCACGCGTCGGTCTGGCGCTGATCGACCACCCGCACGATCGGCAGCTCGGGCCGCGCGCGGGCGAGCTCGAGCACGGACTCCCGGGTGCGCGCGTGCGAGGACCACGCCCAGCGGATGACGTGCTCCGGATCCGAGAAGATCGTGCGGAGCGGCGGCTCGACGTTGCCGTTCCACAGCCGGGTGCGCCGGATCCGCCGCCGCACGGTGCGAGCGATCACCCGGCGCATCACCATCGCGCGCGGGTAATCGAGGAACAACAGCAGCTCGGCGCGCGCGGCGAGCAGCGGCCGCGCCGCGCGGTACTGCCACTCGATCACCCACGCGTCGTGATCGGCGAAGTCGCGCACGTCCTGCTCGAACGACGAGCGCGGCGTCCAGTTGGGGCCGTGGAACAGTCCGTCGATCTCGACGTAGCGCAGTCCGAGCCGCCCCGAGATCTGGCGCGCC
>JBQCJR010000132.1:0-3892 GCA_051952595.1 Kofleriaceae bacterium
CGCGGCCGAGCTGCTCGCCGCGCTCGACGATCGCCACGCCGACTGCGTGCGTGTGCTGGTGCGTCCGCCCGGCGCCGGCGCGCTGGTCGCCGCGACTCCCGAGCGGCTGGTCCGCCGCGACGGCGACGTGGTGTCGTGCGACGCGCTCGCCGGCACCGTCGCCGCAACCGAGCAGGCCCCCACCGCGGCGCTGCTCGCGAGCACCAAGGATCGGTGGGAGCACGATCTCGTGGTCCGCGCGATCCGCGACGCGCTCGAGGCGACCGGCGCCGCGGTCGACGTCCCGGCCGAGCCGGCGGTGCGCGCGCTGCGCCACGTGCTGCACCTCCACACGCCGATCCGCGCGACGCTCGGCGCGCCGCGCCACCTGCTCGAGCTCGCGGCGCACCTCCACCCCACCCCGGCCGTCGGGGGCACGCCCACCGCGGTCGCCGTCGAGTGGATCACCACGCGCGAGCCCGCGCCGCGCGGCTGGTACGCCTCGCCGGTCGGGTGGTTCGATCTCGACGGCAACGGGGAGCTCGCGGTCGCGATCCGGTCCGGCGTGCTGGTCGGCCACCGCGCCCACCTGTGGGCCGGCGGCGGGATCGTCGCCGGGTCGGACCCGGATCGCGAGCTCGCGGAGACCGAGAGCAAGCTGCGCGCGATGCTCGGGGCGCTCGGCGCGCTCGAACCGTCCGGCGAAGGCGCGCCGTGACCACCGCGGCGATCCAGACGGCGTGGGCCGAGCTGATCGCCAGCTCGCTCGCGGACGCCGGCGTCGCGCTGTGCGCGATCAGCCCCGGCTCGCGCTCCACGCCGCTGGTCGCCGCGCTCGCCCGCGAGCCCCGGATCGCGCGGGTCACGATCATCGACGAGCGCGCCGCGGCGTTCTACGCGCTCGGCGCCGCGCGCGCGACCTGCGCGCCGGTGGCGCTGGTGTGCACGAGCGGCACCGCGGCGGCGCACTACCTGCCCGCGATCGTCGAGGCCAGCCTCGCCGGCGTGCCGCTGATCGCGCTGACCGCGGACCGCCCACCCGAGCTGCACGCGTGCGGCGCGTCGCAAACGATCGATCAGATCGGGCTGTACGGCGGGTTCGTGCGCGGCGCGTTCGATCTCGGCGCGCCGGTGGCCACCGAGGGCGCGCTGCGCGGCGTTCGCCGCAAGCTGATCCAGGCGATCACGCTGGCGCGTGGCCCCGCGCCCGGCCCGGTGCACGTCGAGGTGCCGCTGCGCAAGCCGCTCGAGCCCGCCGCGCCGTCGAGCGAGCTCGAGCACGCGATCGCCGCCGCGGCGGCCGGGCTGGTCGGCCCCGTGGCGATCGCCGCACCGCGGCTCGCCGCGGACCCCGGCGCGATCGAGGCGCTCGCCGCCGCGATTGCCGGCGAGCCCGAGGGCGTGATCGTCGCCGGCGCGCTGCCGGTCGGGTTCGCGCGTTCGCGCGACGCGGTGTTCGCGCTCGCCGCGCGCACCGGCTATCCGATCCTCGCCGAGGCGACCAGCCAGCTCCGGCTCGGCCCGCGCTCCGCCGAGGTCGCGATGGTGGACCACTTCGATCTGATCCCGGGCGACCAGCTGCCCGCGGCCCGGCAGGTGATCCAGCTCGGTGCCGAGCCGGTCGCGGCGGGGTGGCCGGGCTGGCTCGCACGCGCGCAGCCGGCGCGCTGGGTGCTCGCCGGGCACCACTGGAGCGACCCCGACTCCGCCGCGCGCGGCGTGATCCTCGGCGCGCTGGACGATGCGCTCGCCCAGCTGGGCGCGGCGCTCGAGCGCGAGGCGCCTCGCGAGCACGCTGCCGCCCAGGGCGCGGCGTGGAGCGAGCACTGGCGCGCGCTCGATCGCGCGGCGGCCGCGGCGCTCGCGGCGGCGCTCGCCGAGCACCCGGGCAACGAGGTCGAGCTGCTGCGCGCCGCGATCGAGGCGGTGCCCGAGGGCGCGGCGATCCAGATCGGCAACAGCCTGCCGATCCGCGCCGTCGACCACGTCGCCGCGGGTGGCCCGTGGCGCCCCGTGCTCTCGCAGCGCGGCGCGGCCGGGATCGACGGTCTGATCGCCTCCGCCGCGGGCGCGACGCGCGCCGGGAACCCGGTGCTGCTGGTGCTCGGCGACGTCAGCTTCGCGCACGACCTCGGTGGCCTGCTCGCCGCGCGCTGCGCGAGCGCGCCGCTCGCGATCCTGGTGATCGACAACGGCGGCGGCCAGATCTTCTCAGGGCTGCCGGTCGCGCGCGCCGAGCTCGGCGCCGCGTTCGACGAGCACTGGGTGACCACGCCCGGCGTCGATCCGACCGCCGTCGCGATCGCCCTCGGCGCCCACGCGGTGACCGCCGCGTCGCCCGCCGCCGCCGCCCGCGCGATCGCCCACGCGCTCGCCACGCCCGGCGCCACCGTGATCCACGCCCCGGTCTCGCCGTCCGGCGCACGCGACGTGCGGCGCGCCGCGCTCGCGCGAGCTTCTCTCTCCGCCCCACCATCCCGCACCCCCAGGAGCGCCCCATGACCGAGATCACCTGGACCCGCCACGAATGCTACGAGGACATCATCTACGAGACGTCTCCGGACGGCATCGCGAAGGTCACGATCAACCGCCCCGAGGTCCGCAACGCGTTCCGGCCGCGCACCGTCACCGAGATGATCCGCGCGTTCGACGACATCCGCGACGACGAGACGGTCGGCGTGGTGATCCTGACCGGCGCCGGCACCGAGGCGTTCTGCTCGGGTGGCGATCAACGCGTGCGTGGCACCGGCGGCTACGTCGGCACCGATGGCGTGCCGCGGCTCAACGTGCTCGACCTCCAGATGCGGATCCGCTACCTGCCCAAGCCGGTGGTCGCGATGGTCGCCGGCTACGCCGTCGGCGGCGGCCACGTGCTGCACATGGTGTGCGATCTGACGATCGCGGCGGACAACGCGCGGTTCGGCCAGACCGGCCCGCGGGTCGGCAGCTTCGACGCCGGGTTCGGCAGCTCGTACATGGCGCGGATCGTGGGCCAGAAGAAGGCGCGCGAGATCTGGTACCTGTGCCGCCAGTACGACGCGCAGCAGGCGCTCGACATGGGGCTCGTCAACACCGTCGTCCCGGTCGCCGAGCTCGAGGCGACGACGATCCAGTGGTGTCGCGAGATGCTCCAGCACTCGCCGACCGCGCTGCGCTTCCTCAAGATGGCGATGAACGCCGACTGCGACGGCCAGGCCGGCATGATGGCGTTCGCCGGCTCGGCGACGCTCATGTACTACACCACCGACGAGGGTCGCGAGGGCAAGGAGGCGTTCCTCGAGAAGCGCCCGCCCGACTTCTCGAAGTTCAAGCGCTACCCGTGAGGCCCGCGGCGCTGCCATGACCGCTCGTTCGACTCCGTCGCGCACCGCGCTGTGGCTCGCCGCCGCGCGCCCGCGCACGTTGCCCGCCGCCGCGGTGCCGGTCGCCGTGGGGACCGCGTGCGTCGCCGCGGTCGGCACCGTCGCGTGGGGCCCCGCGCTCGCCGCGCTCGCCGGCGCGCTCGCGATCCAGATCGCGACCAACTTCGCGAACGACGTGTTCGACGCCGAGCGCGGCGCCGACGGTCCCGACCGGATCGGTCCGGTCCGAGCGGTGTCCGCCGGGCTGATCTCCGCCGGCGCGATGAAGCGCGCGATGATCGGCGCGTTCGCGCTCGCCTCGGCGTTCGGGCTGTACCTGCTGCAGGTCGCCGGCTGGCCTGTCGCCGCGATCGGCGTCGCGTCGATCCTGTCCGGCATCGCGTACACCGGCGGCCCGTGGCCGCTCGGCTACCACGGGCTCGGCGACGTGTTCGTGATGATCTTCTTCGGCTTCGTCGCGGTGTGCGGGACCGCGTACGTGCAGCTGCTCCACGTGCCCGCGCTCGCGGTGTGGGCCGCGATCCCCGTCGGCGCGCTCGCGACCGCGATCC
>JBQCJR010000133.1:0-6027 GCA_051952595.1 Kofleriaceae bacterium
TGGCTTGCGCGATCGCTGCGGGGCGATCTCGGATATCTCTAAGATCTCCGATAACACGCCGGGCTGAGCACTACAGCGGGCGGACGTTCTCGGCGCGCGGACCCTTGGGGCCGCGTCCCTCGACGTACGACACCTTCTGACCCTCGCGCAGATCCTCGTAGCGCACGCCCTCGAGGGCGGACATGTGGAAGAACAGGTCGGTCCCCGACTCGTTCGAGATGAACCCAAAACCCTTGTCGGTCAACCGCTTGATCGTACCTTCAGACATCGTAGCTCCTATAGTTTGGCGTTCGACGGATTGGGCTTCGACACGATGACGAAAACCTATGATCAGCCCGGCGCTCGCCAGCGCACTTCATGGCCTGGATCGCCGGCGTTGTCGAGCCTGTTTGGCCGAATGCTGGCCTCGGTGATCAGCGATCGTCGCGGGATCCCGGGAGCGCGGCGAAATCGATGAAGCCACGCTCGGCGTCGGTGTCGACCAGGCGCACGCGCACCCGATCTCCGACGTCGAGCCCGCCCTCGCCCTCCACGATCCGGCCCTCGGCGGCGGGCCGAGAGATCCGCACGAACGTGCCCTTCTCGGCGACCCCGGTGACCACGCCGTGGAAGATCTCCCCGATCCGCGGCGCGAGCAAAACCGCCGCGGCGATCTTGCGCATCGTGCGCTCCACGATCCGCGCGGCGTTCTCCCGCTCGGTGCAATGGGCCGCCACCGCGACCAGCTCGTCGTCGCTGTACGGCGAAGGCGCATCCCACACCGCGGCCTTGAGCTGGCGCTGGGTGATCAGGTCCGGGTAGCGCCGGTTCGGCGCGGTGGAGTGCATGTAGTCGTCGACGGCCAGGCCGAAGTGGCCGTAGTCGGGATCGCTCGCGCGCTGGACGGCGTACGCGCCCGGGCCAAGCAGCTTGACAATCGAGAGCGAGAGATCGACGAATCGCTCCGGCTCGGCGCGCCGCCGCGCGATCAGGAACTCGGACAGCGCGCGTGCGCTCGGCTCCGCCGGCAGCTCCCAGCCGTGCGCGCGCGCGAGCCCGGCGATCCGGTCCCACCGCCGCGGCCGGGTCACGATCCGCCGGATCGACGACATCCCACGCAGCTCGAGGAACCGCGCGGTCGCGCTGTTCGCCGCGATCATCGTGTCCTCGACGAGCTCGCGGGCGCGGTTCTTGCGAGCGAGCTCGAGATCGACCACCCGGCCGCCGCGCGAGACCGGGCGCGCCTCGATCGTCTCCAGCTCGAGCGCGCCGCGCTCGAACCGCCGGCCGCGCAGCCGCTGCGCCGCGAGCTCCTGGAGCCGGAGCTGCGCGGCGAACGTCGACGAGGGCGGTGGCTCGGCGCCCGGCGCGCCGTCGAGCCACGCGCCCACGTGCTCGTAGACCAGCCGGGCGCGGTTGACCACGCGCGCGCCGTACACCCGAATCCGGTCCTCGTCGATCGCGCCGTCCTCGTCGACCACCAGCTCGGTGACCACCGCCGGCCGCTCCTCGCCCTCGAGCAGCGACGTGCGATCGGTCGACAGCGCCTCGGGCAGCATCGGGAACACGCGCGCGCCGGTGTACAGCGACGCGGTGTTGAGCGCGGCGAACCGATCGATCGGCGAATCGCGCGGCGCGTACGCGTCCACATCGGAGATCCCGACCCACAGCCGGATCGCATCGCCGACCGGCTCGGCGACCACGATCTGATCGAGATCGCGCGACTCGGCGTTGTCGATCGACGACCACGGCAGGTGGCGTAGATCGCGCGCGCCCTCGAACGGATCGCCGGTGCGCATCGACGACTCGAGCTCGGGCGGCGGGTCCGGCGCGAAGCCGTGGTCGCGGAGCACGCGGCGAGCGATCGCCACCAGGTCGAGCTCGGGCGGGTCGCGCCGGGTCATCGAACGACGATCCCGCGGCCGGCCACGCGGGTCAACGCGAGCCGCCGGAGAGGATCACCTTGCCGGGTCCTCGGCATGTTCGAGCGTGCGCACGATCGAGGTCAGCTCGTCGCGCAGGAGCGCGAGCTGCGCGACCGAGCGCGACTCGCCGAGATCGAACCCGGCGCGGCACGCGAGCGCGACCGGCACGCCGCGCGCCTTGGCCTCGAGCGCCTTGCCGCGCGCGGTCAGCCGGATCTTGACCACCCGCTCGTCGTCGGTAGACCGGCGGCGCTCGACGATCCCCTGGTGCTCGAGCCGCTTGAGCAGCGGCGTGAGCGTCGCCGAGTCGAGCGCCAGCCGCGCGCCGAGCTGCTTGACCGCGAGGTCGTCCTGCTCCCACAGCACGAGCATCACCAGGTACTGCGGATAGGTCAGCCCGAGCGGGGCGAGCAGCGGGGCGTACGCGCGGATCACCGCGCGCGACGCCGAGTACAGCGCGAAGCACAGCTGCTGGTCGAGCGCGAGCAGGCCGGCCGACCGCTTCATGTCAGGCCAGCCGCACGTCGACCGCGATATTGCCGCGGGTCGCGTTGGAGTACGGGCACACCTCGTGTGCGGTGCGGACCAGCGCCTCGGCCTGATCGCGCGGCAGCTCCGGGATCGCGGCGATCAGCTCGACCGCGAGCCCGAACCCGCGGCCCGCCGGGCCGAGCGAGACCTTCGCGGTGATCGACACCGGGCCGGTCACCAGCTTCTGCATCCGCGCCACGTGTGCGACCGCGCTGCCGAAGCACGCCGCGTAGCCGGCCGCGAACAGCTGCTCCGGGTTGGTCCCGGCCCCGCTGCCGCCGAGCGCCTTCGGCGGGACGACCGTGACGTCGAGCAGGCCGTCGTCGGTGGCGACCCGGCCGTCGCGGCCTCCAGTGGCGGTGGCGGCGGTGGTGTAGAGGACCTTCTCGAGGGCGATCTGGCTCATCGGTGCGCTCCTTTTGATTGCTTGAGATTTAATCGCGCGCGATTCATCTGTCAAGCGGCGACCGATCCGCGCCGGGCCCGCTTCCCTACTTCACGCGGGAGTTGGTCGGATCGTAGAGCGGGCGCAGCGACGCGATCGCCGGGTAGCGCCGGCCGGCGATATCGACCTCCCAGGTGCCGGCGTCGATCCACGCCTGGTCGAGCGGCGCGTCGCCGGACTCGATCATCGCGAGGCCCACCGCGCCGCCGAGGGTGTGGCCGTACGACGCCGCGCGGATGTAGCCGACCGGCTTGCCGCTGCGGTGGACGATCTCGGCGTGGAACAGCATCGGCTCGGGATCCTTGACCAGGATCTGGAGCAGCCGCTTGCGCAGCGGGCCGGCCGCCTTCTGCGCCAGCACGGCTTCCTTGCCGAGGAAGCCGCCGGGCTTCTTCAGATCCACGGCGAAGCCGAGGCCGGCCTCGAGCACCGTGTCGGTGTTATCGATGTCATGGCCGTAGTCGCGGTAGCCCTTCTCCATCCGCAGGCTGGCGAGCGCCTTGAGCCCGGCGTGAACCAGGCCCAGCCGCGCGCCGGCCTCGACGATCCGGTCGTAGACGTGCACGGTCTGCTCGGCGGGGATGTACAGCTCGTAGCCGAGCTCGCCGAGGTACGTGATCCGGATACACAACACGCGCGCGAACCCGAGATCGATCTCGCGCGCCGCGCGGTACGGGAACGCCTCGGCGGACAGGTCCGCGGTGGTCAGCGATTGCAGCAGCTCGCGCGAGCGCGGGCCCTGCACGTTGAGCTGGCCGTACGCCGAGGTCATGTCGGCGACGAACGCGTGGGCGTCGCCGGCGTGGCGGCGCATCCAGGTCGCCACGTGGCGGTGCGCGGTGTCCGACGCGACGACCCAGTAGCGATCGTCGTCGAGCTTGGCCACCGTGAGATCAGCCTGGAGCTTGCCGGCCTCGTCGAGCCACTGGGTGTACGTGATGAGGCCGGCCGGCCCGTCGACGCGGTTGGCGGAGATGTGCTCGAGCACGCGGCCGGCGTCGCGTCCCTCGACGAGGAACTTGGCCATGAACGACATGTCCATCGCGATCACGCCCTCACGCGCCGCGTGGTGCTCGGCCTCCCAGTACGGGAACCAGTTCTGGCGCCCCCACGACAGCTTGTCGACCACCGGCTGCACGCCGGCGGGCGCGTACCAGTCGGCGCCCTCCCAGCCGCTCACGTCCTTGAAGTACGCGCCGCGCGCGGCCAGCCGGTCGTGGATCGGCGAGCGCTTGGCGCCGCGCGCGGTCTGCATCGTGTACGTCGGGTAGTGGCACTTGTAGACCATGCCGAGCGACTCGACGGTGCGGGTCCGGCGGTACTCCGGGTTCGACTGGTACACGTGCAGCCGGTCGATGTTCATCGCGGTGACATCGACGTCCGGGCGGCCGTGGATGATCCAGTGCGCGAGCACGCGGCCGAGCCCGCCGCCGGTCAGGATGCCGATCGAGTTGAGCCCCGCCGCGACGAAGTAGTTGCGCAGCTCCGGCGCCTCGCCGACCACCGGCTGGAGATCCGGCGTGAAGCTCTCGGGGCCGCAGAAGAACTTCTTGACCCCGACGTTCATCGAGATCGGGATCCGCTGCATCGCGGTCTCCACGTACGGCCCCATGCGCTCCCAGTCCGGCTGGATCTCGCCGAACGAGAAGTCATCGGGGATCGCACGCACGTTCCACGGCGCGCAGATCGGCTCGAACAGCCCGATCATCAGGCCGCCGACCTCCTCGCGGAAGTAGCCGTACGACCCGGGATCCTCGAGCACCGGCCAGTGTGCGCCGAGCTCGGGGATGCGCTCGGTGATCAGGTAGTAGTGCTCGGCGGCCTGCAGCGGGATGTTGACGCCACACGCGGCGCCGAGCTGGCGCGCCCACATCCCGGCGCAGTTGACGACGTACTCGGCCTCGATGTCGCCGTACGGCGTGCGCACGCCGGTGACCGCGCCGCGGTGCTTGGTGATGCCGATCACCGGGCACTGCTCGATGATCGTGGCGCCCTGGGCGCGGGCGCCCTTGGCGAGCGCCATCGTTGCGCCGACCGGATCCGCGCGGCCATCACCCTCGACGTAGAACCCGGCGAGCAGGTCGCTGGTGCGCGCGAGCGGGAACAGATCCTGGACCTGGGCGGGCGAGATCTCGTGGACGTCGACGCCGCAGTGGCGGTTGAACGAGGCGACCCGGCGGTACTCCTCGAGCCGGTCGGGCTCGCTCGCGACCTCGATGAAGCCGACCGGCTTGAACCCGGTGGACTGGCCGGTCTCCGCCTCGAGCCGGCCGTACAGATCGCGCGTGTACTTGCGCATCTCGGTCGAGGTCTCGGAGGTGGAGCCAAACGTGACCATGAGGCCGGCGGCGTGCCACGTGGTGCCCGAGGTCAGCCGATCGCGCTCGAGCAACACCACGTCCCTCCAGCCCATGTGGGCGAGGTGATAGGCGACCGAGGAGCCGATGATGCCTCCGCCGATCACGACCACGCGGGCTCGCTGCGGCAACACGGGTGTCGTCATGGTCGGCGGAGAATACGCCGCTGCTCGCGGCGGCCAAGTCGCGGCGGCGGCGGATCGGAGCGGTTCGGAGGCGCCGGTGCGCGCTGGCTCACAGCACTTCGCGCCAGCCGACCAGGGTCAGCGGCGCGCCGGCTGTTCCACTCGTGCGCACCTCCCACTCGAGCTCCGAGACCGCGCCGTTCGGGCCGTGGCCGGTCACCCGGATGATCAAGATGCCGTCGCTGTCGACGCCGGTCGCGTAGCCGTCGTCGGCGCGGTTGTTGAGCAGCAGCACCGAGTACCAGCCGCGCTGGTCGTTCGACAGCAGGTTGCCCGCCGCGCCCGAGGGCACGCCGTTGCCGGGGATCGCCGCCGGCGATTGCGGCGCGCTGTTGCTCGGGCTGACGAACGCGCTGAACAGGCCGGACGGATGCACGTGGTCGCGCAGGAAGCTCATGGTCACCGCGGCGCCGCTCTCGGCGGCGTACAGCGCCATCGCGTCGAACCGCTGGGTGGAGGTCGTGGCCGAGCCACCCTGCACGGTGATCACGGTCAGGCCGGCGATCGTGCCCAGCCCGACCAGCACGATCAGCAGCACCAGCATCGCGGTGCCGCGCGCGCGGCGGCGACGGGCCGGCCGCACCCCCGCCCCGGGAAGATAGGAA
>JBQCJR010000134.1:0-3615 GCA_051952595.1 Kofleriaceae bacterium
GCGCAGCGCACCGCCTGCGTCGAGCCACGCGATGCTGCCGCCGCCCGCGCCCACTGTGTGCACGTCGACCATCGGCAAGGCCAGCGGACGCCCGCCGACCTCACGTTCGCCGGCGATCACCGCGCCGCCGTCGATCGAGAACGCGAGGCTCTCGATGGCCTCGGCCGGCCCCTCGAGCCGCCGCCCCGGCGCCGCGCCGCGCGGCCACGCGAACACCGCGCCGCTGTCGTCGCCGGTCACCAGCCACGCACCGTCCTGCGACCACACCACGAGCTCGACATCGACGGTGTGCCCGGCGAGCGCGTGGGTGCCCGCCGGATCGACGACGTGCAGCGCGCCGTCGTCGCCGCCGATCGCGAACCGCGCGCCATCGGGCGACGGCCGCGCGGTGTGGATCCGGCCGCGCGCCGCGCGGAAGATCGTCCGCGACGCGGCGAACGGCGCCTGCCACAGCTGCACCGTGCCGTCGTAGCTCGCGGTGAGCACGCCGCGATCGCCGGGAACCTGCTCGACCCAGTGGACCTCGTCGTGGTGGCCGCGCAGCACGTGCGAGGCGACGCCGCGCCCGCGCGCCTCGGTGGCGATGACCTCGATCGCCCACGGCGAGACCTCCGCGCCGCCGACCAGCCCGGAGCCGCGCAGCTCGTCGAGCAGGGCGAGCGCGCGCGTGGGATCGCGGGCGACCACCGCGCGCGCCTGCTGGAGCGTCAGATCGGCGGTGCGCGCCGCGAGCGCGTCGCGCGCGGCCTCGGCACGCGCCCTCGCCTCGCCGGCCGCGTGCTCGGCCTGCACGGCGGCGAGCCACAGCCGGGTCACCACGATCGCGAACACCAGCGCGATCGCGACGCCACCGGCGATCGCCGCGGCGCTCGCGGGCCTCCGCCGCGCGAACCGCCGCAGCTGCTCGAGCGTGCCGGGCGTGCGGACCGAGACGGTGCGCCCTTCGAGGTAGCGCCGCAGATCGTCGGCGAGCGCGGCGGCGGACTGGTAGCGATCCCGCGGATCCTTGGCGAGCGCCTTGCCGGCGATCGCGTCGAGATCGCGCTCGAAGCCGAGCGCGCGCAGCGATCGCGGCGGCTCCTCGCAGATCATCAGGCTGAGCGCCGGCAGCGGCAGGTCGCGCACGGGGTACGGCAGGTCGCCGGCGACCAGCACGTACAGCGTGACGCCGAGGCTGTAGACGTCGGAGCGCGCGTCGACCTCGTCGGGCCGCAGCCGCGCCTGCTCGGGGCTCATGTAGAGCGGCGTGCCGATCAGCTCGCCGGCGCGGGTCTCGCCGGAGCTGGAGCCATCGAGCGTCGCGGTGCGCGCGATCCCGAAATCGAGCACGGCGATCCGGCCATCGCCGCGCACCATGACGTTCGAGGGCTTGAGGTCGCGGTGGATCACGCCGTTGAGGTGGGCGTGGTGCACGGCATCACACACCGCGGCGAACAGCTCGAGCCGCTGGTGCAGCGGCGGTCGGGTCTCGGCGACGTGATCGTCGAGGGTCATGCCCTCGACGCGCTCCATCACGATGAAGGGATGGCCGCCCGACTCGCCGGACTCGAGCACGCGCGCGATGCCCGGGTGATCGAGGCGCGCCATGATCGCGGCCTCGGTCCAGAACCGCGCGAGCGCAGGCCCGGTGGCGACGTGCAGGACCTTGATCGCCACCCGCCGCTGCGGCGACTCCTGCTCGCCGGCGTACACGGCGCCCATCCCGCCCTCGCCGAGCAGCCCCTCGATGCGGTAGCCGGGGATCGAGAGCCGCACGGGCGGCCCGGTGCGCTGGGGCCGATCGCGCACGGTGTCGAGCTCGGTGGGCAACAGCCCGCCGGTGCGCAGCGCGGGGGGCGCCGCGGCATCGGCGTCGAGCAGCGCGACGAGCTCGGCGGCGAGCGCGGCGTCGCTGGCGCGGACGCGCGCGATGAGCTGCGCGCGAGCGGTGGGATCGAGCTCGATGGCCTCGCCGAACAGCTCGGTCAACCGCTCGTGGTCGCTCATGCGGCGCCGAGCTCGCGCGTGAGCCAGGCGCGCGCGAGCCGCCACTCGGCGTGGATCGTGCGCTCCGAGACGCCGAGGGTGGCGGCGGTCTCGCCGGCGGTGAGCCCGACCAGGCAGCGCAGCTCGACGATCCGCGCCTGCCGCTCGCTGAGGTCCTCGAGCCGCCGCAGCGCCTGGTCGACGGCGAGCAGATCGAGCCCGGCCTGCTCGTCGTGCAGCCCGGAGAGCGTCACGCGGACGGCGTGGCCGCCGCGCTTGTTGGCGTGGCGCCGGCGCGCGCGATCGACGAGGATCTGGCGCATCGCGAGCGCGGCGGTCGCAAAGAAGTGCTTGCGGTCGCGCGCGTCGAGGCTCGACGACGCGAGGCGGAGGTACAGCTCGTGGACCAGCCCGCGAGGCTCGATCGAGCCGCCGCCGTTCCGCAGGTGGGCGTTCGCGATCAGCTCGAGGTCGCGATAGACCGCCGGGAACAGCGCGTCGCGCGCCGCGCTGTCGCCCTCGCGCACGCGCACCAGCAACGCGGTGATCTCTCCACCCGGCGTGGCGCCCATTCGGCGTGATTGTCACGGTGGCCCGCGCCGTTGTCTACGCGATCCTTACGCGCGCGCGATGCCCGCAGCGCGGGCGCGCGGGGCGGGACGGCGCGGGACGCGCTCGCGCAGGGCGAGAAGGCGCCGTGGACCCGCCCGGCGGCGAGCCGGTCCTGGGGGCTATCCGGGGACACGACACGCCACGCGATTCAGATCCAAGGATGAATCTAGGCGATGCTAGTCTCCGCGCGATGCCCATCGACGTCCGGGACGTTCGCGCCGTGGTCCCTCGCTTGAGAGCACTCGACGAGCTGGCCCGGGAGCGCGCCACGATCGACGGCTTCCGGTGGGACCTCGTCGAGCCGTTCGTCTACCTGTGGTCGCGCACGCCCCCGGGCGAGGTGGCCGCGCAGCTCGGCGACGAGGGCGACCTCGCGGCGGTGCTCGAGGACGATTGCCCACCGTGCGCCCCGCAGTGGATCGCGCTGGCGTCGCGCGATGGCTCGAAGTCGCGGCGCGATCCCGACGAAGACGCCGAGAGCACCGTGGTCATCTGGCCCGGGCGCGCCGAGGTCTCCGGGTCGCTGACGGCGGCGGAGCTGCTGATCGTCGGCGGAACGCTTGCGGTCGACGGCTGGCTCCACGTCTATGACGGCTGCACCGTGGTCGTGGCCGGCGATCTCGTGGCGCACGGCCTCCGCTGCCTCGGCAACGTCGTTGTCCTCGGCGAGATCGACGCCGAGATCGTGCTGGGCCTGGGCAATGGTGGCCTGGTGGCGGCGAGCCAGCTCTCGTGTCGCATCTACGACAACCCGCAGCTGGCGGTCCATGCTCGCGTGAGCGCTCGCGCCGCGGTCTACGATCGAGACGGCGACTGGACGCGACCCGCGGGCGCGCCGCTGGTCGCGGTCGAGGCGCTGCTCGCCGAGGGGCTCGTCCAGCGAGACCCGGAGACCCAGCGCGCGGTCATCGACTACGGCGAGCTCGAGCGGCGCCGGCAGCGAGGCGGGCAGATCTTCCGCGACTAGTGCACCGCGTCCGAAATAGGATCAATGCGATGGCGGTTTGGCTCAGACATGATGCGCCGACCTCGGTTGAT
>JBQCJR010000135.1:0-10325 GCA_051952595.1 Kofleriaceae bacterium
TCCGAAGGGACGACATGTTCCTCCACGACTGCCCGGCGTGCCAGGAGCACGCGGTGTTGATCTACGTGATCGCCGGGCGGGTCGGCGGCCGGCAGATCCGGCTGTGCCAGGCGTGTGGCGATGCGCGCTCGTTCCGGAGCGGCGCGGGGCTCGAGGACCGCGTCGAGGACGTCGGGTTCGACCTGCGGGCCTTCCTCGGCTGAGCGCGCGCCCGGCAGCCGCTTCGCGGCTGCTTCTAATTCGGCTCGCTCGAGACCAGGCGGAACCACAGGTCGCGCGCGACGCCACACATCGTGCACGCGACGGTGACCTGGCGCAGCCCGGAGGCGGGCGCGCGGTGATCGCGCAGCCGGTACTCGCCGCCGCACTGCGGGCACGCCAGCGAGCGCACGCGGACCTCGACCACCGCCGCCGAATCGACCGGGATCGGGCGCTCGCGCGAGCCGCCGACCTCGAGCGCGGCGAGCCGCTCGCGGTCGCGCACCAGCTGGCGTGCGGCGCGCTCCTGGGCTCGGCGCGCCGTGCGCTCGGGTCGCTTGCGTCCCACGTCAGTCGAACCGTGAGCGATCCAGCGGCACGACGCCATAGCGCGCGCGCACTTCGTCGAGCGGCAGGTCCCAGAGATCTTCCCAGTACACCCCGAGCAGCGGAGCCGCGGCGCGGCCGGCGCGGTATGCCTCGCGCGTCGAGTGGCGGAGCTCGTTCCACCGCCGCTCGAGCACCAGATGCTTGAGCGAGCCGAACGCCATGATCAGCGCCGAGACCGGCAGCCGGAGCTGGCCGTACGAGAACCAGTGGACCAGCACCTCCTCGTGCCCGGCGACCCCGATCCCGAGCAGGGCGTGCCACACGTCGTGGGTCTGGCGGAACCGGCGCATCAGGTACGCCATGTCCGGATCCTCGATGTGCCGGGTCGCGGCCGCCTGGTAGTCGGCGGAGAGCCGGTTGTCGTCGAGGTGGCGGACGTACGCGCCGCCGAGCGTGCTCGCGGGCAGCCGGCGCAGCCGATCGTAGTCGGTCTGCGCCGAGCACAGCTCCGGGCGCTCGAGCAGCAGCCGCTGGCCCTCCGGGGTCGCGCACAGCTCGGCGAGCACCGCGCGGTAGCGCGGCCGCCCGGTGATCTCCTCGACCCGGTGGATCTCGTGGGTCTTCGTCGAGTCGCCGAGCACGCGGACCACCGCCAGCCCGACCCGATAGCCATCCTTCAACAACGCTCCGACCGCCATGGCACTACCGTCCCGCCGCGTCGCCGCGCGGTCAAGGCGGCCGGCGGCCGTTAGCCCACGCCGGGCGTGGCCAGCGCCCACAGCCACTCGGCGCGCGCTTCGACCGGTGGGCCGAGGCGCATTCGGGACAGCGGGCGGTGCTCGGAGAAGCCGTGGGCGGCGAGCGCGGCCATCGCGTGCTCGTGGGACCGCGGCACCGCCGCGACGATACACGCCGGGGCGAGCTGATCGATCACCGCGCGCCCGGCGCCCGGGTCGCGCGCGATCACCGGGCCGAGCCGCTCGCCGTCGATCAGGCCATAGGCCGCCACGCCGGCGCCGTCGCGCACCACCGCGCCGCGGTTGGTCGCGAGCAGGTCGCGGATCATGACGTCGCGCCGGCTGCCGGTGGCGCCGCGATCCAGCGCGAGCGCGCCTTCGCGATCCGCTTCGGCGATCGCGGCGCCGAGCGAGCCGGGAGCCAGGGTCCGCGCGCGCATCACCACCCCCGTCTCGTGCTCGACCACGTAGCCGAGCCGGCGGTACAGCCGCTCGCCGACCGGCGTCGCCTCGAGCAGGAACGTGGCGACCCCGGCGCGGCGGCCGGCGTCGTGGGCGTGCTCGAGCAGGGCGCGGCCGAACCCGCGGCCCTGGACCGACGCATCGACCGCCATGCAGCCGACGAAGCCCACCGGGCCGTAGCGGAGCAGCGACACGGTGCCGAGCAGCGCGCCATCGATCGCGAGCGCCCACGCGCCGTCCGGCTGCCACTGCAGATAGCGGGCGAGGTGGGTGGTCGCGCCGGCGAGCCCGGCCTCGGAGAGCAAGCGGACCGCGGCCGGGAGGTCGGCCTCGGTCAACGCACGGATCGAAGTCATGCCTCGTGATAGCGATCCGGCGTGGCGCGGCGAAGGGTCAGAGCCCGGAGCGCGCCAGGGACACGCCTGCTAGGTCTCGTCGGTCGAGGACGGATCGTCCGAGGACTCGCCGTCCGCGTCGTCGGTGCCCGGCGCGGCGGAGGCGGCGTTCGGGTTCGGCGGCACGTCGACGCCCGGCGGCGCCGGCGCGGGGCCCTCGCCGTACGGGGTGATCGACACGTTGACCGCCTCGTCCCACGCGATCTCGGGCCCCTTGCTGGTGCGGGGCTGGCTGCGCCGGTTCGCGCGGCGCTCCTCCTTCGCCTTCGCATGATCCTTCAGGTCGGTCTCGCGCTGGCGCTTCGCAAAAGTCGCTTTTCGGTTACTCATCGGCAGGCTCCGGGGGAGGGTCTGACAGGCTAGCCGACATCGGCCCCGAGGGCTCGTCTGCGGCGCCGCTCAAATCCATGCCGGGATCGAATTGCAGTCGATCTCGCTCGAACGAGTAACGGGACGTACACAACCTGCGCGCCAGCGCCGCATCGTGCGTCACCAGGATCAGCGCTCCTGGATATTCCGACAGCGCCGCCTCGATCCGCTCGATCGAAGGCAGGTCGAGGTGGTTGGTCGGCTCGTCGAGGATCACCAGCCACGGCCGCCGGGTGAGCCCGAGCGCGAGCATCAGCTTGCGGACCTCGCCCGGCGAAGGCACCTCCGAGCGCACCGCGCGATCCGGGTCGATGCCGAGCGCATCGGCGAGCTGGCCGAGCCGGCCGCGGGTCTGCCGATCGAGCCCCCGGATCGCGCGCGCGAGCTCGCCGCCGGCATCGGCCGGCAGATCCTGCGGCAGCACCAGCACGCGCTCCGGATCGAGCGTCGACGCGCGGATCAGCGCCGAGATGAGCGTGGTCTTGCCGGCGCCGTTCGGCCCGCGCAGCCAGGTGCGCTGGTCGCGGGCGATCGCGAGCCGGACGTCGCGCGCGATCGTGCGATCGCCGGCGCGCAGGTCGACCCCGTCGAGCCGGATCAACCAGCGCCGCGGCGCCGGCTCCCAGCCGATCGCGAGCGCCGCGCCGCGCACCCGCTCGACCTGGACCTCCGCCTCGGCGTCGCGCGCGGCCTCGGCGCGGGTGTGCAGCCGGTCGACCGCGCGGCCCGCCGATTTGGCCGCCCAGGCGGCGACGTTCGTGACCGCCATCGAGCGCGCGTCGGAGTCGTACTTCGAGCGCATGCGTGCGCCCGAGCCGGCCCCGCGCGACGCGGCCTGCTCGCGGCGCCGCGCATCGCTGACCATCCGCTCGACTCGCTTGCGCTCGCTCGAGAGCTGGGCGCGCCGCGTGCGCGCCGCCTCGGCCTCGGCCAGCCACGCCGCGCGCGCCTCGCTGTACGCGCCCGGCCACGCGCGCGCCTCGCCGGCGTGCAGCCGCACGGTCTCGCCGGGCAGCTGATCGAGCAGCGCGCGGTCGTGCGAGACCACCAGGCCGACGCCGCCGAACCCGGCGAGCGCGTCGAGGCAGCTGGCGAGCGCCTCGGCGTCGAGGTGGTTGCTCGGCTCGTCGACGATCAGCAGATCCGGATCGAGCGACAGCGCGGCGGCGAGTTGCCAGCGCTTGCGCTCGCCGGGCGACAGGGTCGGCCACCGCGCGAGCTCGCCCGGATCGAGGGCGAGCCGCGATCGCCAGCGCGCGGCCGCGCGATCGCTGCGCTCGGCGAGCGCGTCGATCGAGGGATCGCGCGCGTCGACGCGCTGGTCGACCACGGTGATCGCGGCGATCGAGGTGCGCCGGATCGTGCCGCTGGTCGGCGCGAGCTCGCCGGCGACCAGCCGCAGCAGGGTGGACTTGCCGGCGCCGTTGTCGCCGACGATCGCCGTCCACCCTTCGGTGAACGACAGGGAGATGTCCTGGAAAATGTCGTCGCCGCCGTCATAGGCGAACGAGACGCGGTCGAGCACGATGGAGCGCATGGAGCCTCGCAGGCGATCGCCGGGCGCAGCGAGGCTGGCGCGGACGATCGCGGATCGGAGTGGGAGGACGCACGCCTGACGACCGGCTCGGGTGGCCGGGGGCGCGCAGGACTCTCGATCTCGACTAGCGCTCCATCATCGAGCAGTGGGGGCACCGCTCGCCCACACCAATGGCATCCCGGCGCGGCAATGTCAAACGCCGCGCGCTTCGCTCCGGGCGCGCGCGCGAGTTATCCTCGGTGCCGATGACCGTCGACCCGTCGGCCGCCACCGCGGCAGAGCCCGCGCGGCCGGCCTCGAGCGCCACGCAGGGGCAGGCGCTCGGCAAGTACCGCCTCGATCGCGTGATCGGCAGCGGCGGGATGGGGATCGTGTGGGCCGCGTTCGATCCGGACCTCGAGCGCGCGGTGGCGCTCAAGCTGCTGCACGCCGCGAACAACGAGCCCACGCTGCGCTCGCGGCTGCTCCGCGAAGCGCGCGCGATGGCGCGGCTCAAGCACCCCAACGTGCTGACCGTGTACGAGGTCGGCACCGATCAGAACCGCGACTACATCGCGATGGAGCTGGTCGACGGCGACAACCTGGACGAATGGCTCCGCACGCGCCCGCCGCGCGGCGAGATCCTCGACGCGCTGCTCGCCGCCGGCCGCGGGCTCGCCGCCGCGCACGCCGCCGGGCTGGTGCACCGCGACTTCAAGCCTCACAACGTGCTGCGCAGCCGCGACGGCCACGTCTACGTCACCGATTTCGGGCTCGCGCGTGGCCAGATCGAGGACGGCGCGGACGTCGAGCAGGTCGCGGTCGCCGCGCTGCCCGACGAGCTCGCCTCGGGCAGCCACCCGCGGCGCACGCCGGACTCGGTGCTCGACTCGCCGCTGACCCAGACCGGCGTGATGATCGGCACCCCGGCGTACATGGCGCCCGAGCAGTTCGTCGGTCGCGCACCCGATCCGCGCAGCGATCAGTTCGCGTTCTGCGTCACCGCGTGGGAGGCGCTGACCGGCACGCGGCCGTTCCGCGGCGCGAACCTCGACGAGCTGCGCGCGGCCGCCGGGGGCGGCGTGTCCGCGCTCGAGGCCGAGCTGCCGCCGCGGATCCGCGCGGTGCTCGCGCGTGGCCTCGATCCTTCGCCCGCGGCGCGGTGGCCGGATCTGCCGTCGCTGCTGCGCGCGCTCGAGCAGGCGTTCGCGGCGCCGGCCACACCGCCGGGCGGCGGGCGGCGCCGGTGGTGGCTCGGTGGCCTCGCGGTCGTCGCGCTGGGCGCGGGCGCCGGCGCGCTCGTGTGGAGCCGCGGCGGCGGCGGCGGTAACAGCATCGACGCGGATGGCTGCATGCCAGGCACGCGCGCGTTCGCGTCGGCGTGGTCGCAGGAGCGCCGAGACGCGCTCGTGCGCGCGAGCTCGTATGGCACGGCGCTGGGTGGGACCGTGATGCTCGACGAGATGCGCCGCCAGTGGGTCCGCGCGTTCGACAACGCGTGTGCGGTCTCGCCGCGGACCTCCGAGACGCGGGCGCGGATCCGGTGCTTGCTCGACGTGCGCGACGCGGTCGCGTCGACGGTGCAGGCGCAGGCGCCCGGCGCGTTCGATTTCTCCCCGTTCGGGACGCTCATCGCGCGGATCGCGATGTGCGATCCCCACACGTTCGGTCGGCTGCCGATGTTCGACGACGACGACGATCCGCCGGAGCCCCCGGAGCCGCCGGTTCCGGACGTTCCCGGTCGTCCCTGACCTGTCGTGAACCCCGACAGCTCGACGCCGTCGCCGCGGCGGGCCAAGCTGCGCGCATGCAGCTGCCGCTGTCCGTCCTCGATCTCTCGCCCGTCGGCGCCGGCACGCCGCCGAGCGCCGCGGTGCGCGACTCGGTCGCGCTCGCCCGGGCCGCCGATCGCCTGGGCTACGTCCGCTACTGGTTCGCCGAGCACCACAACATGGCGAGCATCGCGACCTCCGCGCCGGAGATCTTGATCGCACACGTCGCCGCGGCGACCTCGCGGATCCGGGTCGGCGCGGGCGGCATCATGGTGCCGAACCACAGCCCGCTGCACGTCGTGGAGATGTTCCGCACGCTCGAGGCGCTGTACCCCGGGCGGATCGACCTCGGGCTCGGCCGCGCGCCCGGCACCGATCGGCTCACCTCGAGCGCGCTCGGGCGATCGGACGCCGAGGTCAACGAGCTGCTCGCCGAGTTGCTCGCGTTCGAGCGCGGCGAGTTCCCGCCGACCCATCCGTACCGGAAGATCACGCCGATGCCCTCGGACGTCCGGATCTCGTCGATCTGGATGCTCGGCTCGACGCTCGCCGGCGCGCAGATCGCGGCGCAGCTCGGCGTGCCGTACGCGTTCGCAGGGCACTTCGCGATGCGCCAGGCGCGCGAGGCGATCGCGCTGTACCGCGCGCGGTTCCAGCCCTCGGAGATGCTCGCCGAGCCGTACCCGATGCTCGCGGTGACCACGGTGTGCGGGCCGAGCGAGGCCGACGCCCAGCGGTTGCTCGCGCCGATCCGCGTCGCGATCGCCAAGACCCGCACCGGCGAGCCCGAGCCGCTGCGCAGCTACGAGGACGCGATCGCGTACGCGTTCTCGCCCGTCGAGCAGGCCGCGGTCGATGACTTCCTGCTCGGCGCGGTGATCGGCGATCCGGCGCACGTCGCCGAAGGGCTGCGCGCGCTCGCCCGCGAGACCGGCGCCGCCGAGCTGATGCTGTCGTCGCTGGTGCCCTCGCTCGACGACCGGCTGCGGTCGCTCGAGCTGATCGCCCGCGCGCTCGGCTGATCAATTCCTCGCCGGCGGCTCGGACTGACTAGGCCGGGCTGCGCCCGACCCCGTCCGCTGCGCGTCCGGCCGCCGCTGCGCGTCGTCGTCAGTGCCTCGCCGGGCTCGGATTGCTCCGGCCGGGGCTGCGCCCGGCCCCGTCCGCTGCGCGTCCGGCAACCGCTGCGCGGTTGGGATCAATTGATGATCGCGTCGGCCGCGAGCCGGAAGATCAGGAACGCCTTGAACCGGTTGGTGCCGTTCGAGTGGAACGCGTCGCCGCTCTGACCGTCGAGCGGGTCGTACCACATCCACTGCGCGGCCGGCAGGACGCCCTCCGTGGTCGCCGTGGGCTGACACACGATCGGGAACGTGCCGCCGGCGTCCTCGTTGGTCTCGCCGACCGCGAGCTTGCCGATCGAGCCCGGTGTCACCGAGCCGTTGGCGTTCACCCAGCCCTTGCTCGTCGTGGTGTCCGCCCCGGTGCCCGCGTTGCACCGCGCGATCTCGGCGTTGATGACCGTCTGGTTCGGACCGACCGTGGCGTCCGGCCCGCTCGCGTAGTTGAGGCCGGTCGCGCACACCTCGAACCGCGTGTCGCCGGTGAGCACGGTGCCGGTGTCGCGCGCGAACTGGCCGATCACGCCCTGGGTCACCGAGAGGTCGTCCCAGGTCACGATGTACAGGTACGCGCCGATCGGCGCGTCGCCCTCCGGGATCTCGTAGCTCTCCGGCCCTTCGCCGATCGGGCAGTTGAAGATCTGGCCCGCCACGGTCGCCCGCCGGCCCTGCGTGAAGTGGGTGATCCCGTTCGCGTCGCCGTAGCCGAAGCTGTACGCGTTGTCGGCGGTGATCACGACATGCACCGGGCCCGACGCGATCTCCTCGGCGTCGATCGGCGGCGGCGCGTCGACGCCGGTCGCATCGATGGTCACGGGCGGCGCGTCGGGCAGCTCGCCGGGCTTGTTCGGACCACAGGCCGCAGCGGCGAACAGGACCAGCGCGAGGCTCCGCATGGGGCCGGCGTAACATCCGGTCCGAGCCGACCGCCGCGATAGGATCGGCCAGCGGCCGACGGCGGCGCGATACGTTCGGCCGCCCGCGCGCACGCGCGCTGTGGTGGTGGGCGCTCGACCCGCGACGACGCTCGCCGCGCGGCCACCCGCGCCGCTGGCGCGCGCGTTGCTGCTCCGTCAGGCATCCAGTTGGAGGAGGAGGACATGCAATCCACGACGGAACGCCGATCCGAGATCGTCGGTGGCGGGCCGAGCGCGCGCTCGGGGAACGGCGCAGCGCTCGCGCGCGGGCTCGGCTGGTTCAGCCTCGGGCTCGGGCTGGCCGAGCTGGCCGCCCCGCGCACGATCGCGCGCATGATCGGAGTCGACGCGCGCGGCCGCACCGCCACCGCGATGCGCGCGGTCGGTGCCCGCGAGATCGCCCACGGCGTCGGCATCCTGGCCCGCCCGCAGCGGCCGGAGCCGGTGACGTCGCGCCTGATCGGCGACCTGATCGATCTGGTGCTGCTCGGCTGGGCGGCCGGGGTCAAGCGGACCAACGGCCGGCGGCTGCTCGGCGCGATCGTCTCGGTGCTCGGGGTCACCGCGCTCGACGTGGTCGCCAGCCGGCGCGCGCGCGAGCCGGCGCGGGTGATCGCGCATCCGGTGATCCGCGCGATCACGATCCACCGCCCGGTCGCGGAGGTCTACGCGTTCTGGCGCGACCTCGAGCGGCTGCCGCAGTTCATGACCAACGTCCAGTCGGTGCGCGACCTCGGCCACGGCCGCTCGCACTGGGTGGTGCGGCTGCCCGTCGGTGGCACCGCCGAGTGGGACGCCGAGATCACCGAGGATCGCCCCGACCAGCGGCTCGCGTGGCGGTCCGTCCGGGGCGCCAAGATCCCGGTGCGCGGCTCGGTGTCGTTTACGCCGACGCTCGATCGGCGCGGCACCGAGGTGCGGGTCGAGATCCAGGTCGGCGCGCCCGAGTCGGTGCTCGGCGCCGCGATCTCGAAGCTGTTCGCCGGCCCGCAGAGCGAGGCCAACCTGTTCCGGCTCAAGCAGATCCTCGAGACCGGCGAGGTGATCCGCTCGGACGCCACCGCGGCGCGCGGGATGCACCCGGCGCGGCCTTCGCTCGCCAGGGGAGGGACCTAGCCATGCGCGCGGCATGCTGGATGGGCAAGAAGGAGGTGCGGGTCGAGCACGTGCCCGATCCGCAGATCCTGAACGCGCGCGACGCGATCGTGCGCGTCACGTCGACGACGATCTGCGGCTCGGACCTCCACCTGTACAACGGGTTCGTGCCGACGATGGAGCGCGGCGACATCCTCGGCCACGAGTTCATGGGCGAGGTCGTCGAGCTCGGGCGCGGCGTCCAGGACCTCGAGATCGGCGATCGCGTGGTCGTGCCGTTCCCGATCGCGTGTGGCTCGTGCGTGCAGTGCCTGGCGCAGCACTTCTCGTGCTGCGAGAACTCGAACCCCAACGCGCTGCTGTCCGAGAAGCTGCTCGGGCACCCCACCGCCGGGATGTTCGGCTACTCGCACATGACCGGTGGCTACGCCGGCGGTCAGGCCGAGTACGTGCGCGTGCCGTTCGCCGACGTTGGGCCGATCAAGGTCCCCGATCACCTCACCGATGACCAGGCGCTGTTCCTCTCCGACATCCTGCCGACCGGCTACATGGCGGCGGAGATGTGCGAGATCCGGCCCGACAAGGTGATCGCGGTGTGGGGCTGCGGGCCGGTCGGCCAGTTCGCGATCGCCTGCGCGCGCATGCTCGGCGCCGAGCGCGTGATCGCCATCGATCGGTTCCCGTACCGCCTGCAGTGGGCCAAGGAGCGCGCCGGCGCGACCGACATCGTCGACTACGAGCACGCGCACGTGCTCGAGGCGCTGAACGATCTCACCGCCGGCCGCGGCCCCGACGCCTGCATCGACGCGGTGGGCATGGAGGCGCACAGCCACGGCCCGCAGTACATGTACGACCGCACCAAGCAGCTGACCAAGCTCGAGCTCGACCGCCCGATCGCGGTGCGCGAGGCGATCCTGGCCTGCCGCAGCGCCGGGATCGTCTCGATCGTCGGGGTGTACGCCGGGTTCGTCGACAAGTTCCCGCTCGGCGCGCTGATGCAGCGCTCGCTCACGCTGCGCACCGGGCAGTGCCACGTGCAGCGCTACCTGCGGCCGCTGCTCGCCCGGATCGAGCGCGGCGACATCGATCCGAGCTTCGTGGTGTCGCACCACATGAAGCTCGAGGACGCCGCGCGCGCGTACGACATGTTCCTGCACAAGCAGGACGAGGCGATGAAGATCGTGCTCAAGGCGTGAGCGCGATCAAGGCGCGCCGACCTGCTCGGGGCGGCGCTCGGCCGGCACCAGGGCCAGCAGCTCGCCGTGGTCCTCGTCGGTGAGCAGGTACAGCGCGCCCTCCGGGCCCACCCGCACGTCTCGGAACCGCGCGCGACCGGCGAGCAGGCGCTCCTCGCCCACCACGCGATCGCCTTCGAGCGTGAGCCGCGCGACGTGTTGCCCGACCAGCGCGCCG
>JBQCJR010000136.1:0-2131 GCA_051952595.1 Kofleriaceae bacterium
TGTTGAACGCGCCGGTGGCGTGCGAATCGACCGCCTTCTGGAGCGCCCACGCCGCGTCCTGCTCGTGCACGAACTGCATCAGCGGATCGTGGCCCATCATGACCGGCGCGACCGGCCGGCTGAAGAACCGCGTGTACATGTTCGAGATCGTCGGTCCGAGGATCGGCGCGAACCGCAGGATGCACACCTCGACGTTGGGGTGCTCCTTGGCGAACCGTTGAACCTGCTTCTCGGCGCGGACCTTGTCGTTGACGAACCGCGAGTCGCGGTGGCCGCGCAGGTCGGACTCCTCGACCAGGAAGTTGGGGTTCTTCGGATGCGCCCCGTAGACCAGGGTGGTCGAGACCATCACGAGCCGCCGCGGCTCGACCCCGGCGCACGCGTTCAGCACGTGCATCGTGCCAACGTCCTCGAGCTCGTGCGCCCACTCGGTCGCGTGGGTCGGATGCGACAAGAACGCACCATGGACCACCGTGTCGACGGCGTGGCGGTGGAGCAGGGTGGCCAGCTCTCCGTCGACGGTCGGCTGGGTCAGGTCGAGCTTGACGAACTCCACCTTGCCGCCGGGCGACAGCGCCGGGGGGCGGATGTCGAGGGCGAGGACCTTGTCGTACCGGGGGTCCTCCTCGAGCCGGCGCAGCAGCTCGCCTCCGAGAAAGGTGCACGCACCGGTGACCGCGACGATGCGGTTGGTGTCCGGGGGCCGCGACATGGTGGGGCTTATAGCGCAACTAGGGGGCGGTCGGCCCGTTTTCGGGGATCAGAGGGATGTGGTACGCGGGATGATGTGGAGCCGGTGATCGCGGTCCTGCCATCGCACGTGATCGACCAGATCGCGGCGGGCGAGGTGATCGAGCGCCCGGCGTCGGTGGTCAAGGAGCTGGTCGACAACGCGCTCGACGCGGGAGCCCGCACGATCACCGTCGAGACCACGGCGGGAGGCCGCGGGCTGGTGCGGGTCAGCGACGATGGCTGCGGGATGGCCCCGAACGATGCGTTGCTCGCGTTCGAGCGCCACGCCACCTCGAAGCTGCGGGTCGCGGACGATCTCTGGGGCATCGCCACGATGGGGTTCCGCGGCGAGGCGCTCCCGTCGATCGCCAGCGTGTCGCGGCTCACGCTGACCACGCGTCGCGAGCGAGATCTCGCCGCGACCCGGGTCCGGATCGAGACCGGCCGGGTGGTCGGCGTGACCGAGGTGGGCGCGCCGGTCGGCACCACGATCGAGGTCGCCGATCTGCTGGCCAACCTGCCGGCGCGGCTCAAGTTCCTGAAGGGCGAGGCGACCGAGGCGTCGCACATCACCGAGCTGGTCGGCAAGCTCGCGATGGCGTACCCGTCGCTGCACTTCCGGCTGCGCCACAACGGCCGCACCGCGCTCGAGCTGCCGCCGGATCGCGATGGGCTGGCGCGGGTGCACGCGCTGCTCGGCGCGCGGATCGCGTCGCGCATGGTGCCGGTGACCGGCGAGGAGGAGGGCGTGCGGGTCACCGCGTACCTCGGGCCTCCGGAGCTCGCGCAGACCACGGCGCGCGGCGTCCAGCTGTTCGTCGGGAAGCGGCCGGTGCGCGATCGCGGGCTGCTCCACGCGGTCGCGATGGGCTACGGCGAGCTGGTGCCGCGCGGGCGCTACCCGGTGGTCGTGGTGATGCTCGACGTGCCGGCCGGCGCCGTGGACATCAACGTGCATCCGCAGAAGGTCGAGGTCCGGTTCTCGGACGCCGCCGCGGTGACCGCCGCGGTCCGCCACGTCGTGCAGGCCGGGATCGCCGCCGCGCCGTGGCGCGCCGAGTCCGCCGCCGCGCCGGTCCACGTGATCGCGAGCCTCGCGCCGCCGCCGCTGCCGTTCGATGGCCAGGCCGCGACGCCGCTCGCGCAGCGCTACGCCCGCGAGCTGCGCCAGCGCGGATCGATCGGTGCGGCCGGGCAGGGGGCGCTCGCGCTCGACACCACGCCGCCGGCCGCGGTCCCCGGCCGCACGGGCACGTCGGGCGCATCGGGGGCATTCGGCGCATCTGGCGCGTCGAGCGCGTCGGGCGCATTCGGCGTACCCGGCACCTCCGGTGCGCCGCGGGCCGCCGAGTCTCCGCGCGCGTGGGTCGCCCAGCTGCGCGCACAGACCCAGGCCGAG
>JBQCJR010000137.1:0-10373 GCA_051952595.1 Kofleriaceae bacterium
CGGGGGACCTCCCGCGACAATACAAGCCCGGCGTGCCAGCGCGCGCGCAACCGCGAGACGATCCCGACGGGCCACCGCCACTACCGCGCCTGACTCGCGTGCAGCACGAGGCGCGGCGACGGGAAGCAGGTCGCGCTGTGGCGCGAACGGCGCAACCGTGCCACTGGCGATCGACGGCGCTTCCCTGCGGGAAGATCCGAAGACGCGCGGTGGCACGGTCACGGCGATCACAGGGGACGCCGCGGCGTAGTAGGAGCCGGATGCAGCTCAGATCGCCGCTCGCGGCATGCGCGTGCGGCGCCCGCACGCCGTGGGAGATCGAGCGCGCGATCGATGACGGAGTGCGGTGACGTTCGCGTTCTTTACGAGATCTGAATATACGGGTCGAACCAGTACGAGCCCTGGACGCTTTGACCGACAGCGCAGGTGAACTCGATGCCGTAGTGGAACTTGCCGGTCCGGCCCTGGGTCGCCTGGAAGGTGATGAACGGCTCGTACATGGACACCGGGCTGAACGATGCGTCCTCGCCCGTGTTCGCGCCACCGGCCGCGTACTGCGCGAATGGAGTGTTCGTGTTGTCCTTCCAGCCCGTGGCAGTGCCCTGGAAGCGGAAGTCCGGTTTGCTGACATTCTGGTCCCAGAAGTTCGGTGTCCCGACGGGGGGATTGTCGCCGGTCATCATGCTGACGGAACACTGTTCGTTGTTGAAGTCCATCGCGATGATCCTCGTCGGCGCCAGGGACACGGTGCCCAGATCGGAGGCATCCCGACAGTAGATATTCACGACGTCCCCTCGGCTCACCGGGACGGCGTAGTCGCCACTGGGAGCCGACTGAAGGGGGCTTCCGGTGTATCCATACTTCAGCGGCGGGTGGCCCACGGCAGTTGGATTGCCAAAGGTTCCACCCTGCGTCGGCAGCTTCGTGGTGTCGATTAGAAAGACAATTCGCATAATCGCCATGACGTTCTCCTGGGTAGCGCAGCTGATGGCAGCTACATGTTCGTGGGGTGTCGTGTGTCCCCTCGATGGAGATGCACCATATGCTTTGCTCCGACTGCACCACAAGAGACTTCGGTGCAGCAAAATGTGAAATCATATGGAGTCCTCGCCAGATCGGGTTCTTGCGTATACGTTTGTGAGTTGTGGATACCCTCCTTGCGAAGGAGTGATTCGAGGGCGCCGCCTTGGTGTCGCCAGTGAGAAGTCTCTATCGCTGACGAGCGTGTTCTCGCGAATCTGCCCACCCGAAGAGATATTCGAGTATCGGCGCGTCCTGTAGAAATCGATGCTTGGCCGGATGGCCTCCTCTCGCGCAACGAGACCGGCTCGCGAGCGTGGTGTCCCGAGAGTGTCCACTCCACTGGACACTCTCGAACCTGTCAGTCCACTAGAATGGACACAGGAGGTGTGGTGGAGATCCGCGGGGTGTCGAGCCGAGTTTTCGCCGACCATCCCGTTTGGGGGGGATGGCCGCCCAGAGCTGGCGACGTTGACCACAATTCGGCCGCAACGGTATGACCTTGCTGCGTATGACGTCAGCAGGTCTCATCAGCCGACGACCATTCGAGCGCTACCGAGCGCCCGTTCAGACGTCTCCTACCGACGAGCTCCTCCGCATCCACTTCAAGGAGATCCGCGAGATCAAGTCCGTCGCGACCCTTAGAAGGGGAACGACGCGGAAGACTCCCTGCCGGCGGTTCCGGGTGCCCTCGCCGAAGAGCGAAGAGGTCATCGCGGCGGTCGTGGCGCACAGTGACTTCGCGAACATCGTGAGCCTCGAGATCGTCGATTCGTACGAGGTCCTCGGCGAAGGCTTGATCGGAGCTCTCCGCGAAGGGCGCCTGGCGCACCTCCGCCACCTGAGGCTCCACGGACTCGCGAATCCGAAAGTCCTCGCCGCCGTCTTCGAGACGCCGAGCGCGCTCGAAGTGCTCGAGCTGGAAAGCGTGCGCGTCGCGGACGCACAGCTCGCTTGCTTCATTCGCGACAATCGACTGTCTTCGCTGAGTCATTTGGGGCTCGCGAACGTATGGCGCGCGGGCAACGAGACGGCGGCAGCGATCGCGACCGGTGCGTTCTCGTCGCTCGCGATGCTGACGATGAGTTGGGTCTCGGTGGGCGACGCGGGGCTTCGTGCACTCGCCGAGGGGCCCGCGCTCGGGAGGCTCCAGGCGCTGCGCTATCACGGGAGCTGCTGCGGGGCGCGCGATGGGCTCGACGTGAAGCTCTCCGTCGCGGCGGTGCCTGCGTTGAACAAGATCGACGAGCTCGTGGGCTGTGTGTCGTTTCGTCTCGATCTCGAGGAAGACCCGCTCGAGCCGGCAACGGACGTCGGCGCCCACATGAAGCCCTCCCTCGAGGCGTTCCGGTCCATCTGGTTGGCGCTCGAAGCAGACCCGAGCGGGATCGAGACGGCGCGCTCGACGCTCTCGGCGTGGCCAACCGACGTGTGCATCCCACCGCCGTACGCGATCAACCACCTGGTCGACGGTCGCGCCTCGCGCGCGCTCCTGCGGATCGCGCGTGGTCTACGCATCTTCGATCTCGTGCTGGACGAGGCCACCCACAAGCCGCTCCCGCGCGAAGCGAGCGACGCGCAGATCTCGAAGCTGGTCGGTTGGCTCGGCACACTCGAAGACGAGGCGGCGTCCATCGAGGTCCTGGACGCGAGCGCCGAGGCGTGGGTCGAGAAGCTCGCCCCCACCTACGGCGATCTGTCCGCGGCCTTCTTCCGCATGACGAGGGAGGCCTGGTCATTGCTGTGCGCGAAGCTCCTCGGGGTCCGCGTGCTCAACCTGTCTCAGAGAATCGTCGACTACGATATCGACTTCCTGGATGATGGGCGGCCTCGTTTCGAGGCGCTCGGGTCGTTCCCCTACGGCATGGAGCGCGAGCTCGTCATCGAGGAGCTGCTCGCCGAGGCGCCGCTGGCAAGCGGGTTGAAAGAGCTCTATCTGCACGGCTACAGCGACGAAACGCCGACGGTGCTGGACGTGCACCGGTTCCCCGCGCTCCCGAGCCTCGAAGTGCTCGACTTCTCCGGTCACTGGCACCGCCACAAGGCGAAGGACCTGGGCCCGAAGCTGCCGAGCTTGCAGCGCCTGATCTTGGGAGGCGACGGCTTGATCCGCTACGCACTCGACAAGGGATCGCCCGAGCTGCTCGGCGACTTCGGGATCGGTACGGCGGTGGAGCTCGAAGCGCTGCTGCTCGGCGAGCCAGACGTCGCGGCGATCCGCGGCGCGATGCCGAAGCTGAAGGAGCTCCTGCTCGGGGGCGAGGTCGCTCGCAAGCGCGTTGGCAAGAAGCACCCGAAGCTCGTCGTCCGCGACGCGCAGGGGAGGGCGGACCGCCGCTGGCTCGTGTGGTGAGTCGACCCCGGCAGACGCGACCGACGCCGCGCGAGCTCGACATCAGACCCTCGGGCGAGAGTACGGAATGGACGAAGTGCAGGACGACACGCAAGACCCGAAGAACGAGGACGTCATGGAGCCCCGGCTGTGGAAGCGCTCCGGCTGGATCGCGCGCGTCATCAAGAATGAGGACGACGACGGCTGGGCGGTGGAGATGACACGCGCCGGCGATTCGGAGCCCGCGCTGGTTGGGCCGTGGACGATGGGACGTGACAAGAAGAACCCCAAGCCGCTCGATCACTCGGCGTTCACGACGCTGATCAAGACGGCGAGCGAGGTGATCCGCCGCCACGAACACGCCGAGCGCGCACGGCTGCACCGGACGATCTCGTTCGGCACCGATGCAGGGAACCGGTTGCGCGCCGATCTCGACATCGCGAAGGACGAGGACGATCCGCACGCGATTCTGGGCGTGTTCGACGAGGCTACCAACGAGCTGTTGCGCAGCGGCCGGGTGAGCCCGGCGTTCAAGCTGACAGCGACCACCGTGCAGCGGTTCCTGAAGACCGGCGAGTGATCGCGCGGAGGTGGCTGGCGATCCGCTTGTCCCCGCGGCGCTCGAAGACGACGAGTGGGACCCGCTGAAGGCGCGAGCCCTCCTGCGCGGCAAGAAGCCCGTTCTTCGCGCGCAGCTCCCGCGGCCGTAGCGCGTACGCGACGAACACGGACGGGTTCGGGCATCGATCGTCGCCCGCCTGCGCACCCCATCGCGGCGAGCGCGTTGGTGACGTCGCGGACTACGAGGAGCGCTACCGACTCTGCTACGTTCGCGGATCCGCGGGCAACATGGTCGCGCTCGCACATGAAACTTTGATGTCAAACGAATTGTCACAGAGGTCGACGTATGGCAGGCAATGAGCTGCTCGCGCTCGTCCCGCTCGTGCTCGCTGCGCTCGTTCCAGCCAGCCTGATCGTCGCGCCGTTCTTCATCGCGCGGCAACGCACGCCGATGCTGTCGAGCGCGTCGAACGTGACGACCTTCGCCGCGGTGGTCGCGTATCTCGCGGTCGTCCTCCACCCCGTGCTCTCCCTCGCGGGGTACGACGCCGGCACGACGGTGCCCACCTCGGTGATGAACGATGTCGTGCAGCTCGACATCGTCTCGAGCGCCATGTTCGTGCTGGTCTCGACGCTCGCCGTCGTGGTCGTCCGCTTCTCGCGGTCCTACCTCGCCGGCCAGCGCGACCTGGACCGCTACGCTCGCTCTCTGCTGCTCACCGTCGCGTCGGCCTGCACGCTCGTGACCTCGAACAACCTCGCGGTGCTCGTGCTCGCGTGGTTCGCGACCGACGTCGGCCTGCACAGCCTGCTCACGTTCTATCGAACGCGCCGTCAGGCGATCATCGTCGCGCACAAGAAGTTCCTGCTGAGCCGCGTCGCGGATGCGTGCTTCGTGTCGTCGATCGTGATCATCGGCTCCGAGCTCGGAACCCTCCGGATCGACGTCGTGAACGCCGTCACGCGCGCGAGCGGCCAGCTCTCGCCGACCCTCCATCTCGCGACCGTCCTCATGGTGTTCGGCGTGCTGCTCAAGTCGGCGCAGATCCCGTTTCACGGGTGGCTGCAGTGGGTCATGGAGGCCCCGACGCCGGTGTCCGCGCTGCTCCACGCGGGCGTCGTGAACATCGGCGGCTTCGTCATGATCCGGCTCGCGCCGCTGATGGGCCACGCGTACATCGCACAGAGCATCCTCCTCGGCGTCGGCCTGTTCACGACGATCATCGCGGCGCTCGTGATGGCGACGCGCGTGGCCGTCAAGGGCGTGCTCGCGTGGTCGACGATCGGGCAGATGGGCTTCATGCTCGTGCAGTGCGGGCTCGGGGCCTGGCACCTGGCGCTGATGCACCTCCTCGCGCACTCGCTGTACAAGGCGCACACGTTCTTGAGCTCGGGCTCGGTCGTGCAGCAGTGGCGCGCCTCGCACCTCGTGCACACCCCACACACGAAGCTCTGGCATCTCCTGGCGGCGTTGATCGTCGTGACCGTGGCGGTCGCGCCGTTCTATCTGGCGACGGTGGTCTCCACCGAGGCCGCCACCGGTCACGTGTCGAACGGGATCGCACCGCTCGCGCTCGTGCTGGGCCTCTCGTTCGCGCCGATGGTCGGCCGGGCGATCGCCGCCGGGCTCCGTCCGTTCCTGATCGCGACGTTGTTCGTGATGGGAGCGTCGGTCGCGTACTTCGGCTGGCACATTGGCTTCGAGGTGATCGCTCCGGAGATCAACGCCGGCATCGAGACCTCGAACCTCAAGTGGAACATCGTCGTGATCGGCCTCGGCGTGCTGTTCCTCGCCCAGACCATCCTGCAGACGCGCCCGAACGGGCGGTTCTCGCAGTGGCTCCAGCCGCACCTCGTCAGCGGTCTCTACATCGATGACTGGTTCACGCGCGTGACGTTCCGCCTCTGGCCGCCGGGGTTCCAGTGAGCGGCCTCGATCCGCAGATCGAGGCCGCCGAGCGCGCGTGTGCACGCATCGCGCCGACGTGGCCGCTCGATCGGTTCATCGCGGTGAATCCATTCTGGCCGCGCACCGACAAACCGCTGCCCCGCGTCGCCGGGGAGCTGGCCGCGCTCTCGGGGGCCCACCTCCTGATGCCGCGCCAGTGGTACGCCGAGGAGTGGCGAGCCGGGCGAATCCGCTCCGAGCACCTTCGCGAGGCGCTCGCGGAGAGCGGGTCCGACCTGACGGAGGACGACCTGCTGGCGAGCTTCTGGATCCGCGAGCCGCGGCTGTCGCGGCGGCCTCTCGTCGTGGACGTGATGGAGACGCTACAGCACCGCGAACACGAGCTGTCGTGGCGCGAGTTCGTGATGGAGCGCGTCAGTCGCTTCTGCGCCTCGTACTTCGACGATGGTCAGGCGCAGATCGATGCGGTCCGCGAGGGCGGCTTCTACGGCAGCTGGCGCACCGAGGCGCAGGCGGACCAGATGCCGTACCTGTTCATGGAGCTCGGCGACTATCGCAAGACCGCGGCCCGGCTTCCGCACACGGCGGAAGACATGATCATCCATGGCTGCTCGGAGCTCGGCGTGCCCGCCGGCGAGCGCGAGGCCTATCTCTCCGCGCTCCTCCTCGACGTCAACGGCTGGGCATCGTGGTGCGCCTACCTGCGCTGGACGGCGCGGCTGGCCGGCGGCACCGATCACCATCTCCGCGAGCTGCTCGCGATCCGGCTCGGGTGGGAATGGCTCCTCCTCGGCTCGAGCGACGGCAAGGTCCTGGGCGAGTGGCGGTTTGCGATGGCGAGCTGGTCCGCGATCGATCGCGCGGCGCAGCTCGCGCGATCGGACGACTGGACCCTGCAGCGCGCCGCGGAGATCGCCTGGCTGTCCGAGGTGCGCTCGAAGCTGCCCGCCGGGTTCGCCGCGACGCGCCCGGCCGCTCCGGCGCTCCAGGCCGCGTTCTGCCTCGACGTGTGCTCCGAGGTGTTCCGGCGCGCGCTCGAGGTGCAGTCCGACAACATCCAGACCCTGGGCGTCGCGGGGTTCTTCGGCATGCCCATCGAGTACGCCCAGCTCGCCGCCGCCGACGCGCGTCCGCAGCTCCCCGGGCTGCTGGCCCCGAAGTACGTCGTCACCGACACCGGGGTGCCGGCAGGGCTCGAGAGCAAGCGCCGCGCGCGCCTCGACGCCAAGAACGCCTGGAAGGCGTTCAAGTCGACCTCGCTCTCGAGCTTCGCGTTCGTCGACGCGATGGGGCTGTTCTTCGCGCGCAACCTGTACCGCGACGCGTTCCGCAAGGAACCCCATGCCCCGGACCACCACGACCGCGCCGGCCTCACGGACATCGAGGACAGGACGCGGGTACCTCGCGTCACCACCCACACCGACGAGACGCCGCTGTCGCCCGACGAGCGGAGCCAGCTCGCCGAGGGCTTCCTCCGGCAGATGGGCCTGACCAGCGGCTTCGCGCGCGTCGTCCTGCTCGTGGGTCACGGCTCCGAGTCGAACAACAACCCGCACGCGGCGGGCCTCGACTGCGGCGCGTGCTGCGGACAGCCGGGCGCGGTCAACGCGCGAGCCGCGGCCGACCTGCTCAACGATGCGGACATCCGCGACCGCCTCGCGTTGCGTGGCATCACCATCCCGGCCACCACGCTGTTCATCGGCGCCCTCCACAACACGACCACCGACGAGGTGACGCTGTTCGACCGCGACACGGGCGCTCCCGATCATCAGACCGACCTCGCGGCGGTGCGAACCGCGCTGGCCCGCGCGAGCGTCGCGACGAGACGCGCACGTGCACCGCGCCTCGGCCTCGCCGATCTCGCGGACGACAAGCTGCACGCCGCCGTCATCAAGCGCGCACGCAACTGGGCCGAGGTGCGCCCCGAGTGGGGGCTCGCCGGCAATGCCGGGTTCATCATCGCCCCGCGCGAGCGCAGCCGTCACATCGATCTCGAAGGACGCGTGTTCCTTCACGACTATCGCGCCAACGACGACGCGGACCACGCGATCCTCGAGGCGATCATGACGGGCCCGATGGTCGTCGCGCACTGGATCAACTTCCAGTACTACGCGTCGGCCGTCGACAACGTGCGCTACGGCTCCGGCAACAAGGTGCTCCACAACATCGTCGGCGGACACCTCGGCGTGTTCGAGGGCAACGGCGGCGATCTCCGGATCGGCCTGTCCCTCCAGTCGCTCCACGACGGCGAGCACTGGGTGCACGCCCCGCTCCGGCTCGCGGTGTTCATCGAGGCCCCTCGACCGGCGATCGATCGCGTGCTCGAGAAGCACCCGAAGGTGGCCGAGCTCGTGACCAACGAGTGGCTCCACCTGTTCCAGCTCGACCCCGCGGAGCGCGCCATCTACGCGCGCCGGGACGGCACCTGGAGACAAGCACCGGCGTGATCCGGCGGTGGCCGGAGAAGCCAGCTCGCCCGCCTATGGCGCGCCGCGCAGGACGCCGCGAAACAGCAACGCGTAGTGGCCGGTGTCGATGTTGCCGATGTAGATCCCGCCCTCGAGCTCGAACAGGTAGTGCGAGCACGTCTTCGTGAACGTCGCGACCGAGAGCGAGCCGGGCCGCTTCTTGCCGAGGTTGATCGCGCCATCGCCGCTCGGGCCGGGGCGGTCGGTGGCGGCGACGAGGATGCGCTCGTCGACCGCGCTCAGGTTCTCGGGGTCGGCCGAGGCGGCGATCGGGACGAGCACGACGCGTTGCTCGCGGCCTTCCCAGCGCTGCTCGAGGCTCACGCCCTTGGCCGTACACGCGAGCGGGCGCGACGACCGCTCGAGCAGCCCGGCGAAGTCGTTCAGCTTCTTCGCGTCGACCTTGTCGGCCGGCGTGACCGCGCCGGTCGCGACGTCGAGACGGTGCCAGCGGTCGTCGTTGTAGAACACGGCATCGCTCGCCTCGGCCCACCTCGTGCCGACGTAGGGCGCGTTGCCGACGCCGTCCCACAGGAGCGGGAACCGGCGCACGCTGCCGTCGGTGGTCGAGATGACGACGAGATCGTACGCGGCGTGCGCGCCGCCCGCGCTGTCGGCGAGGATCGCGATCCAGTTGCGGTCCGGCGACAGGCCGTAGGTCTTGGCCTCGACATCGGCGACGCCGATCCGGTCCTTGCCGCGCTCGATCACGTAGCGGCCTGCCTCGACGTGGAGCAACCCGCCGCCGGGTAGCGGCTTCGCGTCCGCGTCGGGCGACACGAGCTCGCTCGAGGCGTCGGAGAGGCGCACCGAGAACAGGCCACTGCCATTCGCCGCGAACACGACCTCGGGCGGTGCCGCGACCTCGGCGAGCCGCGACGGCTGCGTGATCATCGTGTTGTCTCTTGCACGCGCGCCGCATGCGGCCAGCGCGAGCGCGAAGGGCAGGGCGCGCGAGCTCATCGGACGCATATCTCACCTCGGTCGAGCTGACAGCCGAGCAAGGGCGAGACAGCATCGTACGAAAACAGCCAACGTGCGTGCAAGGGAGCGTCCGCGTTTCGACCGTCACGGCGAGTCGCCGTGTTCGGCAGGGGCGATGACGAGCTCTCCGCCCGAGAAATCCCTCGCGGGCTCCGACAGAAGCACGACCAGCCGCAGATCGAGCTGCGATTCCCCAGGGAGCCCCACTACCGTGTCGTGAAGGTCGCCTTCCACCAGCTCGCCGCCGAGATCGAGCTGGTGACGCCGAGGCCGCGACGCCGTAGTGGCGTTAGACTCGCCGGCCATGGGACTTCTCACCTTCAGCCTCAACCTCACCCTGGACGGTTGCGTCGACCACCAGGAGGGGATCGCCGACGACGAGACGCACGCCTTGTTCACCCGTCTCATGGACGAGGGCGGGGCGCTGCTGTGGGGTCGCGTCACCTACGAGATGATGGAGAGCTACTGGCCGGCCGTCGCCCGCGGCGACGAGGAGGCGCCGCCGGCCATACGCGAGTGGGCGGTCAAGCTGGAGGCCAAGCCGAAGTACGTGGTGTCGGCGACGCGCACGGACTTCCCGTGGACCAATAGCCACCACATCGCCGGCGACCTGCGCCAGGGCGTGCAGAAGCTCAAGGACGCGACCCCGGCCGGGGTCGTCCTCGGAAGCGGCAAGCTCGCGACCGAGCTCGACCGGCTGGACCTGATCGACGAGTATCAGCTGCTCGTCCATCCCAGGATCGCCGGCCACGGCCCGACGCTGTACCAGGGCGGGCTGCCCAGCACGCGCGTGCTCGAGCTGCTCTCGGCGGAGCCGCTCGGCAACGGCGCGGTGGCCATGCACTACCGCCGCGCGCGCTGAATCACAGGAGTCGATCGCCGACGCTCACCGGCCCGGGGCGTGGACAGCGCGATGAGCACCGATACGGACGGCAGGATCCATCGGCCGCCCCGTCGTCCTCAAGCAGGACCCTGAGATGCCCGATGGCGCACCAACCCACGGCCGAGTAGGCCCCACTACGGCCTGCCCGAGCCGGCACGACTGCCGCCAACTCCCGAACCCGTACGGGACCTCGCCGCACCCCCCTCGCGGCATGTG
>JBQCJR010000138.1:0-5816 GCA_051952595.1 Kofleriaceae bacterium
CAAGCTGTTCCGCCAGGCCGTGGATGCGGATCGCGATCCGCAGTACCTCGATGCCCAGGGCCGCGCCGCCGAGGCACAGCTGCGCGCGACCGGCGATACCAAGTTCCAGGACGTCGCGCTGCGCGCATACCTCGCGGCCGCCGAGCTGGCGCCGAACCTGGCCAATCCGCTGGTCGGCCAGGGACGCCTGTACGTCGCCCGGCGCGAGGCGGCCAAGGCGGTCCCGCCGCTGCTCGCGGCGAGCAAGCTGCGCCCCGAGAGCGCCGAGGTCGCGCAGCTGATCGGCCTCTCCTACAAGGAGCTCCAGGAGCGCAAGGTCGCGATCGAGTGGCTCGCCCGCGCGTACCGGCTCGCGCCCGACGCCGAGACCGCGTGGAGCCTCGGACAGCTGTACACCGAGGCCAACCAGCCGGCGCTCGCGATCGACGCACTCGCCAACGCGACGCGGCTCGCGCTCGAGGCCGAGAAGCGCGGCGAGCGCGAGACCCCGTGGCTCACCGAGGCGCTCTACCAGCTCGGCCGCGTCAGCTACGACGCCCACCAGGAGGCCGGCGCGAAGGCGGCGTGGGAGAAGTTCGTCGCGCGGAACCCCAAGCCCGGCGCCAAGCTCGACGAGGTCCGCCGCGAGCTCGCGACCACGCTCCAGCGCTACTAGGCGCTGAGCGCCGAGCGGAGGCGCACGCGCGACGGGTGCACGGCGGCGCAGACGTTCCTCGTGCGCTCCCGCCGTGTCCCGCCCGCGCGGCGCGTGTATCTTCGAGGCGTGATGGGAAGCGCGCTGGGACCCGTGATGGATCGGCTCCGCCGCCGCGTGGAGCGTGTCGTGTTCTTCGGGAAGGTGCTCCGGGCGACCGGCGCCGCCTCACCCGTGCGGCCCGGGCAGCTCGCGCACTTCGTCGATGGCGCGCGCCGCACGCCGATCGGACCCCACCTCGCGGTGATGTTCCACGCCGCCGCGCACCCCGACAAGGAAGCGCTCGTCGAGTACCACGCGCGCGGCGTGCGCCGGCTGACCTGGGGCGAGCTCGATGCGACGATCAACCGGCTCGCCCGCGCGCTCGCGGATCGCGGCGTCCGCGGCGGCGGGCGCGTCGCGCTGATGCTGCCCAATGGCAGCGAGTACCTGATCGCCCAGCAGGCGCTCGCCCGGCTCGGCGCCACCGCCGTCCAGATCGGCTACCGGCTCAAGGCGTCCGAGATCGCCTACATCCTCGAGAACGCGCAGCCGGCGGTCACCCTGGTCCACGCCGAGTACCTCGCCGCGATGCGCGAGGCCCGCGCCCAGGCCCGCAACGTGGGTCCGATGATCGTGGTCGATGGCGAGCTCGCCGGCGATGGCGACGGCGCGGACTGGGAGCGCGCGATCGCCGCGGCCGCGCCCGAGCTGCCGCCACGCACCCGCGGGGGGGATGGCGGCGGCGTGATCGTCTACACCTCCGGCACCACCGGCAAGCCCAAGGGCGCCAACCGGGCGTGGAAGCAGACCGGGCTCGATTCGGTCGCCGATCTGATCCACCAGGTCGGGATCCGCGCCGACGATCGCCACCTCGTCGTCTGCCCGCTCTACCACGCCGCCGCGCCGGCGTTCGTCGCGATCCTGCTCGCGCTGGGCGCGACGATCGTGCTGATGAACCACTTCGAGCCCGAGCAGGCGCTCGCGCTGATCGAGCGCGAGCGGATCACCTGCACGATGATGGTCCCGACGATGATCGTCCGGGTCGCGAACCTGCCGCCCGAGGTGATCGCGAAGCACGACATGTCGTCGCTGCGCTGGGTGATGTCGGCCGCGGCGCCGCTCGCGACCGACGCCGCGCGCCGGTTCATGGACCGCTTTGGTCCGGTGCTGTGGAACTTCTACGGCGCGACCGAGACCGGCCTGGTCACGCTCGCCGGTCCGCGCGACCACGTGGCGCGACCGGGCACGATCGGCCGGGCGCTGCGCGGCAACGAGATCCGGCTGCTCGACGACGAGGGCCACGAGGTCGAGCCCGGCCAGATCGGCGAGCTGTACGCCCGCAACTCGACGCTGATCTCCGGCTACCACAACAACGCCGAGGCCACCCGGTCGTCGCAGCGCGAAGGTTTCTTCTCGGTGGGCGACCTCGGCCGGCGCGACGCCGACGGCTACTACTTCCTCGAGTCGCGCAAGCACGACATGGTGATCTCCGGCGGCGTGAACATCTACCCGCGCGAGATCGAGGACCACCTGCACAACCACCCCGCGGTCCTCGAGGCGGCGGTGATCGGCGTGCCGGATCCCGAGTGGGGCGAGACCCTGCGCGCGTTCGTCGTCCTGCGCGAGGGCCAGCACGCCACCGAGCGCGAGCTCATCGACTTCTGTCGCCAGTCGCTCGCCGACTACAAGCGGCCGCGCAAGGTGATATTCCTGCCCGAGATGCCGCGCAACCCCACCAGCAAGATCTTGAAGCGCGAACTGCACGAGCCGACCACGCCCCCGGAGCTGTGACCCGCTCGCACGCGATCGTCCTCGGCACCGCCGGTCACATCGACCACGGCAAGACCTCGCTCGTGCGCGCGCTCACCGGGATCGACACGGATCGGCTGCCGATCGAGAAGGCGCGCGGGATCACCACCGAGCTCGGCTTCGCGCGGCTCGATCTCGGCGATCGCCGGATCGCGGTGGTCGACGTGCCCGGCCACGAGCGGTTCGTGAAGTCGATGGTCGCCGGCGCGACCGGGCTCGATCTGGTGTGCCTGGTGATCGCCGCCGACGAGGGCGTGATGCCGCAGACCCGCGAGCACCTCGACATCTGCGATCTGCTCGGGGTGCGCCGAGGCCTCGTGGCGCTCGCCAAGCGCGACCTGGTCGACGACGAGTGACTCGCGATGGTCACCCAGGACGTGCGCACCACGGTGGCCGGCACGTTCCTCGAGGGCGCGCCGATCGTGCCGGTCTCGAGCCGCAGCGGCGCCGGGCTCGACGACCTGCGCACCGCGATCGCCGCGATCGTCGACGAGCTGCCGCCGCGCACCGCGACCGGCGTGCTCCGGCTGCCGATCGATCGGGTGTTCACGGTGAAGGGCTTCGGCACGGTCGCCACCGGCACGATCCTCGGCGGCGAGGTCGCGCTCGGCGACGAGCTGATCGCCCACCCGACCGGCCGCACCGCGCGGGTGCGCGGGATCGAGGTCCACGGCAGCGCCGCGGAGCGCGCGATCGCGGGCCAGCGCGCGGCGCTCAACCTCGGCGGGATCGCGGTCGACGAGCTCGCGCGCGGCGACCTGCTCGCGCACCCCGACCGCGTCGAGCCTTCGCACATCATCGACGTCGAGCTGCGCCACCTGTCGACCGCTCCCGGCCCGCTCGGCCCGCGCACCAAGGTGCTGGTCCACCACGGCACCAGCCAGCTGCTCGCCACGCTCGCGCTCGTCGGCACGTCCTCGCTCGCGCCCGGCGCCCGCGCGCTCGCCCAGCTGCGGCTCGCCGCCGAGACCCCGCTCGCCGCGCTACCGGGAGACCACTTCATCGTGCGGGGCTTCGTCGCGACGGCGACCCACGGCTCGACGATCGGCGGCGGCCACGTGATCCGGGTGCTGGCGCCCCGCGCGCGCAGCGGGGCCCGCCACGCCGAGGCCGTCGCCGCGCTCGCCGCCGCTCCGCACGACCAGCGGATCGCCCTCGACGTGCGGAACGCCGCGTTCGCCGGGCTCGGGATCGCCGATCTGGTCCATCGGGCCGGTGCGCCGGCCAGCGCGCTCGCCGAGCCACTCGCCCTCCTGGTCGCCGCCGGCGAGCTGCTGGTCACCGGCGAAGGCGATCACGCGCACTACCTGCACGCCCAAACGATCGCCGAGCTGGAGGCCCGGATCACCGCCGCGGTCGCGATCGCAGCGGACGGCGTGCTGCGCGAGGAGCTGCGGACCCAGCTGCCCGCCGCGCTCCCCGCCCGCGCGTACGACGCGATCCTCGACGGACTGGCCCGCCGCGGCGCGATCGCCGCCGACGCCGACCGGGTGCGCAAGGCGACCGCTCCGCCGCGCGCCACGCTCTCGCCGATCGAGGCCCGGCTCGCCGCGCAGTTCCGCGGATGGGCGCTCGAGCCGCTGCGCCCCAAGGAGCTGCCCGCCGCCCTCGGGATCTCCGAGGCCCAGGCCCGCGCCGCGCTCGATCGGCTGGTCGCCGCGCGAGAGGTCGTGAAGGTGAAGCCCGACCTGTTCGTGCACGCCGAGGCCATGGCCCGGCTGCGCGACCGGCTGCTCGCGTTCCTCGACGCACACGCGACGATCGACGCCCAGCAGTGGAAGGAGCTGACCGGCGCGAGCCGGAAGTTCACGATCCCGCTCGCCGAGTTCTTCGACGCCGAGAAGGTCACGCTGCGGATCGGCGACCTGCGCCGACGCCGCTAGAAGAAGTACGACGAGCTGACGCCGAAGAACGGCAGCGTGCGGATGCCACCCTCGACGTTGACTGTCATCTTGTCGCTCGGCTTGAACTGCACACCGATGATCGCGTTGACCACCGGGAACACCGGCGGCAGGTCGTACTTCACGATCGTGCCCCCGCCGTCGGGGCTGAACGTGCCCTGGCCGTTGAACGGCGACACCGGCGGCACGCAGCCCGGGACCGGCGAGGCGTTGGTCGCGCCGTTGCAGATCATGTTGTAGCGACCGAGCTCGCCGGTCATGATGCCGATGCCGGCGCCACCGCCGTACCGGATCGAGATGTTCTTGTGCACCGGCGTGTGGTGCAGGAACGTGAACTCGACGGTGAACCAGCCCAGGTTCTTGCCGTTGTTGTGGTCCGGGCTGACGATGAAGTCCGCCTCGTCGCCGGCCGCCACGTTCGAGTTGCTCTGGATCCACACCCCTTCGGCGGGCTGCACGTGCTCGAACTCGAAGCCGAGCTGGAGCTCGAGATTGCCGCGGCGCCGGGTGAGATCGACGCCGATGCCGTAGTTGCTCGATCCGCCGGCGGCGCGCTCGAGGAACAGCTGGAGCATTCCCTTGGGGATCCGCACGTTGCGGAGCCGGATGCCCACACCGTACTCGACCTGATCTTCCGCGCGGATCCCGGCGATCGCCGGATCGGCGGCCGGGTCCGAGGTGGGAGACGTGGCGTCGTCGAGCGCAGGGCCGGCGAGCGCCGCTCCTGCGGAGAGCGCGACCACAGCGACCGAAGCTAGGCAAAGCGAATGCAAACGAAACAGCATGGTGGGTCCCCTCGAGTGGGCGACATTATATACTCCGCGCTGCCCGGTCCCTCAGGATCCGTTCGCGATGCGACACGGCACACTCTCCAGCCGCGTGCTGCTGGTGGCCGCCCTTACAGGGTGTCCGGGGGGCGGTGGCTCGATCGGCGACCCGTGTAACGAACACGGCGACTGCAACGACACGCTGCAATGTGCCCGCAACACCTGCGTCCCGCGCTGCCAGCGCGGCCCGGAGTGCGGCGATGGCTATGCCTGCGACGTCCATGGCTATTGTCGGATCTCCAGCGGCCAGCTCGGCGACGCGTGCACCAGCGAGATCGACTGCTCGCCGGGGCTGGCCTGTCAGATCGACGGCGCTCAGACCGACGAGTCGGGCCGGCTGCGCGCCAGCTGCGCCGAGCAACGCGCCGGCCGCCCCGCGGGCTCGGCGTGCGCCCGCGACAATGACTGCCGCAACGGCACCTGTGCGATCGGCCACTGCGTCGACCTGTGCCGCGAGACCCGCGACTGCGGCGCCGGCAGCACGTGCATGCAGGTGCCACGCGTCGAGGCCGAGGGCGCGATGTTCGGTGGCTGCCTGGCCTCCGAGGGCAACATCACCTGGTCGATCGCCGTCGATGAGCCCACCGACGAGATCCTGCTGCC
>JBQCJR010000139.1:0-2638 GCA_051952595.1 Kofleriaceae bacterium
GTCGCCGAGCGCCTCGGCTGCCCGGTCGCGACCACCCCCAAGGGCAAGGGCGTGTTCCCCGAGAACCACCCGCTGGCGCTCGGCGTGCTCGGGCTCGGCGGCCACCGCTCCACGCGCAACTATCTCGACGCCGGGGTCGACGTGGTGGTCGCGATCGGCACCAGCCTCGGCGACATGGCCACCGATGGGTTCTCGCCGCGGCTCCAGGCGCCGCGCGCGCTCGTCCACATCGACATCGACGGCCGCCAGCACGGCAAGAGCTACTCGCCGACCCACGCGATCGTGTCGTCCGCCGCCGACTTCCTCGGCGGCCTCGCCGATCGGCTCGACGAGCGCGCGGCCGTGCCGTCGCCGCTGCGCTCGGTCCCCGGCGGGATCGTGCGCCACGCGATCCCATCCTCGATCAAGCCGGACCGGATCGCGCCGCAGGACGCGATCCAGGAGCTCCAGGACGTGGTCCCGCCCGACACGATCTACACCGTCGACTCCGGCGAGCACTTCCTGTTCGCGGCGCACTACCTGCGCACGCAGCAGCCGGACCAGTTCGTGGTGATGACCGGCCTCGGCTCGATGGGCCCGTCGATCGGCGCCGCCGTCGGGGTGCAGCTCGCGCGGCCAGATCGGTTCGTCGTGGCGATCTGCGGCGATGGCTGCTTCGCGATGAACGCGTTCGAGATCTCGACCGCGGTCGCCGAGCGGCTACCGATCCGGGTGTTCGTGTTCAACGACGAGCGCCTCGCGATGGTCGAGAACGGCCACCGCACGGTGTACGGCCGCCAGCCCACCTACGCGACCGGCCCGATGGACGTGTGTGCGATCGCCGAGGGTCTCGGCGCCACCGCGCTGCGGGTCGACCGGATCGGCCAGCTGTGGGCCGCGCGCGCGCTGCTGCGCGACGCCCCGGGCCCGGTCGTCGTCGACGTGCGGATCGATCCGGACATCGTGCTGCCCAAGCAGGACCGGGTCGCGGCGATGGCGCCGGGCCTCCAGCCCAAGCCGGACCCGAGCCTGGTCAACTAGCCAGGCCTCGCGAGCCGGCGCGGATCTGCGCGCGCGCGGCGCGTCGTTCGACTACAGTCGATCTCGTTTCCGACGAGAGGACTTCCATGGATACGAAGGTCGGCATCCTCGGGCTGGGCGCGTTCCTGCCGCCGGAGGTTCGGCACAACGACTGGTGGCCCGCCGAGGTGGTCGCGGGCTGGCGCTCCGCCCGCGAGGGCGTCCAGCACCTCGAGCGTGCGATCGAGCACGCGCCGCTCGAGGTGACGCCCGGCGTCGCCGCGGTGACCGCCGCGATGTCGGCGCAGGCGGCGGACCCGTTCCTCGGCGCGACCCGCCGCCACGTCATGCCGGCGGGGATGACCACGACCGACATGGAGGAGCGGGCCGCGCGCGACGCGATCGCACGCGCCGAGGTGGACGCCGCCGAGATCGATCTCGTGCTCACCTACAGCGCCGCCCCCGAGCACCAGCTGAGCAACCCGGCGTGTGCGCTGCATCACCGGCTCGGCCTGCGCCGCGACGCGTTCGCGCTGCACACCGACGGCGCCCAGCACGCGTTCATGCTCCAGCTCTCGCTCGCCGAGGCGATGATCGCGGCGGGCCAGGCGCGCTGCGCGCTGCTCGTCCAGTCGAGCGCGCTGTCGCGGCTGCTCGACTACCGCGAGCCGGCCTCGACGATGTTCGGCGACGGCGCGACCGCGGTCGTGGTCGGACGGGTGTCGCCGGGCCGCGGCCTCTTGGCCTCGACCCACCGCGCCGACGGGCGCTACCCGAGCGGGCTGGCCGCCAGCGTGCGCGGCGGCGCGTGGTACGACGAGGGCCGCGCGTTCCTTCACGTCGCCGATCCGGCGGGCATGCGCGAGGTGTTGCTGGGCAGCGTCGATGCGGCGACGGAGAGCGTCGGCGCCGCGCTCACCGCGTGTGGCCGTCGCGCCGACGAGGTGGACGTGTTCGTGATGCACCAGGGCATGCCGTGGCTGCGCGCGCTGGTCCAGCAGCACACCGGGCTCGAGCGCGCGCGCACGATCGACACGTTCGGGACCACCGCGCACCTGTTCGCCGCGTTCGTGCCCTCGGCGCTGCTCGCCGCCGAGCAACAGGGCGTGGTCTCGGCGGGCGATCTGGTCGTGCTCGCCGGCGGCGGCAACGGCCAGACCTACGGCGCCGCCGTCCTGCGCTGGGGGCGATGAGCGTGGTGGATCTCGCGAGCCCCGATACCTACGTGGACGGCGTCCCCCACGCCGCGTTCCGCGAGCTGCGCGCGCGCGCGCCGGTGTCGTGGCACCCCGAGCCGGGCGGCCCGGGGTTCTGGGCGGTCACCCGCTACCACGACGTGCTCGCGGTGTTGCGCTCGCCGGAGATCTACTCGTCGTGGCGCGGCGGCGTGCTGCTCGCCGATCCGCCGGCCGCGTTCCTCGAGAAGCTGCGCGAGAACATGCTCAATCGCGATCCGCCGGACCACACCGCGATGCGCCGGCTGGTCAACCACGCGTTCAGCCCCCGGCGCCTCCGCCAGCTCGAGGCGCGGATCGCCGAGCACGCGCGCGCGCTGGTCGACGCCGCGGTGGCCCAGGGCGGCTGCGACTTCGCGACCGAGATCGCCGGCGAGATGCCGCTGTTCGTCATCTGCGAGATC
>JBQCJR010000140.1:0-4485 GCA_051952595.1 Kofleriaceae bacterium
CTCGATCTCGTCGCGCCACGCACGCACGGTGGGGAAGCTGGCCTGGCCGCCACCTCCGCCACCGTCGAAATCGCCGCGAGAGCCCTCGCCGTGCCCGTGGCCGTACAGCTCGTCGAGCGCGCGGGCCGCGCGCAGCGCCTCGGGGCGCATCCGGTCGCGCTCGTGCCCGAGGATCATCCGCCACCGATCGCGGACCGAGATGACGTGGTCCGGAACCGCGCGCGGCGCGGGCGCGGACGCGGGCGGCGATGAGATCGCGAGTGCGCTCGGGTCGGAGATCGCGGGCGCAGCGGCCCCGGACTCGGCGGCGGACGACGCGGCGGCGGACGGCGCGGCAATCGCGGGCGCGGCCGCCGCGGCGGACGGCGCGACGGCGGGTGGCACCGCGATCGTGGGCGCGGCGGCAGCCGGCGCGGCAATCGCGGGTACGGCGGCGGCCGGCGCGGCGATCGAGGGCGGGGCGATCGAGGGCGCGGCCCGGGGCAATGCGGCCACACCCGGTCGAGGGACGTGCGAAATCGCCGCGAGCCCGGCGAGATCGGCTTCGGCGGCGGCGAGCAGCAGCGCGGGATCGATCGCGAGCGCGACGTCGAGGCCGCGACCGCTCGGGTCGGGCTCACCGAGGCGCTCGCCGAGCGCGCGGAGCAGACTGCGGCGCGACGCGGTGGAGAGCGCCTCGAAGCCATCGCGCAGCGCGGCGGCGCGGGCGAGGAACTCGGCGTCGCTGGCCTGCTCGATCCGCGCACACAGCTCGTCGAGGAACACGGGCGCGGCCTCGAACAGCGGGCCGGCGATCGCGAGCGCGCCGCGCAGCCGGCTCGCGAGGGCGCGACGGCTCTCGGCGGTGGTCGCGAGATCGAACCAGCCGCCGATCGCGACCGACAGCGCCTCGGCGGGCACCGCGCCGATCAGCACCTGCACGACCGAGGCGGCGCCGGCGATCAGCGGCGTCGCGGTCTCGACGAGCTGGCCGATCGACCAGCGCAGCCGGCCGCCGCCGAGCGCGTCGCCACCGTCGGGCTGGGGGCGCTCGAGCACGCGCACGAGCTCGGCGAGCGAGCGCGCGTCGTCGAGCGACTCGGAGCCGGCAAGCCCGAGCACCGAAGCGACGGCGGTATCGAGCACGCGAGACCGATCGATCGGGGGCAGCTCGAACGCGGAGATCTCGCCGGGGACCTCGCCGGCGCGCTCGGCGGAGCGATCGCCGGCGTTCTCGTCAGCGCCGGCGGCACTGGTGACGGGCAGCCCGACGACCTGCCCGGCGGCGATCCGATCGACGAGCCCGCGCTGCGCTATCAGCTCGCGCTGGGGGGCTGCGGCCCGCCGCGGGCCGGCGAGCTCGGCGAGCCACGCGGCGACGAGCTCGCCGATGCCGGCGCCGGCGGCGGTCTCGGCGAGCCCGATCAGGGCGAGTGGCGTGAGCTGCTCGGCTCCGGTGCGCCGGGCGGCCTCGGCGCGCAGGGCACCGGCGGCGGCCTGGCGCAGCGTCACGCCGCGCGCGCCTGCGAGCTCGATCATGGCCTCGGTCGCGGGGGTGAACGACAGCCGCCACGTCGTGGTCAGCGCGTCGACGCCACCGGCCGCGGTGGTCTCCTGCTCGACGCCGTACGGCACGCCGCACGCGCGCAACCGGCACAGCGCCACGTGGCGTCGGCGATCGATCCGAGATCGCAGTGGATCGAGGCGCAGCTCGGCGGGGTCGGCGCCGCGCGGCAGCCGCAGCTCGTCGAGCAGCGCGAGCACGTGCGGCGCGAGCCCGGACCGCGGCGTACCGGGCGCGAGCCGGCCGCGATGGCGGCCGACCAGCACGTGCTCCATCGCGCGCGCGACGATCCGCCCGCGGCCGAGCAGCTCGCCCTGCGCGAGCGCGGTCTGCACGGCCTCGACGAGCTCGCGGCGGCCGGGCGCGGCGAGCCGCCGCAACACCGCGAGCGAGTGCGCGACCTCCGCCGCGGCGCGTGCATCGGCGACGCTCGCCGGCAGGCCGCGAGCCCGCACCTCGCGCGAGATCTCGACCAGGCACCCTGCGACCAGCGCCCCGACCTCGCCGCCATCGCGGTGGGTCTGCCACAGCCGCTGCTGCCACGCGGGATCGCGGATCCCGGCGGGATACCCCGATCGCTCGTCGAGCAACTCGAACGCGTACGGGATCAAGGACGACACGATCTCGACGTCCTCGACGGGCCGATCGCGCGGCGGCGTCCACAGCGCCGGCTCGGACAAGAGCGCAGCCGCGTGGAACGCGCCGACCACCGCGGCGATCCGGGCTCCCGCGGAGCCCGCGCCGAGCCGCGCCAGCGCCGCGCGCATGTGCGCCTCGCGCCGCAGATCCAGCTCGCCGATGCCTCCGCCCCGCGCGGCATCGAGCCGGATCGCCCAGCCGTAGAGCAGCGCCGCGCGCCGGACCCGCTCGGGCTCGCCCGGCACTGCCGGCGCCTCGACCAGGTGCTCCCAGCTATCCTCGGCGTCGCCGCGCAGACGCGCCTCGATCCCGAGTGGCGCCCCACCCCGCTCGCGGATCCCCCGCCGGCTCGACGGCAGATCGATCGCGTGCACCGGCACGCCGCGCGCCCGTGCCCACCGGATCGCCGCCAGCTCCGGAGAGAATTCGGCGAACGGATAGAAGCCCAGGTCGTCGCCGCTTCGCGACACCGCCGCGACCGCGAGCGGCGCCTCCGCCGCCGGATCGCCCAGCCACGCGATCCATGGCGCGAGGTCCTCCGGCAGCTCGATCGCGATCGCCGTCGGGTCGAGTTGGTCGAGCAACGGCGGCAGCGCGCTCGCGCACGCGGGCGAGTGATGCCGCACGCCGAACAGCCACGGCCGCGTCTCCCCCGCCAGCGCATCGAGCGCAGCGGACGGATCGTCGGACGGGTCCAGCGGCATGAGGAAGCCCGGATTGTTCACCACGACGTCGAGTGAGGCCACGCGGCCGGAGGTGAATCGCGACGTGGAGCTGGAGCGCCTGGTCGCAGAGCGCTGTGGACATGACGCGCCTGTGACCTGCGCCAACGTAGACACAGGTTGCGCGGAGGTTCGCAGCTCGACAGGCGCTTGGACAACCGTCGGCCCGGGCAGGCCGACGGTTGACCACATGACCACAGCGCCTGCTGCTACCAGCGGAGATTTTCGGTTCCCGGGGGAGAGGACGATCGGGGGTGGCTAGGAGGGCGGACCTGGCGTCTCGTGGATCGAGATCGCTGGGTGGTGGCGCGACCAGCCGGTCGCAAGCAGCCACGTGCGAGGAGGCGAGACGTGGAGCGGCTGGTAGGTGGCGGGCGTGGCGAAGCAGGTGCCATCGAGCTCGCGCCAGGACGGGAACGAGATCGCCGACGAAAACGGATCGATCTGCCAGGTGCGCGTGTGCGGCGCGCGATCCTCACGGTGTCGCCTCCAGTTGTTCAAGACATAGGCGAGGCAGTGGCGCACCGCGCGGGGCGAGGTCAGCGGGCGAGCGTGGTAGTGGTCCGGGAACACCGCACCGCGATGGCCAGTGACGGCATTGATGTGCTTCGCCGCCGAGATCTCGAAGCCCTGCATCCCGCGCGCGAGCGCGAGCTTGTGCTCCGCCTCGGCGATCAGGTGCACGTGGTTGCCCTGGACGCTCATGTGCACGATGCGGAAGTCCGACCGTCGCGCGGTCACGATCGTGGCCTCGCGGAACGCGCCGAACATCTCCGCCGTGCGCAGGCGGGTGACATCCTCGGCCACCCGGATCGTCACGTGGACCGGAAAGCGCGCGACGTGATCCGGCCGCCGCTTGTGCGACTGACTCGAACGAGCGCCCTTCGGGGGACGCCCCGCACCTGGCCGCTTCCCACCGTGCCGCCGAAATCCAAGTTCCTGCTGCGCCTGCCGCATGCCCCACTCTCCGTCGACGAATCGTTGATTTCGCCGATATCCGTAGCACGCCTCTCTGACATCCGTGGCGCCCGACTCCGTCGACGAATCGTTGATTTCGCCGACGGACGCTGCACGCCCTGTGGCGACACGCCTGCCCCGTCGACGAATCGCTGCCTTCGCCGAGATCCGCTTCACGCCCTGGCATCCACAGCCTGCCCGTCGACGAATCGTTCGTCTCGCCGGCACCCGCTTCGCGCCAACAGCATCCACGCGCCTGCACCTCGAAGAGTCGTCGATTTCGCCGAGATCCGCTTCACGCCCTGTGGCATCCGCGCGCGGCCACTTCGTCGACGACTCGTTGATTTCGCCGATATTCAACAACAACCACCGACCGCGCACGAGCACAATCCGTCCGCCATTCGGACGACCTGTCCGAGACTCGGACATCGAGCCCGCCCTACCCGCCATCCCAGCTCTTCCTCTTCTCCCGTCCCCCCGAAAATCTCCCCTGGTAGCGGCAGGCCCTGTGGGCATGTGGGCAACCGTCGGCCTGCGAGGGCCGACGGTTGTCCAAGCGCACTGTGAGCTGCGAACCACCGCGCAACCTGGCGCCACCTCCTCGCAGGTCACAGGCGCGTCATG
>JBQCJR010000141.1:0-18847 GCA_051952595.1 Kofleriaceae bacterium
GCACCACCCCGATATCCTGCTGATCACCGTCGATGCGCTGCGCGCGGATCGCCTCGGGCGAGGGCTCACCCCGGCGATCGACGCGCTCGCCGCCGGCGGCGCGGTGTTCGAGCGCGCGTACGCGCCGTCGAGCGTCACCCGCGGTTCGATCCCCTCGATCATGACCTCGCTCCACCCCGGGCGGATCCGCGGCCGGCTGATCGACTACGCGATCAAGCTCGATCCGCGCCACGTCGTGCTCGCCGAGCGGCTGCAACGCGCCGGCTACCAGACCCGCGGCTTCCTGTGCTGCGCGCATCACTTCGGCGGCGCGTTCGAGATCGGCCTCGATCGCGGGATGGAGCGCGTGGTGTACGACCCCAGCGGCGAGCACCTCGCGCACGCCGCGCAGACGTTCTTCGAAGATCCGGCGCTCGATGGCGCGCCGCGGTTCGCGTGGCTGCACACGTACGAGCCACACCTGTGGGCCAAGCTGTACCCGCCCGCGCTGTACGGCGCCGCGCCGGGGCCGCGCTACGACCGCACGGTCGAGGTGGTGGATCGCGCGCTCGCGCCGCTGCTCGCCGCGGTGCGCGCGCGGGGCCGCCCGACGATCGTCGTGATCGCCGCGGACCACGGCGAGGGGCTCGGTGACCACGGCGTCCTGCAGCACGCCGGGGTGCCGTACGCGAGCCAGATCCACGTGCCGCTCGTGATCGCCGGAGCCGGGATCCCGGCGCGCAGGATCGCGGCGCCGGTCGGGCTGGTCGGGCTCGGCGCCACGCTGCTCGAGCTCGCGGGGTTCTCGCCGGAGCTGCCGGCGGCGCAGGATGGCGCGAGCTTCGCGCCGCTGATCGCGGCGGAGCCGCGCGACGGGGTAGGCGGGGCGAGCGGGGAGGGCGGGGCGAGCGGCGCAGGTGGCGCACGCGGCGAAGGCGAGGCGTACGCCGCGGTGTTCCAGGATCGCGTGATCCCGTTCACCGCGCACTCGTTGGTCGCAGGCGACTACCACCTGATCGAAGTCGCCGGCCGCGCGCCCGAGCTGTATCAGCTGCGCGCCGACCCCGGCGAGCTCGTCGATCTCGCGCGGCGCGAGCCCGCGGTGCTCGCAGATCTGCAGCGCCGGCTCGCCGTATATCGCGCGCGCGGACGCATCGCGTCGTTCTGACGCGCGCGATGTAACCTCGTTTTCGTTTCTCGCGGTCGGGTTACCGACGTGCGAGATCTGCTGGACAACTCCGGGCCCGCCGAACAAGATGGGTCTGCCCGCATAGGGGAGGTCTCGTGCTCAAGGGAGGAACAGTCCGGTGTTAGGTGCAGGTCGATGCTCGCTCGTTCTCGGGCGCGCCGCAAGTCTCGCCGCCGCGGTCGCGCTGGTCGCCGCGAGCGGCTGCATGGATGACGCTCCGCCGCAGCCGCCCAGCGCGGTGCTCGCCGGTCGCGTCGTGGTGTCTGGACCCCTTCGGGGTGCTCGGCTGTCGATCGAGCAGGTCGACCCGGCGACCGGAGACGTGCGCGTCCACGTCGCCGACACCACGACCGACGAGGAGGGCGCGTTCTCGCTCGAGCTCGGGCTCGCCAACGGCCTGCTCCGCGCGACTGCCCGCGGCGGCTCGTTCGTCGATCTCGCCACCGGCGCGACGATCCAGCTCGACGCCACCGACGCGCTGAGCTCGCTGGTGTGGTTCGAGCTCGGCTCGCACCGCGACGACGCGCTGGTCAGCCCGATCGGCCACCTCGTGGACGCGCGGGCGCGCGCGACGTTTGGAGACCACGGCGATCTGGCGCGCGCGATGGAGCGCGCACGCGAGCACCTGCACCGCCATTTCGGCAACGCCGACTGGTCGCGGCTGCGCCTGGTCGGTCTCGACGAGCCGGCGACCAGCCCCACCGAAGCCGTTCGCGCGGCGCTGGTCCAGGCGTCGCTGAGTTACCTCGCACGCGACATCGCCGCAGAGGCCGGTGCTTCCCCGCAGGAGGTGAACGTGTATGCGCTCACCCAGCGGTGGGCCGAGGACCTCGCCGCCGGCCCGTTCGACGGCAACGACGGCAACGACCGCGCGCCTGGCAGCGGCCTCCAGCTCGGTGTGTGCCCACCGGTGGTCGAGCCGTGCGAGCCGCCGGCGGCCGGCTGCGCGATCGGCGCGTGCCGCCGGCTATGCGACCTCTACGTCGGCACGCCGCGCGTGCTGCTTGGCGCGGTGATGACCAAGGTGATCCGCGACAACGGCCCAGGCGGCGTCAACCAGACCGGCCTCGGGCTCGGCGACACCCTCGCGATCGCGCGCGACGTCTCGGACAACCGCGACGCCGATCTGTTTGGCGACGCGTGTGGCGAGACGCTCGATCGCGTGCCGCCCGTGGTGAGGTTCGATGCGCCCGCCGAGGCCGCGCTCGTCCGCGGCGTGCTCGCGGTGCGGGTCTCCGCGATCGACGACACCGATCCGAGCCCACGCGCCGCGATCAGCGGCTATCCCGATGCCGACGGCGATCCCACCAACGCGAGCGCGCTCGCGATGATCGAGACCACCACGTTGCCCGATGGCCCGCTCGCGCTCGTCGCCACCGCGACCGACCTCGCCGGCAACACCGCGACCGCGCAGCGCACCGTGGCGATCGACAACACCGCGCCTCAGCTCGCGATCGCGCCCGACGGGTTCCTGGTCGACGGCGCCACCTGGTGGACCGCGACCGAGACCCCGGTGCTCCGCGGCACGGTCACCGACGCCTCGCCGGTCACCATCAAGGTAGTCGCCGGCGGCGGCATCGAGGTCACCGCCACCGTGACCGGGTCGACCTGGCAGGTCGGCCTGCCCGCCGGCAGCCTCGACGCCGCCGGCACGCAGGTCTCGGTGGTCGCCGTGGATGCCGTCGGCAACCAGAGCTCGATCGGGCAGCGGATCCGGCCGGATGTCGCCGCACCCTCGCTGAGCTTCCAGTCGAGCGCGGTCTCCGACGAGGCCAGCGAGCCGGTCGAGTTCGGCTCCGAGACCGAGAATCCCACGCATTCCCACACCGGCCCGTCGATCGATCTGACCGCGGTCGGTGCGTGCCCGGTGGTCACCAAGCACAGCTACCTGCTCGGCGCCGCCGCGCCTCCGTACGCCGTCGAGCTTCCGGCGCGGAACCCGATCCTGTACCAGTTCGTCACCGCAGACGACGGTGTGGGGATCGCGAGCGGCTCGACCCAGTATCGCGTCGGCCGCCGGTCCGGCGGATCGACGCAGTGGATCCTCGACTGGACCCCGACCGGGACCGGCGCGCCGATCGCCACCGGCGTCACTCGGTTCGCCGTCGGCGTGTACTCGAACGTCGTGCCCGGCCTGGCGACCACGCCCGGCGTGTACGACGTGGAGTTCCGCGCGACCGATCGGCTGTCGCGGACATCCACCACAGCGCGCTGCTTCGAGCTGCGGCTCAAGGCGCCGCCGCTGCACTTCGGGATCGGCGGGCCGCCGTCGGCGGATCCCGCGCAGAGCCACACCTACGCACTCGACTCGCTCAGCCTCGCGCACGGCGCGCCGTTCGACCTGCTGGCGCGGCGGCTGCTGAACGCAGATGCGACCGGCGCGTCGCTGATCGACCAGCCCGTCGTGAACGGCACCGCCGAGACGGTGTACTTGACCGTGACCGTCTCGCGCCGTCCCGTGGCGGTGCGCGCGACCCGCTCGTTCGTGATCGAGAACGCGATCACCGCAGTGACCACGGTCAACGTGCCGTGCAGCGAGCTCACGTCCGACTGCGAACCGCCAGCGTCGCTTCCGCGGTACGCCTCCGCGTCCGCTTCGACTGACGTGACATCGCTGGCGTTCCCGGCCAAGGTATTCGAGCTGGTCAACGGCGTGCCGACCACCGAGGTCCCGTGCATCGCGCCGTGTGCGCCAACCGACAGCGTATTTCGGTTCGCGATCCCGCCGCGCGCGCCCGGCAACCAGCCGCCGCGCCGGTTCCTGGTGATGACGATGATCGGCCAGATCAGCTCGCTGTGGCCGACCGACGCCAGCCACCCCGCGAGCCCGCCGTTCGCCGACGAGTCGATCGACACGGTGAATCCCTATACGGATGTCGCGACGACGGTCCGGATCACCGGGCTCGTCGATCGAACCGTGGTGCCAGCCCGGACCGGTTGCGTGCGGACCATCGTGACCCCGGGCGGAACGTCGTGCCGGCGGAGAGGGACGATCGTGCCGTATCGCGCGCTGAATGCGGTGTCGCTGGAGTTCCAGGGAGCGACCGAGACCATGTATGCGACGGCCGTGACACTCCCGCTCGCGCCGGTGCCCGCGACTCCCGCTGTCCAGCGAACTCCCAAGCGCAGCTGGTCGACCATCGACAGCCTGCTTCCGTAATGCACTCGACGAAGGAACTCGATATGCGCATTGCTACATCCGTACTGCTGTTCGGCACTGGCGTGGTTGCCGGTGTGTTTCTTGTGGTCTCGTGCGGGGACGACTCGCCTGCTCGCGTCGACGCGGCGGTCGATGCACCGGTCGACAGTCCTTCAGTAACCTGTGATTGTCCGGCAGTCGAACCCCCGCTAGATGGTCGGATTGTGGTCGTCGATCTCACTATTGTCATTGCGGCGAATGGTACGGGGACCGCCGAGGCTTCGTGTCCCACTGGAGCCAAAATTCTCTCGGGCAGCTGCACGACTGAGGTGCGTAATCCTGTTCGCGATGTCACGTTGCGCCGCTCGGGCTTCTTCGAGGGCGAGCGGAGCTGGGGATGTGACTTCCGCAACAACGAATCTACGCCGGTGGCGGTCAAATCGTCAGTGATCTGTCTGCTCCCTGCGCCATGAGAGGTCAGTCATGCGTGTGGTGACAACGTTCCTGCTATTCGCCACTGGTATTGCTATCGGGAACTCGTGCGGCGATTCATCGCTGGCTCGCGTTGACGCATCGGTCGATGCGCCGATCGACAGTCCCTCGGCGACCTGTGATTGCCCGGCGGCCGAACCCCCGCTGGATGGCCGGATCGTGGTCGTCAACGATACTTGGATGATCGCGGCAAATGACACGGGTACCGCCGAGGCTTCGTGCCCCAGCGGAGCCAGGATTCTCTCGGGCAGTTGCACGACCGAGGTGCGCAATCCCATTCGCGATGTCACGGTGCGTCGCTCCGGATTCTTCGAAGGCGAACGAAGCTGGGGATGCGACTTTCGTAACAACGAATCCACACCGGTGGCGGTCAAGTCGTCGGTGATCTGCCTGGTTCCTCCACCATGAGGTCGCTATTCGCCACGGGCCTCGTGGTCGCGACGTGCGGCCTGGCGATCGCGGAATCCGCGCCGACCGCAGCCACGCGATCCGAGGCGGAGTTCCTCGTGCCGCCGCAGGGTGGGGCGGTCGAGGTGCCGGTCCACGCAGGCGCGGTGTGCATCCTGTCGTTCCCGGAGCGCATGGCGCAGAAAGCGCTCGCCAGCTCGCCGGACTACGAGATCAAGGCGTGGGGCGAAGACGGCGTCGCGGTGCGCGCCGTGCACGACAAGGTCGCGCCCGCGACGCTCGCGCTCGCCACGGCGAGCGGACAGATCAAGGTCAACGTCACGCTGCGGGTGGTGCCGCGCACCGCCGGCGGGCTGACCCTGGTCCGGTTCAAGGCCGCGTCCGCCGAGGAGGCGTTCGAGGCCCAGGTCTCGGCCGCGGTCCAGAAGCGGGCCGCGCCCATCCAGGCCGAGCTCGCCAAGCTGCGCAAGGACCTCGACGAGCAGGTCCGCAACCGCGCCGACGGCCTGATCGCCGAGCGGCTGCTGAGCCGCAACGAGACGGTGCGCCTCGAGTCGCACCAGCGCAACGACGACCACGTGATCGTGCACGTGCGGCGCGGCGCGCTGCTCGGCGACGACGGCTATCTGATGTTCGAGATCGAGAACCGCTCGCGCGCGGCGTACCGGCTCGCCGCCGTGCGCGTGCTCGATGGCAGGCGCGACGTCGCCGGCCCGGCGCGGCTCGCGTCCACGGCGATCGACCGCGATCCGGCGGTGATCGGTGTGGTCGCCTCCGGGGCCACCGCGCGCGGCGTCGTGGTCGTGCGCTCCGCGAGCAGCGTGCTCGGCAAGTCGCTCGCCGTGGAGCTGACCGGCCCAGACGGCCGGGGCAAGATCCGCCTCGATCGAGGCATCGTGCTGCGATGAGCGCCGGACTGCGAGCGGCGTGCGTGGTGGCGGCGGTGGCCGGCGGTGGGCTGGCACACGCGGACCGCTATGAAGCGACGATCGCGGTGCGCCCCGTCGGCGCGCTCGCACGGGTCGACGATACCGGCGTGGCCGCGGCGGCCACCGTCCCGAGCGCCGGGCTCGCCGCCGGCATGTCCTGGGGCGTTCGCAACTGGCTCGACCTCGGCGGCGAGCTCGCCGCGCTCGATCTCGCCGAGGCGCGCTACGACGGCGCGATGGCCACCGTGTTCGGCCAGCCGCAGAGCGGCCGGCTGTCTCGCACCACGCGGCTCGCCCAGCTCCGCGGCACCGCGACGCTGCGCCTCGGCGTCGGCTGGGTCCCGACCTTCCAACTCGCGCTCGGCGCCGGAGGCCGCCAGCGCTCGGCCGCTCAGCTGCGCCTCTCGTCCCTCGGCGGCGCGACCGTGCCGCCCGATGGCGAAGCGGCCGAGGTCACCGGGGATCTGGTCGCGGCCGTCCGGATCGGCCTCGACCACCGCGTGACGCGCCACTGGTCCGCCGGCATCTCCGTGGGCGCCACGCACTGCCTCGGGCTCGGAGCTCCAGATCTCCAGATCTTCGACGCCAGCGTTGGAGTGGCCTACACATGGTATCCGCTGTGGTGATCGGCGCGTCGCGTAACCCGGACTTGCGATATCGCAGATCGGGTTTCATTCCGCGTCGCGTGCCGGCTCCTTCGGGGATGGTCAGTCGGGCGAGTCGTAGTATCGCGCGTGACAACAGCGGAGATCCGATGACCGCGCGCGACAACACCATGGAGAACGAGCGCGCTCGAGGCGACGCGTGGACGCGCCCCGAGCGGGCGCTCGTGGAGCCCAGAGCCGAACCCGAGGCGCAGCCGAGCCACGAGGTCGCCACACCGAGCGCGGCCCCCGTCGATCCGAAGGCTGCACACGATCTGTTCGGCCACTATGCGGACGATCTGGGCACGGGGCTGCAGACCAAAGCGCGTGCGCACTCGCGTACGCTGCCGGCCACAGCAGCACCCAAGACGGCGGCTCCGGCTCGCATCGCGGCGCTCGCCGCCACGCTCGAGGAGCACCTGACGCGGGCCAACGAGCTGCTCGCGTCAAATCAGGCGCAGCCCGCCCCGCTCGCGGCGCTTGACCAAGTGCTCGAGCAGCTCTCCACCGGCCGCGACGAGCTCCAATCCGCCGCCGAACAGCTCCCGAGCGGCCACCCCGCGATGAGGAGCGCGTTCGCGCTCTCGGACCGGGTGAGCGTCGCGATCGAGCAGCTTAGGACGAAACGCAAGTCGAGTCTGTTCGCCGAAGTCATGCTTCCAAGCGGATCTCTGTTGTCCCGCTGCGAGCAAGCGCCCGCCGCGACGTTGTGTTTTCTTCCCGATGCGAACCGAGAAGAACGAAGAGAAACATTCAGGGACAATACGCTCACTGCCCAGGATAGCTTTCATGGGGCGCTCGACAGCAAGCGCCTCGAGGTTCTTCTCGCTAAGACGCCCAAGCTCGGGATGCTTGCGGAGGTCTTGATCAACCTGCTCGGGACAGTGACTGGTGGCCTCTTGAACGGCGCACTCGCCAGGGCGCTCAACAATCTGAACGCGCGAGCTGCATGGGCAGGCGTAATCCGAGCCTCCGACATGGAGGGCGCCATCAAGTCACAGTCTTCGGTGTTCAAGGCGGTCGTGTCCGAATCGATCTCGATCGGCAAGGCTAAGGTCAAGTCCGCCTTCTCCCACCTGGCCCCGCAGGCGCAGCTGAAGGACGCGTTCCTGCGCACGCTCCAGAATGAGATCGGACCGACCTTCAGCTCGATTCGTAGTGCTGTCTTGGGTCGAGCTGACGATCTCACGCTCTTGCTCGCATGTGAGGTGTTCGACCCAAAGGTGTTCAACGTGGACTATTGCGCGGGTCTCATCGATGCCAAGCTCGCCGCATTCGAGAGTCAGCATCTCGACGAGATCGGTCCGCTCAAGGTCGGCCCCGTGTCGAACGCCGGCAGCACGGAGGTCGTGAGGCTTCACGCATTCGGCAAGGACCGGCTCGCGGTGGTGAAGTTCTACGAAAGCAAACCCTTGGGGAGAGGTCGCGGCGACGTCTGGTACACCCCCTCCGGACAGACGTTTCTGAACTGGGTCGATGGTGACTTCGCCGAGTTTGCGACGGCCACGCAGGAGGCTCGCAATGGCGCGATGAAGACCATCGATGTCACGGGGGAGCATCGACTCGGGGCGGAGGTTGCAAAGTGGGCGCAAGAGGCGCGCGGGGAAGGACCCGACACCTCGGGCGAGCCGGTCGAGAACGGAGGAGCACCTTGAACGCTCGAGGCATGGTTCTCGTCATGGCACTGCTCGTGTTGTCGTCATGTAAGGACCATCCGGCAGATCGAGACCCCACAGCTCTCCAGTTTCAGGTTGATGGCTATTGTCATTTGTTGGTGCTCGACCTGGAGCAAAGCGCGAGGACATATAGAGAATTTGTTGACGCTGGCGCGGGGATGGAGACACCCGAGGCGCGCGAGATGTCAATCTCGTCGATCGGTGTTGATTCGGTGACGCGCAGTCTCAAAATCCGCGATATTCATCGGCGGCTCCTGTTCTGCATGTCCGTCCGCGGGAATGCCGTTGGAGGAGTGCGCGACGAGCTGTATGGAACTGCTGTCAAGAATATTCGTTTGCTCCGCCTGTCTTCGCACGATGAGTCTATTGCGTTGCTGGAGGAGCTGACGGAGCGCACGAGACAGATCGTCGCGCTGCCACTGCTCGAGTAATGCACGAGGCCTCCGGATAGATCCGTTCCTGAAGTGGGTTTTGGAGTGACTTTTCCGAACTTGCGACTACCGTGCAGGAGGTTCGTGGTGGTGACGCGGAAGGACTGGAGGTTTTATCTTGAACGCTAGAGTGGTCCGAATCCTGGTATTGCTCGTGCTGTCGTCGTGCAAGGATGATCCGGAAGAGCGAGGTCTGACAGATCTCCAGTTGAGGGTGAGAAGCTATTGTGATTGGTTGGTCTTCGAGCTGGAGGGCGCCACCAGGGACTACAAGAAGTTTGTTGCTGCTGGCGCGGACGAGAGGGTGCTGGCGCAGTCATTGTGGTCGATCGGGCGTTCTTATGAAGCGCGCAGCTTCAAGGTTCTCGATCTTTCGCGACGGTTCCTGTTCTGTGCGGTCGTTCGCAATCCTATGCATGCAGGAGCTGGTGATCTTGTCGAGTCTCTCGTCCGTAGCGACGATCCCCGGTCTCGGTTGCCGTCGCACGAGGAAACCATAAGAGCGCTCGAGGCGCTGACGGAGCGCTCGAAGCAGATGGTCGCCGTGCCACTGATCGAATAGGCGTCCGACAAGGTTTCTGCAGGACAGAAAGATGACAAAGACTCCATTTCTGCTGGATCATGGCGAGCTTGTTTGGAAGCTCCTCGTCTGGACCGCGGCTCTCGTGACAATCCCGTACTCGATTCGTAGAGCGCTGCGACATCGAACGCGGTACGAGGAGAGAATCGGTTGGCTCGTCGAGCAGAGCTTCCACGGAGTGCTGCGAGCCGCGATTGCACCCTCGCTCGTCGCTCTTCTCCTCTGGCTCGGTGGCAAGGCTGCGCTGAAGGTGGCCGGAGACGCGCCCTTCGAAGGACGACACGACGATCGTCTGGGCGAGCTCCATCCGGTCGTCCTGGCCGCGGCAACCCCGGGACATCGCGAGGACGCCCTCGCCATCCTAACCTCCGCAGGGTTCGAATTTGACGCCGAGATGACCTGCGAACGACGTCTCGAGTATGGGCGCTTCGAAGAGCTCGTCTCGCGAGCGGACGAGTGCTGGCGGCCTCGCACGTGGAAGGCGTACGTTCAGCTCGCCCAAGGGCTGCCCTGCGACGCGGCCGACACGCTGGCCTCGAGCTCGCTGCCATGGCCCGACGCGGTCGATCTCGTCCTCTCGGTCTTTTCCAATCTCGGATGTCGCCGCTGGAGCGCCGTTTCGGCAGCCGCCGATCGGCTCGCCGTTGTCTCCCCGGAGGACGCGGTATGGCGATGTGTGTCGGATGCGGCCGCGATGCGCACCGGCAAGCCCGCTTCACAAGCGCTCTCCACCAGCCCGACGTGTTTTCCGCTGCTGGTAGACGGGATGGCTGCTGAAGAAGGCCGTCCGCTGCTCGAGAAGTGGCTCGCCACGCACTGGTGGATCGTCGACATCACGAAACGGGCTCCACAGATATCGCGGGAAGAGTGGGCGGTGTCTCAGTTGTCTGCGGTCATCGCGATGCGGCGAGCGCCAGAGCTATTCGAGATGGCTCGAACCCTGGAGCGGCTTCCGGATGCGTCTCCCGAGGACCTCGTCGACATGCTGAGCTCTCGGCTGGCCGGGGGGCTGGAGGGCGCTCCGATGGTCTCTCTGTTTGCGTCCGATCTGCTCGAGCAGGCGGGTGCGCGCCTGCCAGCGAGCGTTCGAATCGATTGGTTGATCGCCGCGGTTGTTGGCGATGTGCTTGCCGACGATGTCTCTCGCGCGCGGCAGCGCATCGAGGAGGTCCGTCAGCTTGCAGCAGAGATGACCGACCTCGACGCCGGGCCCAGGCCTGGGGCGCTCGAATGGGCTCGCAAACAGGCTGGCCGGCTCGCGCAGCTGGTCAACTACAGAGTCGGAGCGGAGGTGGACGATGCAGAGTCGATGGTCGGTGACATCGCCCGGGCCTCGTTCCAGATCCGACAAGGCGTGCCCCCTCAGCCCGGCAGGCACATCAGCACCGAGATCCTGGATGTCGTGAAGGCCGCGCTGGCTGGGGACTCCGTGCCGCTGTCGCGGGAGTTCCGCAGGAATGGCCGCCTGCGTCGGTCCTCCAGTATCGCGCTCAGCTCGCTGATCGGCGCGATGGCTCCACGAGTGCGCCCCGTGCCGCCAGACCTGATCCAGCGCGTCGAGACGCCGCGGTGGAGCATGTCAAATCTCTCACCGGCCGACTTCGCGTGGGATGCGGCGGGTCGACGTGACCTTCTCCGGCTCCTCGGGGCGCACGAGCGCGCAGAGCGCTGGGCCGCGATGGCCAGACGACAATGGGCACTCGCGAGCGCACCCGAGCTCGCCACGTACTACGCGTTGCTTCGGGACGTCCGACTCTGAGGGAGCGGCACGCCAACGCCCCATCTGGTGCGCGAAACCTTTTGCCCCGAAGTGGACGAGAGGTTTCATTCGTCACTGGCGGCGCCTGAAGACGGCACTCGGTCGCAATCGACTCCGTAGTATCGCGCGAGGGATTTGGCAGGACTGCCTCGGCGATGTTCCAACTCACCAGGAAGCAGCACACACCACCGGGACCAGCGGCGAGCTCGACGACGGCGAAGTCCGGACCTCCTTGGTCCGATGAGGTATCGCCACCGAGCTGGGAGGGGCCGAACGGAGCTGGTGATGGCCATGAGGGCGTCCCGAGCGCGGCCGGCGCCGACCCGGGCTTCGCTGCTGCGATGTTCGGTCGCGAGGACGGCGCTGATCGAGGCGAGGACGACGGCGCAGGCGAGTCCATCGACGAGTCTCGAATTGAATCCGACGGAGCGAACGAGGATGGCGGCGGTGGCGGCGACGGCGACGGCGAGTCCCGGATCGATCCCGCCGAGGTCATGCCGGAGGAAGGGAGCCAGCCGGCGAGTCCAGATCCGGACGACGGCTCGACGCCTGCTCCCCCGACGGCGACCGAGTCGGTCGAGCCGAGTCCCGAGGCCGCCGATGTGGCGCTTGCGCCTGCATCATCCGCCGTGGCTGAGCTCCGCCCCGCGGCTCCATTGCCGGATCGTGCTGCGAACGACGCGACCGCCCTCGGTCCTCGTCTCGCCGCGACTTCGGGCGCCGAGTACCTCGGTGACGGCGTGTTCCAGGTCGGCAGCCACGGCGGCACGAGGGTCGAGGTGCAGCGGACCTACGGCGGCCTGAAGCACCATCGGACCGACCGAGGCGCCGTGATCGAGCTGCCGCGTGGGCTCGCCGGCGCCGAGCTCGAACGCGCCATGACCTCACAGCTGCGCGCGTTGGGTGCGCCAGCGCGCGCGGGCGGCGCGGGAAAGGCGGGCGCCTCGGCCACGCCGGCCAGTCCCGCGATCGAGAAGAAGGAGGGCAGCGCGGGCCTGCCCGACACCGAGACCAAGGCGACGATCCGGTTCACACGCGAAGTGCCTATCCCGCGCCTGGGCGCGAAGCTGATCCTCCGCTGGGAGGTCTCGGTCAAGGATTCCGGAGATGCGAAGGTGAAAGCGGGGGCGGCGTCGGCGTCGCTTGGTTCCCAGCAAGCCGTGCTCGAGCGCAAGACGCGCGAGCTGGATGCCAAGATCCAGACGGCGTTGCTGAAGGGTGGCTTCGACCCGTTCAACGGAGGCACGTTGAACGTCGGTGGGGTGGCCCTCAGCCTGAAGCTCGATGGAAAGCTGTTCGAGGGTGGGCTCTCGCTCAAGCGAGGCTTCTCGCTCAAGGCCGCCGTGGTCGGGCTCCAGGGCGAGGCCGACTTCGGCTCCTTTCTGCCCGATGCTCTCGCGGGCCGTGCCGAGCTCAAAGGCGTGATCCGCCTCGAGAAGGAGCTCGGCGCCGACGTGGTCAGCTCGGTCGTCCGGCTCGGGCAAGCCTCGGACGATCTCGACCGGCTGGCGCGGACCGAGAAGGCGCTCAAGGAATCGAGCGAGGAGCTGCAGCGGTACCGCCGAGCCAAGAGCGAGCTGTCGAAGGTTCCGACCGCGAAGCGCAACCTGGAACACACGCTCGAGCTCCAGCGGATCGAGAAGGAGCTCGAGGCCATCGAGCGGAGGCACTCGAAGCTCGCGAAGACCCGCAAGGCGCTCGGCAAGGTCAAGGACAAGGCGCTCAAGACGATCAAGGAGGCAGGGAAAGCGCTCCAGAAGACGCCTGTTGGCAAGGCCGTTTCGAAGCTCGCATCCAAGGCGCTCATGGTCACGTTCAAGAAGTTCGTGCCGATCTACAACGTGCTCTCGACGGCGCACGACCTGTACGAGATCGGCGAGGCCCTGGTGAGCATCAACTGGAGCAACCTGTTCGATCGCGTGATGGGAGACAACGACGCGATCGGCGGTGGCGTGACCGGAACGGCGCAGGGCAAGTCGGGCGTGGCAGGCGATGGGACAACGAAGGCGAAGAAGGAGCAGCCCGAGACGAGCGTGTCACCGGAGCAGCCCACGGGGGCGAACGACGATCTCGCCCTCGCACCACACGAGCTGGAGTTCAACGAGGCGCCACAGCTGAGCCCGGCCGCCAAGTCGGTCGTCGATGCGCTGATCTCGGGTGACGGCCAGGGCGCCCAGCAGCTGTCGCGCGAAGATGCCGAGGCCATCAACGCGCTGGTGCCGGTGGACCTGACCGCCGAGGAGGTCGCCCAGGTCCACGCCAAGCTGGTCGCCAAGGGGATCGTCCAGGTCGACCTGGTCGAAGCAGTCACCGGGGCGATGCAGCAGGTGCGACCGTTCGGCGAGAAGCGACCGGACCTGTCCTCGGAGGAGGAGAAGGAAGCGAACCGTTCTCGATCGGCTGTCTCGAGCTCAACGCCGAAACAGACCAGCAAGCGGAAGGAGAAGCCGTCTCAGAGCCGCGCCGTGACCCGGGCCGATGTGGAGCGCTATCTCCGCGGAACGGTGTCGCTCGTTGACCCTGTAGTCGGCAAGGTGGAGGCGCCGGAGCGCTTCAACTTGGGCGACTTCGGGTTCGAGGTCGCTTCGACCCGGGCGAGCCGCGTCCTCGCTGCCGACGACGACTCGTTCCTGGTGCACGTAGTCGTGCATGTCACACATGCGCCGGCGCCGAGCACGGCTCCATCTGCGATTCGATTCGGACAGCAGCTCGAGTTTCACCTCGAGATCGACCCGTCGATCATTGTGCGGGGCCGCCAGCCGTAGCGTTGTCGAGATCGGGACGCGCGCAGCGAACGCCGAGTGCTCCGGGCGGCAGCGCGCCCCGAGCCCATGTGGCCATCTCGCCAACCTCATATGGATCCGGGTTGACCTGAAGCCCGCGGCACGCACACACCTCTCCAGGGCGACAGGTGGCGTTTGCATCGCTACATGCAAACACCAGCTCCAAGGCACCGCCCGCCATGTCGTGCACTCCCCAGGGGGACGAACCGTCCCCGAAACCTCGAGTGCCGTCGAACGTACCCGCGAACGGCCGCTGGGCGTCGGCGCCCTGAGGAAGCGGGCATGCGGAGGTGAGCACACACCACGCGTGCTTCGTGCGCCAGTCGTCGCCCCAGGGGTAGCGAAGATCTCTCTTCGTGCGCGGGTCGTGGCGCGCGGCGTACTCCCACTGCGCGTTGCTCGGCACCCGCTTGCCGACCCACGCACAGTACCGCTTCGCGCCCTCCCACGTGAAATCCTCGATGGCGACCAACTCGTGTCCTCGGAGAGGCACGAATCGGCCGTCGCGCACCTCGATGCTCGCCCTCTGATCGATCATGACGCACGGATTCCGGTCGACCGTGGATTGCTTGTCGACCCCCGGACAGTCATTGCCGTGCGCGTTCAGAAACAGCGCCGCCTGTTGTGCCGTCACCTCGAGCTGGTCGATCAAGAAGTCGCCGACTGTGGTCTCGACCGGGGTCGGATAGGGCGAGCCCACACCGCCGCCCTTCGGGAACGGCTGGCCGCCGCCCATCATGAACGTCCCTCCGGCGACCTTGCACATCGGGTTCGGATCGCGGTCCGGTCGGGGCGCGTAGCTGGTGCTGCAATCGCCGTGGCGGTGCTTGCGGATCACCGGAGCAGGCGGCTTGTGCGGCGCGGGGAGCTCGTCGAGCCTTCTCACCAACGTGCCGTCGATACCTTCGGCATCCGGTGCCACCGCATCGATCACGCCAGCGTCGAGCTTCACAGGCGAGGGCGGCGGGGGATGGGACCGAGATGCCGGTTCTCGGCATCCGGCGAGCAGCAACAGGGCGAAGCAGAGTCGCGCGAATCCGCACGCTCCAGCGTGCCGCAACATGCGCTCGCAGCTTCGCAGATCTGGCGCACGTTGGCGACTCGAACCCGCTGACGACTCGCGCCGGTTGTCCGAGCTATCACGACTGGTGAAGTACGGTGTTTGGATCTGAGCTGGCGAGCGTCTGGGCTTCCAGTTCGGTGCGCAGCGGCTCGCCGTAGTCATTGCACGGAGCTCACGCAGCGTACGCCCTGCATCCCCAGTCTCAGCTCGATCCGGTTCCACGTCGCCATCTCGGCAACGTCGATTCCATCGGGGTTGGGCTGGAGTCGCCGGCATGAGCATGGCTTGCCAGGCTCGCAGGTTGCCTCGGGATCTGTGCACGCGAACACCAGTTCGCGTGCTCCGCCGGTCATGTCGTGCGCGCCCCAAGGAGAGGAACCATCGCCAAACCCGCGCGTTCCATCGAACCCACCCACGAGCGGTCGCGTCGGGGCGCCACCACGAGGAAGCGGACACGCATCGCGGATCACGCACCATGCGTGCTTCGGAAGCCACTCGTCTCCCCACGAGTAACGAAGGTCTCGTCCGGTGCGAGGGTCATGGCGCGCCGCATACTCCCACTGCGCATTGCTCGGGACCTTCTTGCCGACCCATGCGCAATAGCGCATCGCTCCTTCCCAGGTGAAATCCTCGACCGCGGCCAACTCGCGACCCGGAACCGGCACGAATCGACCCTTGCGGGACTCGATACTCCCAAACTCACCCAACAGGAGGCAGGGGTTCACGTCGGAGTCAGGTCGGTCGTCGAGCCCCGGGCAGTCATTGCCGTGCGCGTTCAGGAACAGCGCCGCCTGCTGTGCCGTCACCTCGAACTGGTCGATGAAGAAGTCGCCGACCGCGGCCTCGACGGGCGTCGGATAGATCGATCCCACACCGCCGCGCTCCGGGAACGGGTGCCCGCCGCCCATCATGAACGTCCCGCCGGTGACCTTACACATCGGGTTTGGATCGCGGTCCGGTCGAGGCGCGTAGCTGGTGCTGCAATCGCCGTGGCGGCGCTTGCGGATCACCGGAGCAGGCGGCTTGTACGGCGCAGGGAGCTCGTCGAGCCTTCGCGCTAATGTGCCGTCGATACCTTCGGCATCCGGTGCCAAAGCGTCGAGCGCGCCGGCGTCGCGCTGCACAGGCGAGGGTGGCGCGGGCTGGGATGCCGGCTCTCGGCATCCAGCGAGCAGCAACAGGGCGAAGCCGAATCCCGCGAGCTCCCTCCGCAGCATGCGCTCGGAGCTTCGCAGATCCGGCGCACGTTGGCGATCCGAACCCGCGGTCGACACGCGGTCACAACCGCGTAGGTCCGGTGTTGGGGCGGCCTCCCCAGACGGCGGCTGCCTCGCCAACGAAAGCGCCCTGGCGTGAGGCGCTGCTCGTGGGCATCCAGAGCCGGCGCATGTTGACTTCGCACCGGCGGCCCGCAAACGTCGAGCCATGCTGGCGCGGCTGGTCTTGTGCCTCGGCGTGCTCGCCGGCGTCGCGCACGCGGAGACGCGGATCCTGATCGTCGAGACGCGCGGCGCGCCGCGGCTGCCGGCGCTGGTGCCGCACCTGGAGATGCACGCGAACGGTGGCATCGCGGTCGAGACGCTCGCGGAGCCGGGGCGCGATCCGCTCACGTTCGCGGACCGCGCTTCGCAGCTGGTCGCCTCGGGACGCGCCGACATCATCGTCTGGATCGCGCCGGTCGAGCGCGGGTTCCTGGTGTTCGCGGCGGGCGCCTGGCCGGGACGAGCGCTGATCGAGCTCGTTCGCATCGACGCCGGGGTCGAGGTGCCGGAGCTGGAGCGCACGATCGCGCTCAAGGTCGCGGGCCTGCTCGATGCCATGGCGATGCCGGCGCTCCGGCCAAGCGCCCACGGCGACCACGGCCACGGCGACCACGGCGCGCGCGTCGTGCCCGAGGAGCGCGCGACCACGAGGATGCCGCGGCCCGAGCCGGTCTGGCGGCTCGAGGCTGCGGGGCTCGTCGTGCGCGATGCGGCCGACCGCGGCATCGATGGTCGCGCCGCGCTGGGGATCGGTCGCGCGAGCATGCTGGGTCGGTGGTCGCTGGGCCCGAGGGTCTCGGGCTACTGGCAGCCGGGTGGTGCGATCGAAGGACGCACGGGGCGCGGCACGGTGACCGAGATCGGAGCTGCGCTCGCGGTGGAGCTCGCTCGTCCGTGGGGCCCGGTCCAGGTGTTCGTTCGTCCCCAGCTCGGAGTCGCCGCCTTGCTGGCCACCGGGGCGAGCCAGGATGGTCGCCACGGGCGCGCGACGGTGCTCGCGCCACATGTCGGCGCCGAGCTCGGGGTACGCACGCGGCTCTCGGAGACGGCGTGGCTTGGTGTGGTAGGGGGTGGCGAGCGCGCGCTGATCCACCACGAGCTGGAGATCGACGGCGAGACCGTCATCGACGCGGGACGGCAGCGGTTCCATGTAGGCCTGACTCTCACCGTCCCGCTTTGACGATGACCCTCATTTTCTCTGCATCACTTTGAAGGGCTCGCGCCACCAAGAACACGTGACCGATTCGCATCGACCGGCGCGCGGGCTGTCCGCGGTGCGCCCGCTCTCCGAGGACGGGGCGCGGCCCACGCCGATCGGGGACGACCTGGTCGAGGGGTGTCGGCGCGGCGATCGCGCTGCCCTCGAGGCGGTGTTCCGGGCCCATGCGCCGGGGCTCGGCCGGTTGCTCACCCGGATCGTCGGCCCATCGTGCGAGATCGAGGACCTGCTGCAGGACGCGTTCGCCGCCGCGATCCCGGCGTTCCGGACGTTCCGCGGCGAGGCCTCGATCAAGACCTGGCTGCACCGGATCGCGATCCACGTCGCGCACCAGCACCTGCGGCGACCTCGCCATCGCCGCGAGGTGGAGCTGGTGGACGCGGATCTCGTCCGCGCTCCCGCGACGGGACCGACGCCCGAGCGCCTGGGGCTCGCGCGGCACCTGTACGAGCATCTCGACGCGCTCGACGCGACCAAGCGAATCGCGCTCGTGCTGTACGCGATCGAAGGGCACACGGTCGACGAGATCGCGACGCTGATGCGCGCCAGCCGCGCGGCGACCCGGTCGCGGATCTTCTGGGCGCGCCGCACGCTGATGCGGCGGATGCGGCGGGATCCTCGATTCGCCGCGATGGAGGCGACGTGAGCTGCCGCCGCGTCCGCGACTGGCTCCATCGCGAGAGTAGCTCGCTCGACGAGGCGCAGCGGCTGGTGCTCGAGGATCACCTCGGGGACTGCGCGCGGTGCCGCGGAGATCGCGCGCGCATGCTGCTGCTCCATCGCGTGGGCACGAGCCTGCCGGATCCGCCTCCGAATCCGGTTGTCCATGGCCGGGCGATCGCGCGGGCGCTGCTCGAGGGGCCGCGCGAAGAGGTGCGGCCACGACTCCGGCGGTGGCCACTCGCGCTCGCGGCGCTGGCGGCGACCGCGACGACGGCGGTCGCTTGGCACCTGCACGAGGACGGCGATTTGCCCGTCGCGCGCTCGACGCCCGCCCCGGGGGTGGCCGAGCCGTCGCGAGGCGCGGGCGGCCCGAGCGCACCGGTCGCTCCGGTCCCGTCGGTCGCGCGCCCACCCGAGGATCTCGTCGAGCTGGGCGTCGTGCGCCAGGGGCCGACGGAGCTCGCGCAGGGCGCACCGGCGCCGGGTGGTGCGCTGCTTCATGCGAGCGCACCGGCGCGGCTCCGCTTGGCCTCGGCGCAGGTCGTCGTGCTCGCGAGCGCCGAGCTGCGATGGAATCCCGCCGAGCGCCAGATCGTGCTGGAGCGGGGAGCGCTCGACATCGATTCGGGGC
>JBQCJR010000142.1:0-5712 GCA_051952595.1 Kofleriaceae bacterium
CCACCTCGCCGCGCTCGGCCAGCGCGATCGCGCGCATCCGCAGCGCGTCCGGGTCCGCGGCGGCCGCCGCCGGCAACCGATCGAGCTGGTCGAGCGCGTCGGCGAAGCGCTCCGCGCCGAACAGCGCGCGGGCACGCGCCAGCTCGTCGGCCCACGCGCCCGCCTCCGGCGCCGGCTCGACCGGCGCGGCGCGGTCGGCTCGATCGACCAGCGCGCTGACCCGCTGCGACGACGCCAGGATCCCGACCGGCCACACCGGCGCCGCGGCGCGCACGGGGACCGCGCGGCGGTAGTAGAAGGTGTTGTGGCTCTGGCACAGCTCCAGCTCGCCGGAGCGCTCGCGCAAGATCTCGGAGTGGCCGAGGAACAGGTAGCCCCCCGGCGCGAGCATCGCAACCAACCGGGCGAGCAGGTCGCGGGTCGCCTCCTCGGTGAAGTAGATCAGCACGTTGCGGCAGAACACGATATCGTAGAGCACCGGCGGCCACGCCGGCCCCTCGGCGAGATTGCGCCGCTCGAACGTCACCGCGCCGCGGATCTCCGGCGAGAGCTCGATGTCGCGGCTGCGCCGGACGAACCAGCGCTCGAGCGACGCCGGCAGCGCGCGCAGCGACCACGCCGAGTAGCGGCCGCGCGCGGCGTGCACCAGCGCCGCCTCGTTGACATCGACGCCGCGCACCACCACGCGCGCCGCGCCCTCCGGCTGGCCGCGCGCGAGCATCGCGAGGGTGTACGGCTCCTCGCCCGACGAGCACCCCGCCGACAGCACGTGGACCGACCCGGTGGTCGCGCGCAGGCGATCCGGCAGCGCGACCTCGGCGAACGCCGCGAGCTGCTCGGCGTGGCGGAAGAAGTACGTCTCGCCGACGGTGATCTCGGAGACCAGGACGCGCAGCTCCGCCGGATCGCGATCGAGCCGGTCCAGGTAGCCCGCCGGTGCGCGGTGGGCCCGGCGCGCCAGCACGTCGCGGCACACCGCCGGCTCGAGCCGCAACCCCAGGCGGGCCCCGACGATCTGCTGGAGCCGCGCGACGTCCTCGGCCGCGATCACGCCCGCGCCTCGTCGAGCGCGACCAGCCGCGCCGCATCCAGCACCACCCGCAGCTCGCGATCGAGCGCGCCGATCCGGGCGACCACGTCGCGCGCCGCATCGCGCAGCAGCGGCGGGATCGCCGCGAGGTCGTCCGGCGGCACCGCGCGCACGTCGACCACCTCGTCGACCAGGAGCGCGACCCGGCGCTCGCCCACGCGCACCACCACGAACCGCCCGCGCGCGCCCGCCGGGGCGCCGAGCACCGCCGCGAGATCGAGCACCGGGATCGCCGCGCCGCGCACCACCGAGGTCCCGATCACCCCCGCCGGCGCATCGGCGAGCGGCGCGATCGGCAGCGGCCGCATCGTCTCGACCACCACGCCGACGGGCAGCGCACAGCTCACCGACGACACACGAACGATCACCACCGAGTTGCTGGCGCTGTACATCGGACCCCCGACCTCGGCCTCAAAGTAACCCGCCTCGCGAGAGCGCGCGAATGCGAGAGGACCGCCTCGCGCTGTCAGTGGAACCGCCGCCGCGCGTGGTTCGCCGCCGCGCAGCGCACCACACCGGATGCAGATGTGTGCTGCGCTTGACTCTAGGCGGCCCTCGGGTCTGGATCGACCCGTGGCGTGTCCGGACGAGGCCGAGCTGAGCGGGTTCCTGCGGCGCGACCTCGCCGCGACGCGCAGCAGCGAGCTCGAGGCGCACTTCGATCGCTGCGCCGACTGCCGCCAGCTCGTGTTCGCGCTCGCGATCGATGGCTCCCAGCCGAGCGCCGCGCCGAGCGCCCCGACGGACACCGGAGACGACGCGCTCGCCGAGGGCGCCCGGCTCGGCCGGTTCCAGATCACCGGCCCACTCGCCCGGGGCGCCATGGGCGTGATCTACCGCGCCCACGACCCGACGCTCCGCCGCGACGTCGCGCTCAAGCTGCTCCACGTCGAGCAGCACACCGCGCTCGCTGCCGACGCGCAGACCCGCATGCTGCGCGAGGCCCAGGGCCTCGCCCGCCTCGAGCACCCCAACGTGGTCACCGTGTTCGACGCCGGCCTGCACGGCGACCAGGTCTTCATCGCGATGGAGCTGATCGAGGGCGCCACGCTCGAGCGCTGGCTCGCCGAGCGGCCGCGCCCGTGGCGCCAGATCGCCGCCGTGCTCGAGCGCGCCGGCCGCGGCCTCGCCGCCGCACACGCCGCCGGCCTCGTGCACCGCGACGTCAAGCCGGCCAACGTCATGATCGCCGGCGACGGCCGGGTCAAGGTCGTCGACTTCGGCCTCGTGCGTGGCATCGCCGCCCACGATCCGTCGCACGGCGCGCCCGCGCTCGACGGCGCCGCGCTCGATCTCCAGCTCACCCTGACCGGCGCGCTCGTCGGCACCCCGGCCTACTGCGCCCCCGAGCAGCTGTCCGGCGGCGAGGTCGATCCGCGCAGCGATCTGTTCAGCTTCTGCGTCACGCTGTGCGAGGCGATCCACGGCCGCCGGCCCTACGTCGCCGACTCCGCGCTTGGCCTGCTCCGCCGGATGCGCGATCCACGCGGCCCGGACCTGCCCGGTGAGCCGCGGCTGCCCCGCCGGCTGCGCGCCCTGATCCGGCGCGGCCTCGCGTTCGACCGCGCCGAGCGCCTGCCGCTCGATGCGCTGCTCGATGCGCTCGCCGCCGAGCCCGCCCGCCGCCGCAGCCAGCTCGCGCTCGGCGCGGCCGCCGGGGTCGCCGCCGCCGCGGTGGGCGCCACGCTCGCCATCACCTCGCCCGACGACCCGTGCACCGGCGCGCGCGACGAGCTCGCCGCGATCTGGAACCCCACGCGCCGCACCGCCGTCCACAACGCGATCCTCCGCACCGGCGTGCCCTACGCCGCCGACACCTGGGACCGCGTCGAGCGCACCCTCGACGGCTACGCCGATCGCTGGGCCGCGATGCACCTGGACACCTGCCGCGCCACCGCCGTCCACCGCACCCAGTCGCCCGAGCTGCTCGATCGCCGCATGGCCTGCCTCGCGGAGCGCCGCACCGAGCTCGACGCCGCGATCGGCTCGCTCGGCGCCATCGACGCCACCTCGATCCGCGAGGCCCTGCGGATCGCCAGCGGCATCCCCTCGCTCGCCGCGTGCGCCGACGCCAAGAGCCTGCTCGCCGTCGAGCCGCTGCCCGTCGAGCTGCCCGCCCGCGTTCCGCTCGAGGTGGTGCGCGTCGAGCTCGCGCAGGCCTCCGCGCTCCACCGCGCCGGCGCCTATGCACGCGCCCTCGCGCTCGCCCGCCACGCCGCGACCACCGCGCAGGGCCTCGGCTATCGCCCGCTCGAGGCCGAGGCGCTCCACCTCCGGGGCACCGTCGAGTCCGCGATGAACGAGGGCAACGCGCGCGAGAGCTTCGAGCGCGCGGTGTGGGCAGCGGCGGCGAGCGGCCACGCCCGGCTCGAGGCCCGCGCCCTCGCCGATCTCGCGGTCGCGGTCCACGGCCGCTCGGCGGATGGCGGGATCGCGCGGGCCCACGCCCAGCACGCGCTGGCGATCGCCGAGCGCACCGGCAAGGATCCGATGCTCGAGGCCGCGGTGCACTACGCGAGCGCGCACGTGCTCGCCGGCACCGATTTCCCCGGGGTGCAGCGCCACGTCGAGCAAGGGCTGCGCCGGCTCGACGAGGCGGGCGCGGTCGATCCGACCGGCGCCGCGATGCTGCGGATCGAGCTCGAGCGGATGCTCGCGACGGCCGAGCAGTTCGCCGGCAGCGGCCCCGCGCGGCTGCGCGCCGCGCTCGCCCACGCCGAGCAGGTCTACGGCGCGAACCACCCGGCGCTCGCCGAGCTGCTCGGGCTGCTCGCGTCCTCGGCGATCGACGCCGGCCAGCTCGACGAGGCGCGCGGCTACGCCGACCGCGTCACCCGGCTGCTCGCCGGCTATCCCGGGCACGATGCCACCCGGCTCCACCTCGACGCCATGCTCGAGCGCGACGCCGCCAAGCGCCTCCCGATCCTCGAGCGCTGGCTCGCCAGCACCGAGGCGAGGCACGGGCGCGACAGCCCGCAGGTGGCGGAGGTGCTCGACGAGCTCGCGTCCGCGCTGCTGGAGGTCGGGCGCGAGCGCGACGCCGCCCCGCAGATCGACCGCTCGGTCGCGATCTGGCAGCACACGTACGGTGGGCGGCACGAGTCGATGATCGTCGCGCTCACCACCCAGGCCCAGGTCTACATGGCGCTCGGCGAGCTCGAGACCGCCGTGGCGGCCGCCGAGCGCGCGATGGAGATCGCCGAGCACGCCGACCTGCGCTCGATCGCCCAGACCCTCGCCGGCATGCTGCTCGCCGACGCCTACTTCCAGCAGCAGCGCTACGCGCGCTCGCTCGAGCTGTTCGAGCGCTACACCGGCCTCGTGCGGCTCTTGCTCGGCGACGATCCGAACATCGCGATCATCGAGTTCATGATCGCCGCGTGCCACTGGGAGCTCGGCCGCGATCGGCCCGCGATGCTGCGCCGGGCGCGCGAGCTCCACCGCACGTTCCGCGCCCACCAGACCACGCCGGACCGCAGCGCACGCGCCTCGCTCGACGTCATGGAGAGCTGGCTCGCGCGGCGGCGCTGATCACGCCTTGAGCGCGGTGACCACCTTCTCGATCGCGTCCTTCGCGTCGCCGAACAGCATCCGGGTCACCGGCTTGTAGAACAGCGGGTTGTCGATCCCCGCATAACCGGCGCCGCGGCTGCGCTTGTTGACGATCACCAGCTGCGACTTCCACACCTGGAGCACCGGCATGCCGGCGATCGGCGACGCCGGATCGTCCTCGGCCGCCGGGTTCACGATGTCGTTCGCGCCGATCACGATCGTGACGTCGGTGGCCGGGAGGTCGGCGTTGATCTCGTCCATCTCGAGCACGATGTCGTACGGCACGTTGGCCTCGGCGAGCAGCACGTTCATGTGGCCCGGCAGCCGCCCGGCGACCGGGTGGATCGCGAACCGCACCTGGACGCCCCGCGCGCGCAGCACCTCGGTCAGCTCGCGCACCGCGTGCTGCGCCCGGGCGACCGCCATGCCGTAGCCCGGCACGATGATCACCGAGCGCGCCTGCCCGAGCCGGGTCGCGAGCGCGGCGGCGTCGATGTCCTGGACCTCGCCCGCGGGCGGCGCCGGTGCACCGGCCGGGCTCGCCGCGGGCGGCGCCGCGCCGAACCCGCCGAAGATCACGTTCCAGATCGAGCGATTCATCGCCCGGCACATGATGTACGACAGGATCGCGCCGCTCGACCCGACGAGCGCGCCGGTGATGATCAGCAGATCGTTGTGGAGCATGAAGCCGGCGGCCGCCGCGGTCCACCCCGAGTAGCTGTTGAGCATCGACACCACGACCGGCATGTCCGCGCCGCCGATCGCGGCGACCAGGTGCACGCCGAGCACACACGCGATCGCCGTGCCGACGTGCAGCCCGAGCAGCTGGCCGTCGCGCGCGTACAGGTACGCGCTGCCGATCGAAGCCAGCAGGAGGATCAGGTTGAGGCCGTGGCGCGCCGGCAGCAGCAGCGGCTTGCCGCTCACCGAGCCGCGCAGCTTGAGGAACGCGAGCACCGAGCCGGTCGTGGTGATCGCGCCGATCCACACGTCGACGTAGACCTCGATCCGGGTGGCGAGCGGCGGCGGCGCGCGATGGCTGGCCAGCGAGTAGCCGACCAGCACCGCGG
>JBQCJR010000143.1:0-6269 GCA_051952595.1 Kofleriaceae bacterium
CCCGGAGCGCCGGTTCTTCGCGATGCTCGGCACGCTGGTCGGCGGCCGGATCTCGGTCGGCTCGAGCGCGGTGTCCGCGGCGCGCACGGCGCTCGCGATCGCGATCCGCTACGCGACCGCGCGGCGCCAGTTCGGCGACGACGGCGAGCGCGCGCTGATCGACTACCCGACGCACCGCCGGCGCCTGTTGCCGCATCTGGCCGATGGCGTGGTGCTGCGGCTCGCGTTCGAGACTTTGCGCCGCCGCCACGCCGGGGCGTTCGCCGCTGCGCTCCCCGGCGGCCCGGGCGCCTCGATGCCGCCCGATACCCGGGTGCTCGAGACCGAGGTCGCCGCGCTCAAGATCCTCGGCAGCCGGCACGGCGTGGACGCGGTGCAGGCGTGCCGCGAGGCGTGTGGCGGGCAGGGCTACCTGTCGATCAACCGGATCCCCGAGCTGCGCGCCGACGTGGAGATCTTCACCACGTTCGAGGGCGACAACACGGTGCTCGCGCAGCTGGTCGCCAAGACGCTGATCGCCGGGTACCGCAAGCAGTTCGCCGATGGCGGGCCGCGCGCGCTGCTCCGCGCGATCGGCCAGCGGGTCGCTGCGATCGCGCTGGATCGCAACGCGGCGCACGCGGGGCGCACCGACTCGGACCACCTGCGGGATCGCGCGTTCCAGCGCGACGCGCTCCGCCACCGCGAGCGCCGGCTGATCGAGACCTGCGCGGCCCGGATCCGGCACCGGCTCGCCCGCGGCGCGTCCGGTGAGGCCGCGCTGCTCGACGTCCAGGACCACGTGGTCGCGGTCGCCCACGCGTTCGGCGAGCGGCTGGCGTTCGAGTGGTTCGCGGACGCCGAGGCCGCGGCCGATCCACGCGCGCGGCCGCTGCTCGCGCGCCTCGGCGACCTCTCGGTGCTCGCGCTGCTCGAGCGGCGCGCGGCGTGGTTCCTCGAGGACGGCTACTTCGAGCGGGCCAAGAGCCGCGCGATCCGCAAGGAGGTCGAGGCGTTGCTCGGCGAGCTCGCGCCCCGCGCCGCCGGCATCGTCGAGGCGTTCGGGATCCCGGACGCCTGCCTCGCCGCGCCGATCGCGTTCTTCGACCCGGCGCACCCCCGGTACGAGTGAGCGAACCGGCTCCCCGCCCATCGGGACGTGTGGTACAGACCGCGGCATGCCGGAGACCCGCAACGACAAGAAGTGGACGAAGCAGGCGACCGAGAAGCTGTTCGCGGCGCTCAACCGCGCGGACGAGATCGGTGGTGAGGTGCGCGACTTCCTGCAGGACCGGGTGGCCAAGGACCCGCGCTACGTGACCGCGCGCAAGCGGATCGCGGGGTGGCTGGGCCGCGAGTACGTGTCGCAGGCGGAGACCGCGGCGCGCGACGCCGAGCGCGCCCGCCAGACCGCGGCGGTCGCCTCGACCGTGACCACGGTCGCCAAGAAGAGCGACGCGGCGGGGTTCGGCGATCCGTCGATCAAGGCGCAGATCTTCGGCAAGAAGAGCTGCCCGTGGACCGGCCGCGCGATCACGCTGCTCGAGCGCCACAAGGTCGACTTCGACTACATCGATCTCGAGGAGCCGGAGCACGAGGCCAAGCAGCTCAAGCTGACGCTCGAGACCAAGCAGAACACCGTGCCGTACGTGTACCTGCGCGGGCAGTTCGTGGGCGGGTTCAACGCGCTGTCGGAGATCGAGCGGCTCGGTCAGCTCGAGGCCGCGCTGATGACCGCGGAGGAGCGCGCGGCGGCGCCTGCGCACCAGCGCAACGTGGTGATCTCGGCCCGGCCGAACACCGACGAGGTCGCGCCGGCAGACTCCGAGTGACCATGTACGCGGAGGTGGTGGGGGGAAGGTCTCAGGCAACCGCGGCGTCGACACCCCATCCCTGACGCTGCAAGTACCTGGAATCGCCTGGTCGAGCGCTGGTACGGGCCGTGTAACTGCCCGGCAACATGAACAAGACGGCGCTTCTGGCATCGACCTTCGCGGCGGCCAGTCTGCTCGGCTGCGCGTTGGACACACCGGCCGAGGTGAGCTCGACCGCCGGGATGTCGTTCGAGGAGTTCAAGGCCAACGCCGGCCGCGAGCCGGGGACCGGGGCGTACGTCCTCGACTGGGACATGGTGCTCCACGGCGATGACGCGCTGTACGAGTACTGGACCCGGTTCCAGCAGGGCGCGCTGTCGATCTATGCGGTCGGTGGCGCCGACATCAAATGGGACAACACCCAGAAGAAGAACCTGACCTACTGCATCGGCAGTAGCTTCGGCGCGCGCAAGGACCAGATCGTCGCCGCGATGCAGGCCGCCACGGCGCAGGGCTGGGAGAAGTTCGCCGACATCAAGTTCGTCTACGTCCCGTCGCAGGACGCGAACTGCAACGCGCAGAACCCCAACGTGCTGTTCGACGTCAACCAGGTCAACAGCAACGGCCAGTACCTCGCGCGCGCGTTCTTCCCCAACCAGCCGCGCGCGGAGCGCAACGTCTACGTCGATGCCGATGCGTTCAGCCCGCAGCAGACCGGCGGGATCGCGCTGTCCAACATCCTGATCCACGAGCTCGGCCACACCCTCGGGTTCCGCCACGAGCACATTCGCGCGCCGGGCAATCCGTGCCCGGAGGACAACCAGTACCGCGGGGTCACGGCGTACGACCAGCAGTCGACGATGCACTACCCGCAGTGCGGCTCGCCGAACAACACGCTCGCGCTGAGCGCGCTCGATCGCCAGGGCGTCGCCACGATCTACGGCGCGCCGGTCTCGAACATGTCGCCGATGGCGAGCGTGACCGCGCCGCTCGACGGCGACACCGTGCCGCGCAACTTCCAGGTCCAGGCGTCGATCGTCGACACGGATCTGGTGAGCGCCGAGCTGCGGATCGATGGCGCGACGTACCAGACGCTGACCACCGGGCCGTTCGTGTTCCAGGTGACCGACCTCGCGCTCGGCCCGCACGAGCTCGAGATCCGGGCGACCGACTCGATCCAGCAGACGACCACCCAGTCGCTCAACATCACGGTCGCGAGCGGCACGGGCAACGGGAACGGCAACGGGAACGGCAGTGGCAACGGGAACGGCAACGGCACCGGCGACGACGAGCCGGCGGACGTGACCGGCGGCTGCAGCGCGGGTGGTGACGCCGGCCTGCTGCTCGGCCTCGGCGTCGCGGGCCTGGCGCTCGTGCGCCGCCGCCGCCGCTGACGGAGCCAGGGCTCCCGATCTTCGAGTCTGCGGCTCGGGCTCTTCGGGGCTCGGGCCGCGCGCGTTTTCGGCTACTTTCGACGCTATCCGCCGGTGAGCTGCGCCATGGTTCGAACGAGTGTCAGCATGAGGAGCGGTGTCCTGCTGACGGCGTGTATCGCAGCCGGGTGCGGGCCCGAGCCTGAGTCGGCGAGGTGCCCCGTGGAGGTCCGGGCGATCGATGTTTCGCACACCTGCTACGTGGCGAACCTGTTCGCAGCGCGCGATACGGACGAGTTGCTGCCCTCCCAGGACGAGATCGATCGCTACTTCGACCGCTGGCAGAGGACGATCGAGGCGGAGCCGATCCTGGAGGGGCGGCGCCCGCAGCTGTATCGGACCACGCTCCAGAGCGCCGACATCTACACGACGAACCCGCGCGTGATCGACGCGTGGTCTCAGGGAGAGCTCGTGACCGGCGATCCCGAGTTCGACACGCTGATGGCAGTGCTGGAACCGGAGATCGTCGCCCGGAGCAACGACCGCTTCGGCGTGAGGACGCCACGGGTGTTCAACGAGGAGTTGGTCCACCAGAGATTGCTCGCGACGGCCTCGTCGTTGCCGTTCTTCGGACAGGAGTGGCGCGATGACGGCACGTGGAGCTGGATCGGCAAGCCAGCTGGGGACCCCGGTACCGAGGAGGAAACCGCACAGATCGAGTTCCGGTTTGGCTGGGGCGATTGCCTCGCCGGCTGCATCTGGATGCACTACCTGCGCGCGATCGTGCCCCCTGAGGGGCCGGCCACGGTGTACGACCTGGGGGGTGACCCGTTGCCACCCGGGGTCTCGTTGAGTCCGAATACTCGACCTCCGCCGAGCTGACCGGCCCCGACGAGCGGGGCCGAGGAGCGGGGGCCGGACGATCCGGGCTAGAGTCGCGACGTGGCCGCGCCTGCACCGCCCCCCGAGCCCGCGTTCGCGAGCTGGCGCTTCGGGGTGGGCGTGCTGGTGGTCGCGCTGATGGCGGCGGCGTTCGCGATCGCGTTCCGCGCCGGGCTGTCATTCGTGCTCGAGGCGGTGGCGAGTGCCCCCGACGTGGTCACGGCGATGGCGCGGGCCCCGGTGTGGGCGCGGCTGATCCTGCCGGCGTGTGGCGGCCTGCTCGCGGGGGCGATCGGCCTGGCGGTGATGCGCGCTCCCGCGGGGCACGGCGTCGCCGACGTGATGGAGGCGGTGGTGCTCGGGAAGGTCCACCTGTCGATGCGGGTCACGCTGCTCAAGTCGGCGGCGTCGTGGTTCGCGATCGCGTTCGGCGGCTCGCTGGGCCGCGAGGGTCCGCTGATCCAGTTCGGCGGCGCCTCGGGCAAGCTGCTCAGCGATCGCCTCGGGCTCTCGAACGATCACGCGCGGGTGCTGATTGCGGCGGGCACGGCGGCGGGGTTCGCGGCGGCGTACAACACGCCGTTCGCGGCCGTGCTGTTCGTGCTCGAGGTGGTCACCGGCGTGGTCGTGCTCGACGCGATCCTGCCGGCGCTGATCTCGACGGTGATCGCCACGGCGATCGTGCGCGGGGTGGTGGGCGCCGGGCCGATCTACGGCCAGCGGGTGTTCGAGCTCGAGGCGCCGGCCGAGCTGCTGGCGTTCGCGGGGCTCGGGATCCTGGCGGCGCTCGGCGTGCACGCGTTCCGCTGGCTGCTCGCGTTCGGCGAGCGCGCGTTCCGGCGGCGCTGGCTGGGCCTGCCGTGGCGGCCGGCGCTCGGCGGCGCGCTCGCGGGCGCGGTGATCGCCGCGATCCCGGAGGTCGCGGGCAACGGCTACGAGCCGCTCAACGCGCTGCTCGATGGCCAGCTCGCGATCGGGTTCGTCGCGGTGCTGCTGGTCGGCAAGTGCTTCGCGACGACCGCCTCGGTGTCGTCGGGCAGCCCGGGCGGCGTGTTCACGCCGACGCTGCTGCTCGGCGGGGCGATCGGCTTTCTCTACGGGCACGCCCTGGCGTGGGCGGGCGCGGACATCGGGCCGGCGGGTGGCTACGCGCTGGTCGGCATGGCGGCGGCGACCGCGGCGATGACCCACGCGCCGCTGATGGCCGCGGTGATGGCGTTCGAGCTCTCGGGCGACTACGCGGTGGTGCTGCCGCTCGTGCTGGTGACGGCGATCGCGACGCTGGTCGCGCGCGCGCTCCGCCGCTCGTCGATCTACACGGCCGAGCTACAGCAGCGCGGGATCGGCTGGGAGGTCACGATGGAGGGGCGGCGGGTCGTCGAGTAGCGCGCCGTCAGGCCGCGAGCTTGCCGTCGGGCCCGAACAGGACCTGCTTCCACTGCGCGAGCAGCGCGCCGGTCTCGCGATCGTCGGGGTGAAAGCCGGGCTTGTAGTACGAGAAGTAGGCGGGCACGAGCCGCGTGAAGTAGCCGGGCGACAGCCACATCCGGCGGATGCCGTGCAGCCAGCGCCACGGCTTGCCGAGGATCCCGCGCTGCTGCATCAGCCGCGCGTGGACGAGCATGTGGACGGTGAAGAACACCCAGGTGGCGACGACCATCATCGCGACCCGGCGCGCATAGCCACCGCCGGCCTCCTGGTACGCGTCGTAGGCGACCGCCTTGTGCTCGCTCTCCTCGAACGCGTGCCACACCCAGAGGGTGCGCACCGAGGGGTGGATCTCGTCGCGCAGCCGGTTGTCGCGCAGCAGCGCCTCGGCGAGCAGGGCGGTGAAGTGCTCGAGCGCGCAGGTGGCGGCCACCTGGGACATCGGCGGCAACACGCGGCGGACGGTCTTCAGGAACCCGCGGACCTGGCGCTCGAGGCCGGGCACGGCGTCGAAGCCGTGGGCGACGAACAGCTCGTCGAGCGCGCGGTGGCCGCGGCCGTGCATCGCCTCCTGACCCAGGAAGCCGGCGATCCGCGCGCGCAGCTCCGGGCTGTGCACGCGCTCCCGGATCTGCTTCAGGGATTCGACGAAGAACTTCTCGCCGTCCGGGAACAGCAGCGACAGCGCGGACAGGAACGTGGTGGTGAACGCGTCCTCGCTGCACCAGTCGAGCGGGACGGCCTCGGGAGCGAAGGTGAACGCGAGATCGCGAACCTCGATCGGACGACGCTG
>JBQCJR010000144.1:0-2668 GCA_051952595.1 Kofleriaceae bacterium
CGGCGTTCCGCCGGGCGTGGGGCGCGATCCCGGAGCACCAGCGGCTGCTGCTCAGCCAGCAGGTGCTCGATCGGCTCTCGATCGACGAGCTCGCCGCCCTGCACGGCGTGCACCGCGCGACCGCGGCGCGGCGCTGCGTGGCGGCGCGCGAGGCCCTGCTGGCCCGGCTGCGCGGCGCGCTGCACGAGGCGCTCGGGGTCGACACCGCGACCGCGGATAGCCTGCTGTTCCACGTCGCGAGCCGGCTCTCGGGCGCGATCGACCTCCACGATCGATAGGCGGACCGGCGGCGATCGGTCGCGCCGGGCGTGCGCGGCACGACCGGAATTATCGGCGCGACCTGCGCGACCGGGGCCGTCTGCGGTTCATGCACATCGCAGCTCGCATCAGTCTCCTGGTCCTGCTCTCGCTCGCCGCGTGCGCCACGGATCGCTACCGCAACCTGTCCCACAGCGGCGGCAAGCTGGCCGTCGAGGCCGTGACCTACGACGAGCCGATCGTCGAGCGCTCCGAGCTGCGCGACTCGACCGGTTCGCTGGTCGGCACCCAGGAGACGGTCGTGGGCACCAAGCCGGTGGTCGTCGGCTACTCGCTCCAGCTCGACAAGGACATCATCGACGAGCGCGACTTCTACCAGCTCGCCGGGGACCGCAACACCGCCGACGCGATCGCCAGCGCGCGCGCGAGCGGCAAGCTGCGCAACCGGACCGGGCTACTGATGGCCGCCGCGTCGGTGGCCGCCGCGATCGCCGTGCCGGTCACGCTCGGGCGCTCCACCGCGCCGTACGCGGTCGGCCAGGCCTTCGTGTTCACGCCGGTCGGCCTCTACCTGGCGATCACCGGCAAGCGCCGCGTCGAGGAGTACCACTACGACGCCGCGCACGCGTTCCAATCGCTGGGTCAGCAAGCGCCCGAGTGGGCGCGGCGCTAGCTGCGACGGTGAGGAGAGCTCGGACCGGCGCGCTGGCGGCGGCGGTTGGCGCGCGCGCCGCGTCGGCGCACAATCGTCGGATGGCGGTGCCCTGTCAGAGCTGCGGTGAGCCCGTCCACCAGACCGCGGTGAAGTGTCCGCACTGCGGCGACGACACCGGCGTGTTGGCCGACCCGATCGCCGTCAAGCTGGTCGCGGCGCGCGACGCGATCATGTCGCCCCCACGAGCGCCGCGACCGCGGCCGGAGGTACAGCTCGAGAGCGAGTCCAGCCTGCTCGGAGACATCGTCACGGTGATCGATGCCGCGGTCGATGCCGCTCGCAAGCGCACCGATGCGCCGATTCCCACCGCAATCGCGCGAAAACGGCGTCGCCGTCGTCACGATGTGTGACGATAGGCCGGCGCGAGGCGGAGCGTGACGAAGCAGTCGGCCTGATGTCCCGCGCGTGGCTCGCCAACGCGCGCGCGAGGCGGACGGGGTGGGTCCCGAGCGAGTAAGGCCCCTCGTCGGCGCAGTCAGGCCGGCGCCGAGCTCACGCAGGCGGCCGAGCGACGGGGCCCACCCCGCCGCCGTCAGCGCGCGTGTCCGCGTTCTCCCACGTGTCCCGCGTCTGCCCGGTCCCCGCGTGTCCGCGTTCCCCCACGTGTCCCGCGTCTGCCCGGTCCCCGCGTGTCCGCGTCCGCTTTCTTCCCAATGTATGCGCCTGGGTGACACGTGGTCGCACCTGGCCGCCCAGGGCGGGATCTCTCGATGCGTGTGGCAGGATGCGCGGCATGGAGCGTTCCCGGCTGACGTCGCGCGTGTGGTACCTGGTCGCCGTCGGATTTCTGATCTCGGCGATCGGCGTCGCGGTGATCGGCTACACGCAGATGAGGTCGACGATCGACGGGATGCGCCGGGTCGTCATGCCGGGCAAGGAAGAGATCGTGCTGCCGGCCGGCCTGACGACGCTGTACGCCGAGCAGCGCTCGCATATCGATGGCACCGTGTACGAGGCGGATCCGGCCGGCACGTTCCGGTGCAGCGTCTCGGTGGGCGGTCGCGAGGTGCCGCTGGTGGTGCCGAACAGCAGCGTCAGCTACGAGCTCGCCGGCTACGCGGGGCACAACGCGTTCGATGTGCAGATCGACGAGCCTGGCACGTACACCGTGGCGTGCGACGCCGAGCAGCGGTTCGTGATCGCGATCGGCCGCGGCGTTGGCGCGTGGCTCATGATGATGGTGATCGCGATCGTGCCCGCGATGGCGGCGCTCGCGATCACGCTGGTCGTGCGGCTCCGGCGCGGCCGGCAGCTTCGCCGGATCGCGGCTCAGGCGGCGCCGAAGTAGCGCTGCGCGAAGCAGCTGGGCACGACCAGCTCCCAGCTCGCGTGGACGTGCGCGGTGACCTGGACGTAGCGCCGTCGCCACGCGCTCGGTGGGCAGCCCGTGCGCTCGGCGAACAGCGTGCTGAACGAGCCGAGGCTGGAGAACCCGACCTCGAGGCAGATCTCGGTGATCGAGGCGCGATCGCCGGCGAGCAGCGCCTTGGCGCGCGCGATCCGCAGCCGGGTCAGATCCTCGTGCGGTGTGACGCCGAACGCCTCGCGCCAGCGGCGCACGAAGTGGAACCGCGAGAGCCCCGCGCGCCGCGCCAGCTCGTCCTGGCCGGGCGCGTCGCCGGGGGGGTCCAGGAGCCAAACGCGCAACGGGGCCAGCCGGCGGAACACCTCATCGGGCGGGAGCGGGCGCACCAC
>JBQCJR010000145.1:0-8379 GCA_051952595.1 Kofleriaceae bacterium
TGTTCCGGTTCCACCGCGACCAGATCCTGCCGCCGATGGTCCGGCTCGCCGAGGCCGTGCGCACCGGCCGCCCCCAGCACGCCGCGTGGCCGTTCGCGCGCGCGCCGATCGCCGGCGCGCCGTACGACGAGCTCGCGAAGCACCCCGACCAGCAGCGCGCGCTGATGGTCGCGATGGACCACGGCAGCATCGGGGTCGGGGCCGCGATCGCCCGCGCCGTCGATCTGTCCGCCGCGCGCCTGCTCGTCGATCTCGGGTGCGGCGGCGGCGTGGTCGCGCGCGAGCTGCTGCGCGCCCTGCCCGCGCTCCGGATCGAGAGCTTCGATCTCGGCGCCGCCTGCGCGGTCGCCCGCGAGCGGTCGGCCGCCGAGGGCCTCGCCGCGCGCCACACGATCGCGGACGGCGACGTGCGCCAGGGCGTGCCGACCCGCGGCGCCGATGCCGTGCTGCTCTCGGCGATCCTCGCCGACTTCCCGCGCGACGAGCGCATCGCGATCCTCCGCCGCGCCCGCGCGGTGCTGCGCCCCGGCGGCCTCGTCCTGGTCTCCGAGACCCTGCTCGACGACGATCGCAACGGCCCACCGCGGGCCGCCCTGCTCTCGCGGCTGTCCCGCGCCGCGACCCTCGGCGCTCAGCTCTCGGCCGCGCAGCGCGTCCCCGAGCTCGAGCAGGCCGGGTTCACCGAGGTGCGGGTCCATCGCGGCGCGCCGCGGGACCTGATCGTCGCCACCGGATAGCCACGTGGCTCACCAGACCTCGCAGGCGCGGAGCGGGGCGGTTGCCTCGGTTCGCCACTCCCGGATCGGTGGCGCGGCGCGGGCGCGGTTCGCGTAGGCTGGTCGCATGTCTCTCCCGCTGGAGGAGCTTCGCCGCCGCGCCGATGGCGACGATGCGACGCGCGCGGTCTACGCCGATGCGTTGCTGCAGGCGGGCGATCCACGCGGCGAGCTCATCCATCTGCAGGCGGCGATCGAGGGGCTCGAGCCGGAGGATCCGCGGCGGCTGCCGCTCGAGGCGCGCGAGGCGCTGCTGTTCGACGAGCACGGCCACGCGTGGGAGGAGGTCGGGCTCGCCAAGAACCGAGCCGCGGTGCGCCTTCGGTTCCGCAGCGGGTTCATCGATCAGGTCGTGCTCGAACGCGTCCGCTGGCGCTCGATCACCGCGATCCGCAAGGCGCTGGCCAGGCACGCCGGCTCGGCGACCAGCCTCGCGGTGCACGACCAGATCGACTGGGCGTGCCTGGCGAGGCTGTTCCACGCGCTGCCACACGCCTCGGCGCTCGAGCTCGCTGCGCGGCACGGGCAGACGCTCGACGATCCGCGCGCGTTCTTCGATGCGCCCGCCGCCGAGAAGCTGGCGCGACTCGCGATGACGCTCGAGGTCTCGGAGACCGAGGCGTTCGCCGCGGCGATCGCAGGTTCGACGCGGATCGGCGCGCTGCGCGAGCTGTCGCTCGACACCTGGCGGCCGCGCGCGATCGAGGCGCTCGCGAACCTGGTGGTGCCGCCGCGGATCGCGTCGTTTCAGCTGAGGGCGTACGGGCCGGCCGAGCTCGGGACCGCGCAGCTCGTCGCGGCGCTGACCGGCAACGGGCGGCGCGACGCCGCGGATCCGGTGCGCGACGTCGACGTCTCGATCGAGGACCCCGAGGCGCTGGCCGCGCTCGCACGCGACGTGCCGGCGCGCTACCGGACGGTCCGGTTCCGCGGGCCCGCGAACGCCCACCAGATCGCCGCGTTCCTGGCGAGCGACGCCGCGCGCGAGCTCGCCTCGTTCACCGTGGTCCCGATCGAGGGCGCGCCTGCGCCGCCGGTCGAGGCGCCGCTCCGCTCGCTGGCGCTCCACGGCGCGACCGAGCCGCAGCTCGCGCAGCTCGCGCAGACCCTCCGCGCACCATCGCTGCGCCAGCTCCAGCTGACCCAGCGCGTGACCGTGCCCGACGAGGGCCTCGCGCGCATCCTCGACGCGCCGTGGTTCGACACCGTGCAGAAGCTCCAGCTGCGCCACGTGCAGGCCACCCCGACGACGCTGGACCGCGTCCGCGCGGCCCCCGCGCTCGAGCACCTCGCGATCTACGCCGGCGGCCCGGCCGTGGCCGCGCTCGCGGAGTGGCGTGGCCTGCGCGGCCTGCGCACGCTCACGCTCGATCAGTGGTGCGACGCCGACGCGTGGCTGCGCGTGCTGGCGAGCCCCGCGCTGCAGAGCGTCGAGGTGATCCGCGCGAGCGTCGAGCCCGAGGCATTGCATGCGATGGCCCGCGCGCGCGTTCCGGGATCGCTGAGCGCCCTGTACCTCCGCACGCGCAACACGACCGACGACGGCGTCGCGGCGCTCTCGCGCTGGCCGGGCGCGCGCCAGCTTCGCGTGCTGCGCCTCGATCCGGACGACTTCGAGCCCCCGCTCACGATGGCCTCGATCGATCGCTTCGTCGATCGCGAGCTGTACCCCGCGCTCGAGGTCGCGCAGCTCTCGCTGTGGGACTCGAAGCTCGCGAAGCAGGCCGCGCCGCGGCTCCGGGCGCGGTTCGGCGGCATCCCGCGCTCGCCGCGGCACGACGGGTTCTTCGCGTAGCGCTCAGCCGCGCCCGGCGGCGGCGTCGAACGCGGCGAGCAGCTCGTCGGCCGCCGCGGTCGACGTGACCGAGCCGGCCTGCACCGCCGCCTCGAGCCGCGGCAGCGCGGCGACCACCGCGGGGCTGCGCCGGAACCGGCTCTCGAGCCGCTCGCGGATCAGCGACCACATCCACGTCCGCTGCTGGTCGGCGCGCATCGCGGCGAGCTCTCCCGAGGCGGCGAGCACGCGGTGATGCTCGACGATCACGTCCCACAGCTCGTCGAGCCCGGCGCCGGTCTGGCCAGAGATCGCGAGCGCGCGGGTCTGCCAGCTGGGGCGGCGGCGCGGCAGGTAGCGCAGCGCGCTCCGCAGATCGGAGAGCGCCAGCTTCGCCCGCGCGGCGCCCTCGCCGTCCGCCTTGTTGACCGCGAGCGCGTCCGCGAGCTCGAACACGCCCTTCTTGATCCCCTGGAGCTCGTCGCCCGCGCCCGGCAGCACGAGGACCAGGAAGAAGTCGACCATGTCGGCCACCGCGGTCTCGCTCTGGCCCACGCCGACGGTCTCGACGAGCACGACGTCGAAGCCGGCCGCCTCGCACAGCAGCATCGTCTCGCGGGTGCGCCGCGCCACGCCGCCGGGCGACGCACCGCTCGGCGACGGGCGGATGAACGCGCCCTGCTCGAGCGACAGCCGCGCCATCCGCGTCTTGTCGCCGAGGATCGACCCGCCCGAGACCTGGCTCGACGGATCGATCGCGAGCACGGCGACCCGCTTGCCGCGGGCCAGCAGGCGCATCCCGAGCTCGTCGACGAACGTGCTCTTGCCGACCCCCGGCACGCCGGTGATCCCGATCCGGTGCGCGCGCCCGGTCGCGGGGAGCAGCCGGCCGAGCAGCGCCTGCGCGAGCGCGGCATCGGCGTCGTCGCGGCTCTCGATCAGCGTGACGGCCTGCGCGAGCACGCCGCGATCGCACGCGCGCACGCCACGTTCGTACTCGTCGAGCGAGAGCCGCGGACGACGGCGGGTCATGTCGGTGGCACGGCCTCGTGGTGCTCGAGCCGATCGAGCAGCGAGCACGCGGCCTCGGCGATCACCGTGCCGGGGCCGAAGATCTCCACCGCACCGGCCGCGCGCAGCGCCGGGTAGTCGTCGGGCGGGACCACGCCACCAACGACGACCAGGATGTCGGGGCGGCCGAGCGCGGCGAGCGCGGCGCGCAGCGCCGGGACCAGCGTGAGGTGCCCGGCGGCCAGCGAGCTCGCGCCGATCACGTGCACGTCGTTCTCCACCGCCGCGCGCGCCGTCTCCTCCGGAGTCTGGAACAGCGGCCCGATGTCCACGTCGAACCCGAGATCGGCGAACGCCGACGCGATGACCTTCTGGCCGCGATCGTGGCCGTCCTGCCCCATCTTCGCGATCAGGATGCGCGGGCGCCGGCCCTCGCGGTCGAGGAACGCCTGGGTGCGCACCCGCACGCGCGTCACCTGCTCGGAGGTCTCGCCCACCTCGCCACTGTACACGCCGGAGATCGCGTGGATCTCGGCGCGATGGCGCCCCCACACCTTCTCGAGCGCCGCCGAGATCTCGCCGACCGTGGCGTGCGCCCGCGCCGCATCGATCGCCGCGGCGAGCAGGTTGCCCTCGCCGCGCGACGCGCACGTGGTGAGCGCCTCGAGCGAGCGCACACACGCGGCCTCGTCGCGCTCCTGGCGCAGCCGCGCGAGCCGCTCGATCTGCGTCTTGCGCACCGCCGCGTTGTCGACCTTGAGCACCGGGATCGGCTGCTCGCTCGCCGGGCGCCAGCAGTTCACGCCCACGATGCGCTGCCGGCCGGCGTCGATCCGCGCCTGGGTCCGCGCCGCGGCCTCCTCGATCCGGAGCTTGGGCACGCCCGCCTCGATCGCCTTGACCATGCCGCCGAGCGATTCGACCTCGGCGATGTGCGCGCGCGCGCGCGCCGCGAGCTGATCGGTCAGCCACTCGACGTAGTAGCTGCCGCCCCACGGATCCACCGTGTGCGTCGTGCCCGACTCGAGCTGGAGCTGGAGCTGGGTGTTGCGCGCGATCCGCGCCGAGAAGTCGGTCGGCAGCGCGAGCGCCTCGTCGAGCGAGTTGGTGTGCAGGCTCTGGGTGTGGCCCTGGGTCGCGGCCATCGCCTCGATCCCGGTGCGGACGACGTTGTTGTAGACGTCCTGCGCCGTGAGCGACCACCCGGAGGTCTGGCAGTGCGTGCGCAGCGCCAGGCTCTTCGCGCTCTTCGGCGAGAACCGCGCCATCAGCTCGGCCCACAGCAGCCGCGCCGCTCGCAGCTTGGCGACCTCCATGAAGAACTTCATGCCGATCGCGAAGAAGAACGAGAGCCGCGGCGCGAACGCGTCGACCGACATCCCGGACGCCACGCCGGTGCGCACGTACTCGAGGCCGTCGGCGAGCGTGTAGCCGAGCTCGAGATCCGCGGTCGCTCCCGCCTCCTGCATGTGATAGCCGGAGATCGAGATCGAGTTGAACTTCGGCATCCGCTGCGACGTGAACGCGAAGATGTCCGCGATGATCTTCATCGAGGGTGCGGGCGGATAAATGTAGGTGTTCCGCACCATGTACTCTTTGAGGATGTCGTTCTGGATCGTGCCGGTCAGCTTCTCCGGCGGCACGCCCTGCTCCTCCGCGGCGACGACGTAGAGCGCGAGCACCGGCAGCACGGCGCCGTTCATCGTCATCGACACGCTCATCCGATCGAGCGGGATCCGATCGAACAGGATCCGCATGTCGAGGATCGAGTCGATCGCGACACCGGCCATGCCGACGTCCCCGGCGACCCGCGGGTGGTCGCTGTCGTAGCCGCGGTGGGTCGCGAGATCGAACGCGATCGAGAGCCCCATCTGGCCGGCCGCCAGGTTGCGCCGGTAGAACGCGTTCGAGTCCTCCGCCGTCGAGAACCCGGCGTACTGCCGCACCGTCCACGGCTTCTGGACGTACATCGTGGGGTACGGACCGCGCACGAACGGCGGGAACCCCGGCAGCGAGCCGAGGTGCTCCACCCCGGCGAGATCCGCCGCGGTGTACAGCGGGCGGTGCGCGATGCCCTCGGGCGTGTCCCATCGCGATCCGGGGTCCGCGGCGGGCTGCGCGGCGTCACCGCGCGGGCGTGCCCCGACGTCGTCGAACCCGAGCGCGCCGAAATCAGGCAGGCGGCTCATGCGTCCTCCTCGAGCAGCTGGGTCAGCGTCGCCACGACATCGCAGCCGACGAACACGAAGTGATCCACGCCGGCCGCGCGCAGCTCGGCCTCGAGGGGCCCCGGCCGCCCGGCGAGCACGACGCGCCGGCACCCGGCCGCGCGCAGCTCGCGGGCCCGCGCGGCGGCCAGCTCGGCGTAGCGCTCGTCGCTGCCGCACAGGCACGCGATGTCGGCGCGCACCACCGCGGCGGTCTCGGTCGCGCGCAGCCCGGCGGCGGCGAACAGCGCCGACGCGTAGCCGAGGCGAGCCCGGTGCTCGCTCGGCGGGCCGAGCGTGACCAGCGCGACCTCGCGCGGCGCGGCCTCGACCCGCGCCCGCAGCGCCTCGAACGGCTCGGCGTCGCGGCGCGGCACCAGCGCGGGCGCCGCGGGCGCCGGCTGTGGCGCGGGCACCGGCATCGGCAGCTGCTCGTCGACGTTCGCGAACTCGGACACGCCGAGCACCGGCTCCTTGCGCCGCGCGATCGCCCCGGCTCGGCGCTCCCACGCGGCGGCCAGACGCTCGCGCAGGCTCCCGCTCGCCAGCGCGCGCGCGATCCCGCCATCGCGCTCGAGCGCGGTGAACCGCGACCACGCCTCGCGCGCGAGCGCGTCGGTGCGCGCCTCGAGGTAGTACGCGCCGCCGGCGGGATCGAGCACCCGCCCGAGGGAGCTCTCCTCGCGCAGCACGAGCGCGGCGTTGCGCGCGGTCCGCCGGCCGAGCGGCGACGGCGCGCCGAGCGCCTCGTCGAACGACAGCGGGGTCACCAGCTCGGCGCCGCCGAGCGCGGCCGCGAACACCTCGGTGGTGACCCGCAGCATGTTGACCCACGGATCGCGCTGGCTCTGGGTGCGCGGCGAGCACACCGCGTGGAGCGCGTGCAGCGGCTCGTCCGGCGCGCCCGCCGCCGCGAGCAGCTTGTGCCAGCACAGCCGGAGCGCGCGCAGCTTGCACAGCTCGCCGAACGTGTCGCGCCCGATCGCGACCTGCACCGCGAGCGCACGCGCCGCGGCCGCGACGTCGAGCCCGCCGTCGGTCAACGCGCGCAGGTACGCGACGCCGGTCGACAGCGCCAGCGCGAGCTCGTCGGCCGCATCGGCGCCCGCGGCGTGGAACACCACGCTCGAGACCCGCGCGGTGCGCACGCCCGGCAGCGAGTCGATGGTCGACGCCGCGACCCGCGCCAACTCGGCCAGCGCGCGGTCGAGCGTCGCCGGGCTCGCGGCGCCGCGCGCGACGGCGGAGAGCGGATCGATCGCGAGCACGCCGCGCAGCTCGCGCGACGCCCGCCCCTCCAACCAGGCCTGCGCCTCGGCCGCACCGCGCGCGCCGACCTCGATGATCGCCCCGAGCCGATGCGCGACCGCCGCCTCGAGCGCGCGGTCGTCGCCCACGTCGAGCCACAGCGCGTCGGCGCCGCCCGCGACGTCCTCGTCGAGCGACTCCGGGCGAGCATCGACCCGCATGCAGATCTGGAACGGCCCGGGGCTCGCCGAAGCGCCGCGCACGAACGGCGCGACACCCGGCGCGCCGGGATCGATCGACGACTCGATGTACAGCGGCTGGATCGCGATGCCCTCGGCGGTCGCGTGCACCAGGGCCTTTTCGAACGGGACCCCGGCGAGCTCCTTGTCGACCTGGGCTCGCCAGTCAGCGAGGGTGGCGGGGGACGGCTTCACGGGGCCTCACATGTTGCGTCGGTACTGACCACCGACGGCGTACAGCGCACGAGACAGCTGACCGAGCGTGCACACCTTGCACGCCTCCATCAGCGCGGCGAACACGTTCCCGCCTTCGAGCGCGGTCTGCTTGACCGCGTCGAGCGCGACCGGCGCGGTCGCCGCGTTGCGCTTCCAGAACGCATCGCGCGCGTCGATCGCGTAGTTCTTCTCCTCGGCGGTCGCGCGGATCACCTCCGGGGGCTCGATCGTCGGGCTGCCGCTCGGATCGAGGAACGTGTTCACCCCGATGATCGGCAGCGAGCCATCGTGCTTGAGGGTCTCGTAGTACAGCGACTCCTCCTGGATCTTCGAGCGCTGGTACATACGCTCCATCGCGCCGAGCACGCCGCCGCGCTCCGAGATCGACCGGAACTCGGTGAGCACCGCCTGCTCCACCAGATCGGTCAGCTGCTCGATGATGAACGAGCCCTGATTCGGGTTCTCGTTCTTCGAGAGCCCGAACTCCTTGTTGATCACGAGCTGGATCGCGAGCGCACGGCGCACGCTCTCCTCGGTCGGCGTCGTGATCGCCTCGTCGTACGCGTTGGTGTGCAGCGAGTTGCAGTTGTCGTTGAGCGCGAGCAGCGCCTGCAGCGTCGTGCGGATGTCGTTGAACGCGATCTCCTGGGCGTGCAGCGACCGGCCGGAGGTCTGGATGTGGTACTTCAGCTTCTGCGAGCGCTCGTTGCCGCCGTACTTGTCGCGGATCGCCTTCGCCCAGATCCGGCGCGCCACCCGGCCGAGCACCGTGTACTCGGCGTCCATCCCGTTGGAGAAGAAGAAGGACAGGTTCGGGGCGAAGTCGTCGATGTCCATGCCCCGGGCGAGGTAGGACTCGACGTAGGTGAACCCGTTGGCCAGCGTGAACGCGAGCTGGCTGATCGGGT
>JBQCJR010000146.1:0-4497 GCA_051952595.1 Kofleriaceae bacterium
CGCGCACTACCGGCTATCGAAGATGGACGAGCTGGTGTTCGGCAAGGTCGTGGTCCGCGGCAACTTCCGCACCCGCGACTCGATCATCCGCGGCGAGCTCCAGTTCCGCGAGGGCGAGCGGCTGACCCAGGACGCGCTGGCCGAGGGCGCGCGCCGGCTGCGCAACACCGCGCTGTTCGACGCGGTCAACATCCAGCCGGATCTCGAGAACTCCCTCGGCGGCGCGGTGAACACCGTGGTCACGGTGACCGAGCGCTACGACTTCTTCGCGCTGATCGAGGCCGAGGGCGGCTACTCGAGCTTCAACGGCGCGTTCGTGAAGGTGATCCCTTCGCTGCGCAACCTGTTCGGCGTCGGGATCTCGCTCGACCTCGCCGGCACGATCGGCTTCAAGCTCGGCACCCTGGTCGAGGACAACGACCTCGAGCTGCGCCAGCTCGGCGCCGAGGCGACGCTGCGATTCCCGCAGTGGCTGTCGCGGCGGTTCTCGCCGGTCGAGTTCCTGACCGAGCTCAACGCGTTCCACCGCCGCCAGGACACCCCGCGGTTCGGCCTGCTGCGGACCACCGGCGTGACGCTCTCGCTGTCGCGCACCCGCGAGTACCCGCGGATCGGCAAGCGCGCCGCGCACGCGATCACCGGCGGCGTCTACTACGACTTCCGTAGCCGCGAGCGCAACGTGGACGCGCTGCGCCCGATCGGCGCCGATGACGACGAGTCGCAGGTGCCGATCACCACGCGCACCGGCTCGGTGGGCCTGACGTTCGAGTGGGAGCAGCGCACGGATCGGCGCGGCATCCTCTCGCCGCTCTCGCCCGAGTCCGGGTTCCGGTTCGACGGGCGGGTCTCCCTCGCGAGCCCGTACCTGCTCGGCCAGAACACGTTCGTGAAGGTCTCGGCCGCCGGCTCGAAGTACTGGCCACTCGGCGGCCACGTCGTGCTGCGGGCCGATCTCCGCTACGATCAGGGCTTCCCGCTCGGCGGCGATGCCCTGCTCCCGGAGGTGGAGCGGTTCTTCGGCGGCGGCGATGCCACGGTGCGCGGCTACGACGACGACCGACTCGCGACCGAGCTGATCCAGGTCGGAGTTCCTCCGATCGACAACCTGCAGCAGATCCGGATCCTGCCTTCGGGCGGCAACATCCGGGTGCTCGGCAGCCTCGACGCCCAGCTGCGGATCTACAAGGTGCTCGCGAGCGCGCTGTTCGTGGATGCCGGCCTGATCACCAACCAGTGGTCGACGGTGGATCTCGGCGACATCCGGCCCTCGGTGGGGATGGCGCTGCTGCGCGTGGTGACCCCGTTCGGGGCGTTCGCGTTCGAGCGCGCGGTGCCGCTGCGGCCGCGGCTCGGGGACGATCCACGCGGTCGGTGGCACATCAGCTTCGCCGCGCGCGCCCAGTTCTAGCCAGCGGTCGACTTGACGGCGGCCCCTCCGTTCCGCAAGATGCCGCCTCCAAAGGAGATACGCATGGGACGCGGAGACAATCGCCACACCCCGAAGATGAAGCGCAAGCACAGCCAGGCGAAGCTGAAGGCCCGCATCAAGCGCAAGATCGAGGCCGCCAAGGCCGCCAAGAAGCCGGCCGCGCCCGCCAAGAAGGCGAAGTAGCCGCGGCGGCCCGAGGCCGCGCTTTCCACCTCATTCAGCCTTCAGCGCGCGCGGTGATACGCGCGCAGCGCCGCGACGGCATCACCGTGGGCCTCCGCCCAGCGCGCCAGCGCCGTCGTGGTCGCCTCGGCGACCGACCCACGCGCATCGCGGGTCCATAGCTGATCGCCGGTTGGCGTCCCACCGTGGACGTTGGCCAGCACCACGGCGACCGCGCCGATCACGCCGTTGCAGCGGCGCCGGGCGCGGAAGAACCGCCGCACCCCGAGCAGCACCCCATCGACGTGGGTGCCGCCCTCGCCGCTCCGCGCGTAGTTCACGAAGCCGTCGATCCGCGGCTCCACGGCGCACGACGGCATCGTGCAGATCACCGCGACATCTACGTCGATCGGCCCGCGTGGGCTCGCGTAGCGACCGCGGTGCGCCGCGATCTGGTCCGGCGCGAGCGCGTGGCGGCTCGCGAGCCATGCGGCCATGCCACCGGCCGCTGCCGCTTCGGGAGCGAACGACCACGAGAGCGCGAGGCCGGGCGCGAGGTAGCTCAGCTCCTCGAGCCGGCTCGAGAGCTTGCCTCGCCACGGCCGGACCGACGCAAGCACCGTCGAGTCCACGCGGAACCGGATCGCGGTGCCCGAGGCGCGGTCGCTCGGGCGCGTGGTGACCGGCTCGATGGCGCGCCCGGCCCCGTACGTGGCGCGCGCCTCGATCCCCGCGCACACCGTGACCACCTCGAGCCACTCGCTCAGCGCGCAGACGACCCAGAGCCCGAGCCCGCCGGCCCCGAGGTGTGCGTGTGGGCGGTGGCCATCGGTGGTCGGCCGATCCGAGGGCTCGGTGAACAGCGGATCCAGGTGCGCCGCCGAGATCCCGGGGCCGTCGTCCGCGACCTCGATCGTCCCGTCGCGCTCGACCTTCACGGCGATCCGCGCGCAGCGGCCGGCCAGGTGCTGGTCGAGCGCGTTCGCCACGACCTCGAGCGCCAGCACGTGGGCGGCGTCGATCGCGTCGAGGTACATGCCCGGCCGCCGCCGAACGCTGTCGATCCGGGACTCGATGGCGCGAAGGTACCGCAGCTGCTGCATCTGCTCCATCGCGTGATACGGTGTCCTCGACGTGACCCCCGAGCAGACTCGCTGCGTGATGACGCAGATCGTGATGCCGATGCACACCAACGGCGTGGCCGGCGTGATGTTCGGTGGGGTGATGATGCAGTGGATCGATGTCTGTGCCGGGGTCGCGGCGATGCGACACGCGACGGGCGCGGTGCTGACCGCGTCGATCGACCGGCTGGACTTCCTGACGCCGGTGCACGTCGGCGAGATCGTCGTGCTCCAGGCCCAGGTCAACTACGTCGCGCGCACGTCGATGGAGGTCGGCTGCCGGGTCGAGACCGAGGACATGCGGACCGGCAAGCGACGCTACACCACCAAGGCGTACCTGACGTTCGTCGCGATCGACGACCACGGCAAGCCACGCCAGATCCCGCCGCTCGAGCTCGTCACCGAGCAGGACCACCGGCGCCACACCGAGGCGGAGCGCCGGCGTCGCGAGCGGCTTCACGCTGCGGGGAGAACATGACCATCGTCATCGATCGATCGGACTGGGGACGGCTGCGAATCAGCGGCGGCGACCGCGTGCGGTTCCTCCAGGGCCTGACCACCGTCAACGTCGAGAAGCTGGCCGACGGCGCGCACGGCTGGGGGGCCATCCTGAGCCCCAAGGGCCGCGTGCTCTCGGTGATCGACGTCGCGCGGATCGGCGAGGCGTTCGTGCTGGCGACCGAGCCGGCGCTCGCCGAGCCCACGCGCGCGCTGCTCGAGAAGTACGCCGTGATGGACGACGTCGTGTTCGAGCCGATCACCGGCCCGGCGCACCAGATCTGGGACGAGCCGGCGGATGCGTGGATCGCGCCGATCGCCGAGGGCGCCGAGCCCGGCGCGCGGCCGGCCACCGATCCGGACGTCGAGCGGATGCGGATCCGCGCCGGGTTCCTGCGCTACGGGGTCGACGTGGACGACGACCACTTCCCGTTCGAGACCCCACTCGCGCAGTTCCTCGACTACAACAAGGGCTGCTACGTCGGCCAGGAGCCGGTGTTCCGGGTCCACGCCCAGGGCAACGCGGCGCGCGCGCTGCGCGGCCTGCGCGTCGAGGGTACGGCGCCGATCGCCGCCGGCGCGCAGGTCAAGCACGCCACCAAGGACAACGCCGGCAAGGTCACCTCGGCGATCGCCGATGGCGACTCGACCCGCGCGCTCGCGTACATCCACCGCACGTGCTGGGAGGCAGGCGGCACGGTCGAGGTCGATGGCCGCACCGCGACGATCTTCGAGCTGCCGTGGTGAGCGCGCGTGCGCTCGCCGCCGCGCTCGCGCTCGTCGCGCCGGTGGCCGGGTGCAGCCTGATCACCGATAGCTTCGTCACCAACGACTTCTCCGGCGATCCGTACCCGATCGACGTCGAGCTCGACAGCGGCGCGGTGGTCGTCGGCGTGCGCAGCGGCGCGGTCGACCGCACCGGCGTGCTCGACGTGCTGTCGCCGATCACGCTGCTCGATCCGGGCCCCAACGGCATGACCTCGGTCTCGGCCGGCGATCTCCAGCTGCTCGGCAAGCGCGAGGGGACGGGGCTGCTCGATCTGCCACGCGCGCGGCTCTCCGGGGCCCAGGTGGTCACGCTCCACCCGTGCCGCGACGAGACCTGCGTGGTCGGCGCCGACGGCGTCGAGACGCCGTACCAGGCGATCATCGGCGCGAACGCGCTCGCGGGCGACGCGCTGCGGCTGCGGCTCGGCGAGGAGCGCGTGTTCGTGCTCGCCGACGTCGCCGGCACGGACCGCGAGCGCACCTGGACCTGCGACGCGGTGTTCCCCTCGCCGTACCGCG
>JBQCJR010000147.1:0-2100 GCA_051952595.1 Kofleriaceae bacterium
CCGACGTGACGCTGATCGGCCGCCCGCGCGTGAGGGACGAGCTCGCCGGCGGGCTACGCGTGCGCGAGCTCGATGGCCGCGAGTCGGTGGTGCGCGTGCGGACCGCCACCGAGCCGCGCGCCGCGGCCGGCGCCCAGATCGTGCTGGTGACGGTGAAGTCGGCGCAGACCACCGAGGCCGGCGCCGAGCTCGCACGCGTGCTGCCCGATGGCTCGGTGATCGCGAGCCTGCAGAACGGCGTGCGCAACGCCGAGATCCTGCGCAACACCCTGCCCGGCCGGCGCGTGCTCGCCGCGATGGTGCCGTTCAACGTGGTGCGCCGCGGGCCCGGCGCGTACCACCGCGCGTCGGAGGGCGTGCTGCGGATCGACGACGATCCGGCCGCGGCGCCGCTGCTCGCCGCGTGCAAGGCCGCCGAGCTGCCGATCGAGCCGCGCGGCGACATGGCCGCGGTGCAGTGGGCCAAGCTGGTGATGAACCTCAACAACGCGATCAACGCGCTGTCGGGGCTGCCGCTCGCCACCGAGCTCGCGCAGCGCCCGTTCCGCCGCTGCCTCGCCGCCGCGCAAAGCGAGGCGCTCGGCGTGCTCGCCCGCGCCAAGGTACCGGTCGCGCGGCTCACGCCGATCCCGCCGCGATGGATGCCGCACCTGCTCGAGCTTCCGGATCGCGTGTTCGGCCTGCTCGCCCGGCGCGTCGTGGCGATCGATCCCGAGGCGCGGTCGTCGATGTGGGACGACCTCGAGGCGCGCCGGCCGACCGAGATCGACTACCTGCAGGGCGAGGTCGTCGAGCTCGCGGCGCGGGTCGGCCGCCCCGCGCCGGTCAACGCCGGGCTGATGCGCCTGGTGCGCGCCGCCGAGCAAGGTGGCCGCCGCGACTTCACCGGCAACGAGCTCGAGCAGGCCCTCGGGCTGGCGTAGCGGCTACCTGCCCGGCGCGAGCCGGACGGTGATCCGATCCTGCGGGACCTTGCTGTAGACCCGCTGGGTCGCGGTCTTGTAGCCCTTCTTCTCGAACGTGAGCGTGACGCCGTAGAAGCCCATCAGCTGCACGACCGTCGGGCTGGTGCCGGCGCGCCGGCCCTGGATCGAGATCGTCGCGCCGGCCGGGATGGTGACGACGGTGAGCGCGTGGGTCGGGCGCGCGAGCGTGATCTCGACGTCCTGCGGCTTGTCGCGCACCGGGGTCGCGAACCGGGTCGCCGGCGCGTAGCGCGGGTGCGAGATCTCGAGCTTGCGGCGCGTGCACGGGCCATCGATCGCGAGCGGCGCGACGCCGAGCAGCCGGCCATCGGCCTTCACCTGCGAGCCGGCGGGCGTGACGGTGACATTCAGGCGGCACGGCCCGCTGCCGACGACAGGCAGCTCGCCTGCGACCGAGGGGTCGCCGGGGGCGGGCTCCGCGTCGGGATCCGCGTCGGGATCCGCGTCGGGATCGCCGGAGGGCGGGCTGGCCGATGGGTCGGCGGAGGGAGGCTCCGAGGTGGCGACCGCGGGGACGGGACGCTCGGAGGTGGCCGCGGCAGGGGCGGAACGCTCGGAGGTGGCCGCCGCGGCGCCGGGGGCGCTCGAAGGCGGTGGAGCCGTCGTGCCGCTCGTGGTCGGCGTGGCTGCGGAGCCGCTGGTCGTGCGCGCGGTGGGCGGCGGATCTGCGGTGGCGGCGCGCGGCGAGGCCGAGCCGTCGGAGGAGCGCACGACCTTCATGATCACGATGACGAGCGCGATCGCGAGCACGGCGCTGCCGACGATCAGCCACCAGCGCGGCCGGTGCGGCGCGATGGGGACGGCCGGCGGCGCGGTCGCGGTTGCGTAGCCTGGATAGCCCTGCGCGGCGGGGGACGAGAGCGGATACGGCGTGGCGTGGGCGCCGGGCGAGAACGGCGACATGCCGTCGGTCGGCGTCGACGAGAACGGCGGCATGCCGTTCGCCGGCGAGGTGAAGGGCGAAGCGGCGCTCGACGCCGACGAGAACGGTGACATGCCGTCGCTCGATGTTGCGGAGAACGGCGGCATCCCGTCGCTCGACGTCGACGAGAACGGAGGCATGCCGTCGCCCGATGTTGCGGAGAACGGCGGCATGCCGTCGCTCGACGTCGAC
>JBQCJR010000148.1:0-3012 GCA_051952595.1 Kofleriaceae bacterium
AGCTCGGCGCGCTCGGCGAGCTCGGCGTCGAAGAACTGCGCGTAGTCGTGCGCCGCCGCCGCGACCACCGCCGGCGCGGTCGGCCGATAGGTCTGGATCAGAACGCGCCCCGGACGCTCGCCGCGCCCCGCGCGCCCCGCCACCTGCGCCAGCAGCTGGAACGTCCGCTCCGAGGCGCGGAAGTCCGGGATGTTGAGCCCGGTATCGGCGCACAGCACGCCCACCAGCGTGACCCCCGGGAAGTCGTGGCCCTTGGTCACCATCTGCGTGCCGACGAGGATGTCGATCTCGCGGCGCGCCACCCGCGCGAGCACCGCCTCGATCTTCGCGCCGCTCGCCACGTCGCGATCGAGCCGCGCCACCCGCGCCGCCGGGAACGCCTCGGCGACCGCCTCCGCGACCTTCTCGGTGCCCAGGCCCTTGCGCTCGATCGCCTCCGTCGCGCCGCAGCTCGGGCACGCCGACGGCACTCGCTGCTGGTATCCGCAGTAGTGACAGCTCAGCCGATCGCTGTGGCGGTGGTACGTCAGCGAGACCGAACAGTGTGGACACCGGAACGCGTGGCCACACGCCTTGCACAGCACGAAGGTCGCGAACCCGCGGCGGTTGAGGAACAGGATCGTCTGGTCGCCCGCGGCCAGCGTCTCGCCGATGGCCGTGCGCAGCGGCGCCGAGAGCATCGCGTCGCCGTCCGGCATGTAGGTGCGCAGATCGATCACCTCGACCGATGGCATCGGCCGCGCCGTCGGGCGCTGGGTCAGGGCCAGCCGGCGGTACGGCCCGCGCTGCGCGTGCGTCGCCGTCTCGAGGCTCGGCGTCGCCGAGCCCAGCACGCACACCGCGCCCGCGCGTTGCGCGCGGACCAGCGCCACATCGCGCGCGTGGTAGCGCACACCCTCGTCCTGCTTGAACGAGCCGTCGTGCTCCTCGTCGACGACGATCACGCCCAGCCGCGCGAGCGGCGCGAACACCGCCGAGCGCGCGCCCACCGCGATCGACGCCTCGCCGCGGCGCAGCCGCGACCACTCGCCCAGCCGCGCCTGCTCCGAGAGCCCCGAGTGGAGAATCGCGACCTGGTCCCCGAACCGCGCGCGGAACCGCGCCGCCAGCTGCGGCGTCAGCGAGATCTCCGGCACCAGCACCAGCGCCGTGCGACCGATGCGCAGCGCCTCGGCGATCACGCGCAGGTACACCTCGGTCTTGCCGCTGCCCGTCACGCCGTGGAGCAGGAACGGCGAGAACGGTGCGCGCACACGCGGTGCCTCCGCGGCCGGCTCGCTCGGCGGGTCGCTCGTCGGCGCGCCACCCACGAGCGCGGCCGAGATCTCCGCCACCGCGACCGCCTGCTCGTCGGTGAGCACCGGCGGCGGCGAGACGTGCATGTCCGCTCCCGTCGGCACCGCGCCGATCGGCAGCTCGCGCTCGGACAGCTCGACGAGCCCCGCCTTCGCCAGCTCGCGCAGCGCCGCCTTGGCGCCCGGCACCTGCTGCTCGAGCACGCTCACCGCGACCGCCGCGCCGCTCGCCAGCGCCTCGACCACCGCCCAGCGCCGCGGCGCCCGCGCGACCTGCTCGCGCGCCGCGTCGACCGTCGCGAGCAACCGCACGACCCGCTCGCGGCGCAGGCGCGCCCGCGCCGCCTTGCGCTGATCGCGCCGCTCCACCAGCTCCTGCGCGATCAACGCGTCGAGCACCGGCCGCTGCAGCTTGCTGATCGCCGAGGACGGCAGATCGCCGCCCGCCAGCTTCGCCAGCATCGCGCGCTGCTTCGGCGGCAGCGCCGCGCCATGTCCCTCGTACGCCGCGCGCCCCGCATCCGTCAGTCCGAGCATCACGCGCGCCGCCACCCCGCTGCCCGCAGGCAGCGCCGCGCGCATCACCTCTCCCGGCGGCGCCTCGTAGTAGTCCGCGACCCACAGGCACAGCTCCACCAACTCCGGCGTCAGCGCGGGCTCCTCATCGAGCACCTCGCTGACATCGATCGGCGTCACCCCCTCCGGCGGCGCGACGTCCTCGCGCACGACGACCCCCGTCACCTTGCGCCCCCCGAACACCACCAGCACGCGCGCCCCGAGGCGCACCTTGCCCACGAGGCTCGGCGGCACGCGGTAGTGGTAACGACCCGCGACCGGCAAGGTCACGACCACCTCGGTAAATCGCGCGGTCACGACCGAATCTCCCGCGCGTCTGGCCAAACACCGGAGAGAGCCGGCGCGCGGTCGCAGGCAAACCGGGCAACACCACGGATCTCCAGTGCGCCACGGCTCGTGCGCCACGCGCTAGCGCAGGTTCGCGTCGCGCACCGCGGCGCCCGCGCCCTCGCGAGATGGGATCGCTGGCAGGAGCTCTCGACGAGCTCACGCCGGCCCTGCCACTCCACGATCTCGGCGAATTCAAGCCGGCCCTGCCGAGCCTCGCTCTCGACAACTTCCAACTCGCACAGTCGCGCAACGATCGCTGCGAGTCCGCACCAGTCTAGTCGCGCCTCGGCACCGTTAAGATCAAGACGCCCCTGCGGTTGCTCGATCTCGGCGATCTCAAGCCGGCCCTGCCGAGCCTCGATCTCGGCGATTTCAAGCAGGCCCTGCCGGACCTCGATCTCGGCGATTTCAAGCAGGCCCTGCCGGACCTCGATCTCGGCGATTTCAAGCAGGCCCTGCCGGACCTCGATCTCGGCGATTTCAAGCAGGCCCAGCCGAGCCTCGATCACTGTGAGTTCGCACCCGTTCAGTCGCGCCTCGATCTCGGCGAATTCAAGTCGCCTCTGCTGGTCCTCGAACTCGGCGAGTCCGCACCGGTCCAGTCGCGCCTCGATCTCGGCGAATTCAAGTCGCCTCTGCTGGTCCTCGAGCTCGGCGAACTCAACACGTCCCTGTTGGTCCTCGATCTCGGCGATTTCGAGTCGGCCCTGCCAAACCTCGATGCCGGCGACTTCAAGCAGGCCCTGCCGAACCTCGATGCCGGCGATTTCAAGCAGGCCCTGCCGAGCCTCGATCTCGGCGATTTCAAGCC
>JBQCJR010000149.1:0-11650 GCA_051952595.1 Kofleriaceae bacterium
ATCCTATCGACGTCACCATGTAATTCATCCGCGGCTAGCTGGGTTATTTGGTTATGTTGGGGTTGTTCGTGGGGGGGCGGCGGGCGCTGGGGGTGGTGCACCCGCCGGCGCACGACCGCACGTTCTACGCGACGCCTGAAGGCGCGTGGGTGCGCGAGGCGGGCGCGGTGCGTCCGCTGCGCGTGTCGGGCGTGGCGAGCGCCGCGGATGCGCGGCTGGTGGCGTCGAAGTCGCACCGCAGCGCCGACCTCGATCGGGTCAAGGCGCAGCTGGGGATCGCGGACGAGGAGAACATCGCGTCGGTGGGCGTGAAGCTGTGCCTGATCGCGGCGGGGACGTTCGACCTGTACGTGAACCCGGCGGCGAAGACCAAGGCGTGGGATACGTGCGCACCGGAGGCCATCCTCGCGCGCGCGGGTGGGCGGTTGAGCGACCTGTTCGGCGCGCCGATCGACTACCGCGGCGAGCTCGCGCACCGTCGAGGGCTGGTCGCATCGAACGGCCTCATCCACGACGAGGTCACGGGGAAGCTGGGTCCCCTGTTCGCGAATCTCGCGTGAATGATAGGATGCCCCGCATGACGGGGACTCCTCGGGGGCTGGCGACCCTGCTCGCGTCGCTGCTCGTCGCGGCGCCGGCGTGGGGGCAGCCCAGGTCGCAGGGCCAGGCCGCGGGCGAGCTGGTGCGCCAGGCGATCGCGAAGAGCCAGGCGGGGGACCACCTCGGGGCGATTGACCTGTACCTGCAGGCGTACGCGATGGCGCCGCAGCACGCGCTGCTCTCGAACGTCGGGAACGAGTACCAGCAGGCGGGCCGCCCGGTCGAGGCACTGAAGTACTTCTGTATGTACTTGGAGAAGGACCCGAGCGGGACGAGCGCGGCCTACGCGACGAGCAAGGCCAAGGCGCTGCACGTCGAGCTCGGGCACGGGGCGGTGGACGACGAGGACCTGTGCAAGCCGGTCGCACCGGCGGACGGCCGCGATGGGCGCGAGGTCGAGGCGAAGCTGGATGTGGGCGCGACGCGATCGCCGTCGTCGCCCAGCCGGACGCTGCAGTACGTCGGGATCGGCGCCGGCGTGGCCGGCCTCGCGGTGCTCGGGGCCGGCGTGTTCTTCGGGCTCAAGGCGAAGAAGATCAGCGACGACATCACGCACCATCCGCAGTCCGAGCCGTGGCAAGAGGACATCGGCCAGCTCGAGGCCGACGGCCAGCGCTACGAGGACCGTCAGATCCAGCTGATGGTCGCCGGCGGCGCGCTGGTCGCGGCCGGCGCGGTCCTCGTCATCCTCGGCCGCCCGAGCCGCCCCCGCTCGCCCGAATCTCTATCCGTCCGGCCCACCGCCTCGCCGGACAGCATCGGCATCTCCCTGGGCGGAGGCTTCTAACAGCGTCCGAAGATCGGACCTCTTAGGCGCCGCCCCGCGCGCAAGTGCCCGTACCCTCGATCCCAGTGTCCGAAGATCGGACCTTATAGGTGGTCGATCGAGGCCCAAGTGCCTGAAAGGCCGAGTGGCACCTCGGCCCCCGTGTCCGAAGATCGGACCTCATCGGTGCTATGGGAGGACGGTGTCGAGGACGAGCTCGACCTTGTCTGCGGGGACCTTGACCCGGACCTGGCCGGTGACGTCGCCGGGCTGCTTCGAGATGGCGTCGCTGTCCTGGTCGTAACGGGCGCTCACGATCACGTCGCCGGTCAGCTCGGTGCCGGCCACCATCGCGTTGGCCTCCGTGAGCTCGAACGGCATCGCGTCGTTCACCCAGGAGACCTTCTCAACCGCGAGCGGCGGGCCGGACGGCGCCCCGTTCGCGTCGGCGCGCTTCACGATCAAGAAGATCGCCCCGCCCGCCGCCACCTTGCCCTTCGCGCTCGGGTGCACCTTCAGCACCCCCTTCACCCGCCGGCTCGGATCGATCGGCCGCGACGGATCCGGGCTCTGCAACCCGAGCTGCGTCACGTCCACGCCGCCCCCGGCGTGCGGATTGCCGCCCATCCCGGCATGTGGATCCTCTCCGCCCCCGATCGGCGGCGCGCCCGGCACCCCGGCGTGTGGATCGCCGAACCCCGCGTGTGGATCGCCCTGCCCGCTCGCCGCCTTCGGCTTCTGCGGATCCCGCTGCGCCATACCGGCGGCGCTGTCGCCACTCTGCCAGTCGGTCGCCGGCGGCAGCCCTTCATTGGCCTTCTTGCCGCAACCGGCGAGTCCAGACGTCACGAGTCCAAGGGTGAGAAACGAGCTGGCGAGGACGACCCGCATGGGCCGCTACTCTAGCAGGCTCACACCCAGCGCGCCGTCGTCGTGACCGCCGCCAGCGTCTGCGCGCCGGGATGAGGCTCGTCGAGCCACGCCTGGTAGCGCGCCGCCGCCGCCGGCCCCGGATCCGCCGCGCCCACGATCTCGTAGCGCGTCGGCGGCGCCGGCTGCAGCGCGATCGCGACCTCGGTCAGCCGGCTCCGACGGAACACCGTCAGCACCACCGCGTCCGCGGCCCGCCGCGCACCTATCATGCTGCGCAGCTCCCCCTCGCTGCCGACGCGAAGTCCGTCGAGCGCGACGATCTCGTCGCCGGGCGACAGCCCCGCCGCGTGCGCCGGCCCGCCCTCGAACACCGCCGTCACCTTGCCGCCCGACGCCGTCGCGCCGAGCCACAGCGCGGTCGCCCCATCCGCCAGCTGCGCCGGATCCGTGCTCGCCCGCAGCTCGAGCCCGAGGTGCGCGAGCTCGCCCGGCAGGTCCGGATCCGCCGTGCCGCGGATCTGTCGCTCGAAGATCTCGCCGAGCCCGAGCCCCGTCGCCTCCTCGAACACCGGCTGCAGGTCGTCCGGGTGGGAACGCCCCGTCGCGCCGTAGCGCTCCCACAGCAGACGCAGCACGTCGTCGAGCGATCTCGCCCCCTCGGTGCGCCGCCGGATGTGGAGATCGAGCGCGACCATCGCGAGCCCGCCCTTCAGGTAGTAGCTGACCGTCGTGTTGAGGTTCGACTCGTCCGGCCGATACAGCTTGATCCACGCATCGAACGAGGCGTCCTCGAGGCTGTGGCGCGCGCGACCCGGCGTCGACTGCAACCGCGCCCAGTCGTCGAGGATCTTGTCGAGCAGGCTCTTCGCCGCGATCCGCCCCGACGTGCGCAGCGCGTAGCGATCGTAGTGGCTGGTCAGGCCCTCCATCAGCCACAGGCAGCGCGTGTACGCCTCGCGCGCGTAGTCGAGCTCGAGCAGCGGCCGCGGCGCGATCCGCTTGCCGTTCCACGCGTGGAACAGCTCGTGCGACAGCAGCTCGAGCAGCCCTTCGTACGCCTTGCGCGACGCCGCGAAGTGCGGGTGGTAGAGGTTCACGCTCGACGCGCGGTGCTCGAGCCCGCCGTACGCGTCCGGCGCGAGCATCAGCAGGAACGTGTAGCGCGCGAACGGCGCGCCTCCGAACCGCCGAACGTGATCGTCGACGATCGCACCGAGATCACTGACCAGCCGCGCCTCGTCGAACGTTCCGCCCGGCGCCCGCTCGCCCCAGATCGCCAGCTTGACCGGGACCGAAGCACGCACCGTGTACGTCCGGGTCGGCCCGAGGTGGATCGGGTGATCGAGCAGCTCGTCGAGATCCGCCGCCGCGAGCTTCCACGGCGCGACCGGATCCCACGCCATCGCCGTCGTCAGCGACCACGATGCGGGAGCGGCGATCGCCAGCTCGACCTCGACCGGCGCGGTCCGCAGGTGGGTCGGATAGAGGAACGTCGCAGGCCCGTGCAGGAACGCGTGGCTCTCGTCGATGTGGTTGGTGCGCACCGTGAGGTCGTGGCCATACACCGCGTAGCGCACGCTCAACTCCCGCGCGCCCGCCGTCTCGATCGTCCACGTCGACTTGTCGCGCTTGGTCGCGCGCCGCGCCGCGCCGTCGTCGGCGACCACGTGAAGATCGCGCACGAACCGCGCATAGTCGCGGATCAGGTAGCTCCCCGGCGACCAGGCCGGCAGCGCGACCTCGACGGTGTCGGTATCGACCGCGAACCGCAGCTCGATCTCCACCACGTGACGGCTCGGCGCAGCGAGCCGCACCGCGTAGCGAACGCACGACATGGGTCGTGGGTAGCACAGCTGCTATGCTGGCCGACATGTGGAGGCTCGCGGGCGTGCTCGTCGGCATCGGCGGAGCGGCGCTCGCTGTGTGGGCCGCTCCCGCCGGTCGCGTCGTCCGCGTCGAGCGCACGCACGAGCAGGTCGCGCCGCGGCTGTGTGCGATGTCGGTCGGCCCCGCGCTCGGGATCTGCGTCGGCAAGGTCGAGCCCGGCGAGCGGATGTACCTGGTCGATCCGACCGCCAAGACGGTCGAAGGAGAGTTTCGGATCGACGGGGTCTCCGAGGCGACCGACTTCTGCTCCAAGGGCACCCCGAACCTGTGGAAGATCACCGGCGTGGTCACCGAGGGCAACCCCGACATCCTCGACCGCGGCGAGACGATCGGGCTGCGAGGGATCTCCATGAAACGCAGCGCGGCACGGGTGATCGCCAACCAGCCGGCCCCCAGCGGACGCACCACCGACAAGGTTCTGCTGACCCTGGACTCCGACGGCAATGGGCGCGCGGACGTGGTCCTCGTGCGCTACACCTGCGATAACCGCGGGTACCCGACGACCGCGACCGAACAGACATGCATCGATACCTACATGGAGCGCAGCGCCCGGCTCGAGCGGGTGCACCAGGACATCATCGAACCGTGCAACTGAGGTGCGCCGCGGATGGATCGCGTGGTCACTGATCGCCGCGGCCTGCTCGCCGCCGAGCGCGGGACGCTGTGGAAGGAGGCCGAGACGCGGGTGGCGCTCGTCTATCCGAGCCCGTATCGCGCGGCGATGTCGTCGCTCGGGTACCAGCAGATCTATCGCGTCGTGCACGGCATGCCGGGGTTCGCCGCCGACCGGGCGATGCAGGACGTGCCGCGCACGCTCGAGCAGGACCTGCCGATCGGCAGCTATCCGATCCTCGCGTACTCGGTCGCGTACGAGCTCGAGCTGGCGGGCGTCGTCGAGACGCTGGAGCGCGCGAACATCCCGGTGCTCGCGAAGGATCGCGACGCGCGGCACCCGCTGGTGGTCGCCGGCGGGCCGCTGACGTTCTCGAATCCGGCGCCGATGACGCCGTTCTTCGACGTGATCCTCGTCGGCGAGGGCGAGCAGACGGTGGTGGAGCTGCTCGAGGTGGCGCGCGACGCGAGCTTCGTGCGCGAGCGGGTGTGGGACGCGCTCGCGGGACGTCCGGGGTTCTACCTGCCGTCGCACGGCGAGACGGTGCCGAAGGTGGCGGCGGTCGACGACGCGCTGCTGCCGGCGCGCTCGGTGATCGCGACGCCGCACACCGAGCTCGCGGACATGTTCATGACCGAGGCGGTGCGCGGCTGCTCGCGCGGCTGCACGTACTGCGTGATGCGGCGCTCGACCAACAACGGGATGCGGATCGTCGAGCGCGAGACGATCATCCGCGGGATCCCGGCGGACGCGCGGCGGGTCGGGCTGGTCGGCGCGGCGGTGACCGATCACCCGGACCTCGCGGCGATCGTGCGCGATGTGGTGAGCGGCGAGCGGCAGGTCGGGATCTCGAGCCTGCGCGCAGATAAGCTCACCGACGAGCTGGTCGGCCTGCTCGCCCGGGGCGGCTATCGGACGCTGACGGTCGCCGCGGACGGCGCGAGCGAGCGGATGCGGCGGGTGGTCGAGCGCTCGACGCGCGCGGAGCACCTGATCCGCTCGGCGGAGCTCGCGGCGCGCCACCGCCTCCACACGCTGAAGGTGTACATGATGCTCGGCGTGCCGAGCGAGACCGACGCGGACGTCGACGAGCTGGTCCAGCTGTCGCGCGAGCTCGCGGCGGCGCACCCGAAGGTGGCGTACGGGCTCGCGCCGTTCGTCGCCAAGCGCAACACGCCGCTCGACGGTACCCCGTTCGCGGGGATCGACGTGGTCGAGGCGCGGCTCGCCCGCCTGCGCAGCGGCCTGCGCGCCGCCGGCCTGGCCGGCAAGGTGGAGGTGCGGCCGACGTCCGCCCGCTGGGCGTGGGTGGAGTACATGCTCGCCCAGGGCGAATCATCCGCCGGCCTCGCCGTGATGGACGCCCACCGCGCCGGCGGCAGCTTCGCCGCCTATCGCAAGGCGTTCGCCGCGCGCGGCGTCGTGCCCACCGGCCCCCGCGCGCGCGTGCCCTCGAGCCAGGAGCTCATCGCCCTCCGCCGCCAGCGCCTCAGTCTATGAGGTCCGATCTTCGGACACCCATGGCCCGCTAGCCGACCAGACTTCGCGCACTTAGCTCCGCTCCACCACCTATGAGGTCCGATCTTCGGACACGGCGGTGGTCGGAACGGCTCGCGACTACGTCTCGGCGTCGATGCCCTGGCGCAGATACGCCACGGTGTCGACCAGCGTCAGCTGCGGATCGCGCGCCGAGAATCCAAGCTCGCGCTCGGCCTTCGACGAGTCGATCCACCAGAAGTGCTCGGACATCTCCACCGAGATCCGGTCGACCGGCGGCTCCTTGCCGCGGTGACGATAGACCTCCTCGAGGAGCGACGCCCCCCAGCGGTTGAGCCTTGCCGGCAGACGGAGCCGAGGCGGCGAGATCTTCGCGACCCGGCCGAGCCGGCCGAAGAACTCCTTCATCGTCCAGTTCGGGCCGCCGAGCAGGTAGCGCTCGCCGGCGCGGCCCTTGTCGAGCGCCGCGGCCGTCGCGACCGCCGCATCGCGTGCGTCGACGAAGTTGATGCCACCGCCGGGCACCACGGGCAGCTGGCGCTTGATGAACCGGCGCACGTCACCCGTCGATGACAGGCGGCGATCGCCTGGCCCGAGCAGCAGGCTCGGGTTCACAGCCACGACCTCGATCCCGAGGCGCGTGCCGTGCTCGAACGCGAGCCGCTCCTGATAGATCTTCGAGGCGTAGTATGGCCAGCCCGCGACGATCTCCTCGGCATACGGCGCGGACTCGTCGAGGATTTCCTCGTCCTTGGAGACCCCGATCGTGCCGCTCGTCGAGGCGAGGACCATCCGGGTCACACCGGCGGCCGCCATCCGCTCGAGCACGCGCCGCGTGCCGTCCACGTGCAGGCGCATCATGCGCTGCGCATCATCCGGATCGCGCGACACCGCGCCCGCGAGATGGAACACCGCGCTCACGCCCGCCAGCGCCCGGTCCAGCTCCGGCCCGTCCAGGACGTCACCGCGGACGTGTTCCACTCCGATGCTCGCGAGCACCGCCGAGCGGGACCGCGCCAGCCCGCGCACGACGTGCCCCTGCTCCGCCAGCACGCGGCACAGATGCTCACCCAGAAACCCGGTTGCACCGGTGACCAGAACGGTGCTCATCGCCCCGCCTCTGTCCGAAGATCGGACCTCATAGGTGCGGCGCCGGTGCTATGTGCCTGAAAGGTCGTCGCGCGTGCGACGACCTTTGTCCGAAGATCGGACCTCATAGGTGGGGTCATGCGCTCGCCTCGTCATCGGGTGAGAGGTGCTGGCCCTGGGCGGCGAGGTACTCGGCCATCGGCGTCGTGCCGGCCTCGCCGAGCGTCCAGGCCTGATCGCGCGGCGCGAGCCGGCGAATGATGCCCTCGACATGGTACGTGATGCCCCGGTACTGCTCCGACCGCGGGCGCTCGCCGGCCAGCTTCGCCACGTCCGCGTACGACAGGTACGGCCCGACGTACGCCGCCACGCGCTCGCCGCGCTTCGGCAGGTATCGCCCCTTCGGCATCGCCTCGTGCGTGCCCGCCAGGTACATCGGCAAGATGCCGCACTTGTTCGTCATCGCGAGGTAGCCCAGCGACGGCTTGAAGTCCGACATCACCCCGCTGTCCGACCGCGTGCCCTCCGGGAAGATCAACAAGATATACCCATCGCGAATGACCTCGCCCGCGAGCCTCAGCGACTCGCGCAGCGAGCCATGGCGCTCCATCGGCACCAGGTTCGTGAAGTTCTCGAAGTACATCCGGCGCACCGGATCCTCGAAGAAGTAGTCCTTCGCCGCGAGCGCGACCATCGCGTCGCCCTGCTCGCCCAGCGCGTACTTCACCAGCCCCGTGTCGAGGTGGCTCGCGTGGTTCGCCGCGACGATGTACCCGCCGAACGGCGGCACCTGGCCATAGACGTCCGTCTCGAGCACCCGCTCGTACAGCGCGCGCATACCGCCGCGGAGCGCCCGGCGCCCCAGCGACACCAGCGGCCCCGGCACGTCGATGTCATCGTCGTCGCGCTTCTGCTCGGCGTCCTTCTCGCGCTTGATCCGATCGCGCTTCGGCTTCTCGCTGCGCGCCTTCGCGCCCAGCCGCGCCACCAGCTTCTCGACGTCCGCCACCGTCTCGAGCCCCTGCAGCTCGCCCGGGTCCGGCAGGTTGACCCCCGCCGCCTCGAGCGCCACCGCGAGCTCGGTGAACATCAGCGAATCGAAGCCCAGCTCGTCGAGCCGCATCTCGCTCGTGATCGCGCCGCGCTTCTTCTGCGACACGTCCGCGAGCAGATCGAGCAGCCACGCCCCGTCGCCGCCGCTCGCCTCGCCCAGCTGGCGCACCTCCGCCCCGCCCTTGGCCGCGCGCTCGAGCCGCTGCAGCTCCTTCACCACGTCGCGACGGCGCGCCTTGCGCGACGCCGTCTTCGGCAGCTCGTGGTCCCACAGGTGGAAGATCTTGACCCGCTTGTACAGCGGCAGCGCCTTGCTGACCTTCCGCACGTGCTCGCGCACCGCCTCGCGAACCTCCTCGCGCGACATCGTGCCCTGGTCGTACTCCGGCACGATCAGCGCCGCGACCGTCTCCAGGCCCCCCTCGGTCGCGAGCGGCAGCCCGACGATCGAGAGCTCCTTGATGTACTTCGAGCCGCGGTACTCCTCCTCGAGCTCGTCCGGATAGACGTTCTCGCCCGACGGCCCGAGGATCATCTCCTTCTTGCGCCCGACGATGAACACGTTGCCGTCCTCGTCGATCCGCCCGAGGTCCCCCGTGTGCAGCCATCCGTCGCGCAGCGCCTGCGCCGTGGCCTCCGGGTTCTCGAAGTAGCCGACCATCACGTTCGGCCCCCGCGCGATGATCTCGCCGATGCCGTTCGCGTCCGGCTGATCGATCTTCACGTCGATGCCCGGCAGCGCGCGGCCGACCGAGCCCGGGACCTGCTTGTCGCCCGGACGCATCACGGTGAGCACCGGCGACGACTCGGTCATCCCGTAGCCTTCGTACAGGTTGAACCCGAGGCCGCGGAACGCCTTCATCGTGTCCGCCGGCAGCGCCGACGCGCCGCTGATCAGCAGCCGCATGCGGCCGCCCAGCTTGCGGTGGACCGGGAAGAACAGCAGCTTGCCCGTGCCCAGGTCCCACGGCAGCTTGTCGCGCAGCGAGCGATTGAGATCGATGATCGAGTCGAACGCCTTCTCGACCAGCACGCCGGCCTCGGACACGTTCTTGTAGATCTTGCGCTCGAGCATCTGCCACAGCGCCGGAACGCCGACCATGCCGGTGACGCCCTCGTCCTTGAGCGCGCGCGCGAGCGAGTCCGCCTCGATCTCCTCGAGGTAGTCCACCGACGCGCCGTGCATCAGCGGCATCAGGAACCCGGCCGAGAACTCGAGCGTGTGGTGCAGCGGTAGCACCGAGAGCAGCTTGTCGTGCTTGTACAGCGTGAACAGCGACGACAACTTGCTGACCATCGAGGTCAGGTTCTTGTGCGTCAGCATCACGCCCTTGGGCACGCCGGTGGTGCCCGAGGTGAACAGCAGCGACGCCAGCACGTCGCCCTTGGTGTCCGGACGGACCGCGCCGACCGAGACGTCCGGCTCGCTGAGCAACTCGTCGAACGCGAGCACCTGCGCGTCGACCGACGGCTGCTGCGCGAGCCAGCTGTTGAACGCCGGATGCGCCGGCGACCACACCACCGTCGGATCGCCCTCGCCGTCCCCGAGCGGCACCGCGAGATCCGCCTCGCCGGCGAGCCGCTCGACGACCTTGCGCGACAGCACCGCCGCGCGCGCACGCGATACCCGCGCGAGGTTCACCACCTCCGCGGCCGCGAGGTCCTTGTCGATCGGGACCACCGTCGCGCCCGCGAGCAGGATCGCGAAGTACGAGATGCCCCACTCCGGGCGGTTCTCGCTCATCAGGATCACGCGGTCGCCCGCGGAGATCCCGCGCTGGCGCAGCACGCCCGCGCCCTGCCAGGCGATCTCGCCGAGCTGGCCGTAGGTGTACGAGATCGGCTCGGCGTCCTCGTCCTTGCGGATCAGCCGGAGGGCCGGACGGTTCCGGTGCAGCTTGATCGCCGCCTCGAACAGCTCGATGACCGACTTGTAGGTGTAGACCGACTTCGGCTTGGCGCCGAACTCCTCGTCGAGCTTGTCGAACGTCCACTTCTGGAGGCCCGGGAAGTGGGTGTCGAGCCAGTACTTGCGCCAGTCGATCAGGTGCGGCGCCCACAACAGGCGATCCTGGTCCGCCGGCGCGACGCGGGCCCACAGCGCCCGAATGTTGTCGCAGCGGAAGCTGATGTCGTGGTCGGTCGTGAACGGCTTGAACAGATCCACCAGCTCGGTAACCTGGCCGGTGAACCGCGAGACCTTCTCGAGCTCGTCGCGGGCGCGCTCGGCGAACGCCTCGAGGCGGGGCGCGCCCCAGCGCGGCAACTTGTCGTCGATGACCTCGATCAGCTTGTCGGCGAGCCGCTTGAGCATCGGGGCCGAGCGCTTCTCGAAGTGCTCGTACGTGACCGGCATCGGCTCGAGGCGGGCGCGCAGCCGCGACCGCAGCTTGTCCTCGCCGCGATCCGCCTTGTCGCGATAGTGCTGGCGCACCGCGAGCGCGGTGAGCTCGGTCAGCCGGCGGCTGGTGATCCGGTTCGAGTCCGACGAGCCGAGCTGATAGACCGGCTCGTGCTCGCCGGCGAGCACTGCGGCGGTCGCGAGCAGCATGCCCGAGGCGATGAAGTCGACCGGGATCACGTCGAGCGCGGCGTCGGCGCCGACCGGGACGCTGCGATGCCCCTTGAGCATCAGGTACATCAGCGGCGCGGTCGTGTTGAAGCCCTCGTTCCACCCGGGGAACGGGTAGCGAACGGAGCTCTCGACGATCGCCGGGCGGACGATCGTCGATGCGACCGTGCGATCCGCGAGGATGATCTGCTCGCCGAGTGACTTGGTGTACGTGTACGTGTTGGTCCAGCCCCAGTGCTCGGCGCGCTCCACGCCGAGCTTGGTGAGGACGTCGTTCATCCAGATCTTGCGCTCGCGCGCGACGGCGAGCTTGAGGTCGTTTTCGTCGTCGGGATCGCGGCGCTGCACGCGCAAGTTCTCGGCGCCGCGCTCGCGGAACTCGGAGATGTGCTGGCGATCGTTCGAGCGGTCGCGCGCCTGATCGATCATCTTCTGGCAGTCGGCGATCTCGGCGGCGGGGTCGAAGTCGCGATCGAGCAACTCCTCGTCGGAGCGCTGGTCGCTGCCGATCGCGCTCGAGCGCGGGAAGTAGCCGACGACCGGTTCGTCCTCCCAGACGTCGCCGTCGCGGCGACCGGCGACGTAGCAGGTCGAGACGTGGACCAGCCGTGCGCCGGCCCGGCGGGCGGCGTCGTGGACTTTCGTGGCGCCGCGCGCTTTGATGCGAATCGCGCTCTCGAGCGACGGCGCGAACGACACC
>JBQCJR010000150.1:0-4274 GCA_051952595.1 Kofleriaceae bacterium
TGCTCGGCGCGCTCGCCAAGGCGATCCACGGCGCGCGCGAGGAGCTGATCGCGATGGCGGTCGCCAACGGCGGCAACACCCGCGGCGACGCCAAGTTCGACATCGATGGCGCGGCGGTCACGCTCTCGCACTACGCCGAGCTCGGCGCGCGGCTGGGCAGCGCCACGCTGCTCGCGGACGGCGAGCCGATCCAGGTCGGCCGCACCGCGCGGATGGGCGGCCAGCACGTGTGGGCCCGCCGCCGCGGCGTCGCGGTGCACGTCAACGCGTTCAACTTCCCGGGCTGGGGCCTCTGCGAGAAGCTCGCCCCCGCCCTGCTCGCCGGCATGCCGGTGATCTCCAAGCCGGCGACCGCGACCGCGCTGGTCGCCCACCGGATGGTCGAGCTGTTCGCGCCGCTGCTGCCGGCCGGCGTGCTCCAGCTGCTCGTCGGGCCGGCCGGCTCGCTGCTCGATCACGTCGGCCCCGGCGACGTGGTCGCGTTCACCGGCGGCAGCGCGACGGCGCGCACGCTGCGCGCCCACCCCGCGATCATCCAGCACTCGGTGCGGCTCAACGTCGAGGCCGATAGCCTCAACGCCGCGGTGCTCGGTCCGGACGTCGAGCTGTCGAGCGAGGTCGGCGGGCTGTTCCTCGCCGATGTGGCGCGCGACATGACCCAGAAGACCGGCCAGAAGTGCACCGCGATCCGCCGCGTGCTGGTGCCGGCCGAGCGCGCGCCCGAGGTGCACGAGGCCCTGCGCGAGCGGCTGTCCAGCCTGGTCGTTGGCGATCCGGCCGACGAGGCGGTGCGCATGGGCCCGCTCGCCACCGCGCAGCAGCGGCGCGACGTGCGCGATGGGATCGCCCGGCTCGCCGCGGCGACCGACGAGGTCCACGGCGGCACCGGCGAGATCCGCCCGCGCGGCGTGCCGGACGGCAAGGGCTACTTCGTCGGCCCGGTGGTCCGCTCGACCAGCGCGCCGATGAGCTGCGCGCCGCTCCACGATCACGAGGTGTTCGGGCCGGTCACCACGGTCGGTAGCTACGACGGCAGCGCGGACGTCGCAGCGGCGTTCGTCGCCCGCGGCGAGGGCTGCCTCGTCAGCTCGGCGTACTCCGACGACCGCGAGTGGGTCGGCGCGTTCGTCGGCGCGGCGGCGCCGTGGGCCGGCCGGCTGTACCTCGGCTCGTCGAAGATGGCGGCGCAGAGCCCGGGCCCCGGCACCGTGCTGCCGTCGCTGGTCCACGGCGGCCCGGGGCGCGCCGGCGGCGGCGAGGAGCTCGGCGGCGAGCGCGGCCTGCACGGCTACATGCAGCGCACCGCGCTCGAGGGCGACGCGAGCGTGCTCAAGGCGCTGCTCGGCGGCTGACCTTCGGCGCATCGCCGAGCCCCGGGGCACGTGCGCTGCACCTGCACGGACGCATGTTCCCGACGATGAACCGCGCGCGCGCAGCGGCCCCGCTGGGGGCACTGGTCGCGCTGGTCGCGCTAGTCTGGGCGTCCTCGCGACAGGCGGGCGCCCAGCAGCCGGGCGCGCAGGCGTACGACGATCCGCTCTCGCCGATCCGCTGCTTCCAGATCGCCGACGACGCCAACCTGGCGAGCCTGAGCGCGGTCGAGCTGTGCACCGGCGCGACCTCCGAGGCCCCCGCTCGGTGCTTCACCGAGGCGCAGCAGCGCACCAATCTGTCCGACCAGCAGGCCCAGGCGCTATGCACCCTGGCGACCTCGACCGCGCCGGTCGACTGCTGGGAGCGGCTCGACCAGGAGAACACGCTCGCCAACGAGCAGCTGGTGAGCTACTGCCGGACCTCGTGCCCATACGGCCCGTCGCCGCCGCAGTCGAGCGACCCGGGGTGCCTCGCCGACGCGCTGACGATCCCGACGATCACCTGGCAGCAGGCGACCGCGCTGTGCACCGGGGCGCGCTCGACCGCGCCGGCCCAGTGCTACCGCACCGCCGAGGCGGAGATCTGGCTGCCGGTGGAGCAGCAGATCGCGCTGTGCGCGCCGCCGGTCGGCTGCCAGTACGCCGGGACGCTCAACACCTCGTCCGGCTACGGCGCTGGAGGCTACGGCGCCGGAGGCTACTGAGTCGCGACGAACGGCGACGACCGGCGACGAACAACTACGACGGCGTCGGCGGGCGCCGAACCGCCGCCGGCCCCGCGGGATCCGGCTCGAGCAGCGGCAGCAGGTTCACCAGCTCGCGCGCGACGTGGCGGCACCGGTAGCGCACGAAGTCCACGCCGTACGGCTCGGCGAGCAGCACGACCAGCGCCGCGTCGTACCAGAAGCTCATCGCGTAGGCGTCCGGATCGACCACCTCGCCGTGCGAGCTGCCGGGCGCGTGGGTCGACAGCGCGCGCCGGGCGAGGAACGGCCACCGCGTCGCCTCGAGCTCGTCGGGCGGGCGCGCCGCGGCGACCAGCTGGGTGCCACGCACGCACAGCGCGTTCGACGCGCGATCGACGCTGGCGAGCGCGCGCAGGAAGTGCACGATGCGATCGGTGATCCGGTCGCTCGTCGGCTGGGCGCCCGGCTGGATCAGCATCTCGGGCAGCCGCGCCACGTCCCACCGCCGCCGGATCGCGCGGAGCTGGCGGACGGCGCGCTCGAACGCCGCCTCGATGTCGTGCTCGCGGCCGGTGGTGCGATCGACGCGGGTCGGCAGCTCGATCCGCAGGTACTCCCCGCCGCCGAGCGCCAGGGTGCGCGCCGGCACGCCGGTGCGCAGGTCGTCGTGCTCGACGATCCGCGCCGAGGTGGCGCCGATCTCGTCGACCAGCGCGCGCAGCGCCTCGCGGACCTCGTCCTCGAGCTGGACGTCGCTCATGCGGCGCCGCTCCGCCGCACGTGGCCGGCGCCGTCGTCGATCCACGAGGTCGTGATCATCGTGGTCGGCTGGGGATAGAACAGGTAGTTCGCGATCGATGGGTCCGCGCCGTACAGCGCGCGCCACTCGCCCGGCTGGAACCCCGGCGGCGCGTGCGCGATCTCGCCGAAGTCGACGTGCAGCAGATCGTAGGCCGGCAGCGTGGCGACCAGCTTCTGCATCCGCGGGAGCAGCGGCGCGTCGTACACTCCGGCGCGCGGCAGCTCCCGGACCAGGAACCCGTCCGGCGCGCGCACCAGCTCGATCGCCACCTGCTGGACCGCGGCGACCCGCGCGCGGTGGCCGATCACGACCCGCAGGTACATCTCCTGGAGCGCGTCCACGCCGTACCACTCCGAGGGCACCGGCACCCCGTGATCGCGGACCTGGACCACACACGGCGCGCGGCCCATACACAGGACGTAGAGGTAATCACACGGCTCGTCGTCGCCGCCGGGGCGCACGAACGTGGCCGCCTTGAGCTCGGTCGCCAGCTCGTCGGCGAGCGCGTCCAGCTCCTCGAACGGCGGGCTCGCCACGGCGACCGCGTCGTCGCACTCGCCCCAGGTCCGCGTTGGATACAGCCGGGCGAGCGCGTCATCGACCGAGGCCATCATCGAGCCCTTGCGATGGTCGCAGCCGGCCTTGCCCTTGCAGTTGGTGCAGCCCACGGCCCCACTGTACTCCTTCGAGGACCGGCTGGCCGCCCGAGGATCTACGAGCCCGTCACAGGTGCGTCGCGCCGCATCGGCTGGCGCCGCTGGTACACCAGGCTGCGCCACACCCACTCGACCGGGCCGAACCGGAACCGCCGCATCCACAGGGTCGCGCCGATCACCTGGAGCACGAAGATCCCGAGCGCGATCGCGACGGTGACCGCGCCGCCGAGCTGCCCGGCCAGCCCGAGCCCCCAGCCGTAGAACACGAACGTGCACGCCACGCTCTGCGACAGATAGACGGTGAGCGGCATCTGGCCGACCGGCGCGAGCACCATCCACCACCGCCGCCAGCGAGGGCGCTGCATCGCGAGCACGATCGCGCCGGCGTAGGCGCAGGCCAGCCCGAGCATCGAGAGCTCCATCAGCGCGACCATCACGAGCTGGCCAGGCAGCGTCAGCTCGTAGCCGGCGAAATGCGTCCCCATGCCAAACGCGGCCGCGATCGCGGTGATCCCGAACCCGAACCCGATCGCCCAGCGGAACAGCCGGAGGTGGTTCGCCCCGTCGGCCGCAAACAGCTGGCGGCGACCGACGTAGTAGCCGAGCAGGAACCGGCCGGCCACCCACGGCACGTACCACGCGGCGATCGCCGAGAGGTGGTACACGATCTGGCGCAGGTGCATCGAGATCACCGCGCCGTAGTCGGTGCCGGTCATCGCCGCGACCAGCTCGGCGCGCGACGCCGCGGGGTTCGCGG
>JBQCJR010000151.1:0-7523 GCA_051952595.1 Kofleriaceae bacterium
CCGGGCGTCAAGCCGGGCCGCAAAGAGAACAAGATGGGCCACCGCGCCTCGAACACGACCGACGTGATCTTCGAGGACGTCAAGCTGCCGAAGTCCGCGCTGGTCGGCCCCGAGGACGGCGGGTTCAAGATCGCGATGCGGACGTTCGATCGCTCGCGCCCGTGGATCGCCGCGACCGCGGCCGGCGTGATCCGGCGCGCGCTCGAGGAGAGCCGGGCGTACGCGCTCGAGCGCAAGACGTTCGGCGTGCCGATCGCGCAGCACCAGGCGATCCAGTTCATGCTGGCCGAGATGGCGATCTCGTACGAGGCGACCCGGCTGCTCACCCACAAGGCGGCGTGGCAGGTCGACAAGGGCGACCTGTCGGCGATCACCTCCGCCTACGCCAAGGCGTACGGCGCGGACGCGGCGATGCGGGCGGCGACCGACGCGGTCCAGATCTTCGGCGGGTACGGCTACACCAAGGAGTACCCGGTCGAGAAGCTGATGCGCGACGCCAAGCTGCTCCAGATCTACGAGGGCACCTCGCAGATCCAGCGGGTCGTGATCGCCCGCAACGTGCTCGGCGGCAAGTAGCAGCTAGGATCTGGGGATGCCGACCTGCCGAGAGTGCAACGACGACGTCGACAAGCTCGTGTCCGTGAAGGTCGCGGGCAAGGCCCGCAAGGTGTGCTCGGACTGCGCGGACCGGTTGCGTGAAGAGGGCGAGATCGCCGAGGCGAGCGAGGGCGTGATCCAGGGGATGATGGGCTACAAGGGTCGACGCTAGCCTGGTTGTCAGAGCCTCCTGGCAGGCTCGCCGCGTGCAGACCGAGATCTACAGCAGCGCGGCGGAGGGCTCGGGGCCGGCGCGTCCGCCTGCGGTCGTCCGCGATGGCGAGGTGTTCGGCAACATCTTCATCGGGATCGCGGGGATGATCGGCGCGGGGAAGTCGACGCTGGCGGCGGCGCTCGGCCAGCACCTCGGGATCGACACCTACTACGAGCCGGTCGCCGACAACGAGTACCTCGCCGACTTCTACCGCGACACCGCGCGGCACTCGTTCGCGATGCAGGTGTACCTGCTGAACCGCCGGTTCCAGCAGCACCAGGAGATCATCTGGCGCGGCCGCTCCGCGGTGCAGGACCGCACGATCTACGAGGACTCGATCTTCGCGAAGATGCTCGCGCGGACCGGCCTGATGGACGAGCGCGACTACCGGACGTACGTGCAGCTGTTCCGCAACATGAGCAACTTCATGTGCAAGCCGAGCGTGATCGTGTTCCTCGATGTCTCGCCCGAGGCATCGGCGGAGCGGATCCGGATGCGCAGCCGCGACATCGAGTCGAAGATCGAGCTGAGCTACCTGCAGGCGTTGCACGACGGCTACGAGGAGTTCGTCGAGAGCATCTCGAAGGTCATCCCGGTGATCCGGGTCGACTACGAGCGGTTCGCCACCGCGGAGGAGATGGCGCAGGTGATCCAGCGCGAGTACCTGCACGCATCGTTTCTGCGCACCGTGACCCGGTTTGACCCGGCGCGCTGAGGAAGTTTCCGGCGGCGGCATCGGTTGCGTGTCGGTGAAATTCCGCCTGCTCGCCGTCTTGCTCGCCGCGGGATGTGGCTCCGCTGCACCCACATCCAGCCCCCCGCGGCCCGGCGAGCCGCCCCGCGCCGCCGCGCCAGAGGCCGAGGTCGCGCCCGAGGTCGCGCCGGCGCCGGCGCCGGTCGAGCGGCTGCTCGCCGCCGACGAGCGGGTCACCACCAAGGCCGGCAACACGTTCGTGGCACCGGCGGGCTGGCGCCTGCGCGTCGATGGCAAGGTGACCATGGTCGAGGCGCCCGAGGCCGGATCGCGGATCGCGGTGATCGATGTCGATTTCCGTGATGCGCGCGACGCCGAGGGTGCGCTCGCCGAGGCGTGGGCGGCCTACCCGCAGGGAGCGCCGCGGCCGGTCCAGTCCACGATGGCCGAGCCGGACGCCGACGGCTGGCAGGACGTGCGCAGCTACCTCTACGCGACCTCGCCGAACGAGCAGCGGAGCGTCTCCGCGCGGGTCATGCGGCGCGGCGACCGCTGGACGGTGCGGATCTACGACGTCGCCCACCTGGTCTCGGGCAAGCGCAGCGCGCAGATCTCGATGATCGTGGACGAGCTGCTGCCGCCGGGCTACGCGCGCGAGAGCTTCGCCGGGCGCACCGCGCACCCGCTCGACGCGGCGCGGATCGCCGAGATCGGCGCGTTCATCGAGCGGGCCCGCCAGGAGCTCGAGGTCCCCGGCGTCTCGATCGGCCTGGTGCAGCACGGCAAGGTGGTGTTCGCGGGCGGCTTCGGAGTGCGCGAGCGCGGCAAGCCGGCGAAGGTGGACGCGGACACGCGCTACCTGATCGCCTCGAACACCAAGGCGCTGACCACGCTCATGCTCGGCAAGCTGGTCGACGAGCACAAGCTCACCTGGGACACGCCGGTGAGCTCGCTGATGCCGTCGTTCGAGCTCGGCGATCCGGAGACCACGCGCCAGATCCTGGTCAAGCACCTGCTATGCGCGTGCACCGGCGTGCCACGCCAGGACCTGTTCTGGCTGATCGAGCGCCGGACCGCGGCGAAGGCGATGGCGTGGCTCGGCCAGATGAAGCCGACCAGCAAGCTCGGCGAGATCTACCAGTACTCCAACCCGATCGCCGCGGCGGCGGGGTACGTCGGCGGCCACGTCGCGTTCCCCGGGCTCGAGCTCGGCGCCGCGTACGACCGCGCGATGCAGACCCGGGTGTTCGATCCGCTCGGCATGACCTCGACCACGCTCGACTTCGCGCGCGCGCGCCGCGGCAACTACGCGCGTGGCCACGCGACCGACATCGATGGCAAGCCGGCGTTCGCGCTGCCCGCGGCGAGCGAGGGGATCGTCGGGGTTCGCCCGGCCGGCGGTGCGTGGAGCACGGTGCGCGACCTGCTCAAGTACGTTCAGATGGAGCTCGACAAGGGGCTGCTGCCGGGCGGCCGGCGCTACATCTCGGAGGAGACGCTCGCCGCGCGCGTCGCGCCGCAGATCGCCTCGGGCAGCCACCTCACCTACGGCATGGGCCTCGAGGTCGACACCACGTACGGTACGCCGGTGGTCCTCCACGGCGGCCGGCTGTTCGGCTACCGGAGCAACATGCTGTGGCTACCCGAGCACGGCGTCGGTGCGGTCCTGCTCACCAACGCGGACTCCGGCAATCCGATCATGCCGGCGTTCACCCGCAAGCTGCTCGAGGTGCTGTTCGACGGCGAGCCGAAGGCGGATCGCGAGATCACCGCGGCCGCGGCGGCGCTCCAGCGGCGGGTCGCCGGGATGCGCAAGAGCCTGACCGTGCCGCCGGATCGCGACGAGGTCGCCCGACTCGCGCGGCGCTACGTCAGCCCGGCGCTCGGCGAGCTCGTGGTGCGGAGGACCGGCGCCACGACGATCTTCGACTTCGGCGAGCTCGCGTCGCCGGTCGCGTCGCGCCGCAACCCCGATGGCAGCGTCTCGTTCCACACGATCGCGCCGGGGTTCTCGCTCGGGCTGGTGGTCGGCTCCGCCGGGGGCAAGCGCACGCTGGTGGCCCGCGACGACCAGCACGAGTACGTGTTCACCGAGGCGGAGTAGCGCGCGGGCCAGCGCGATGGTCAGCGGCGGAAGATCGACGCGCCGCCGAACCGCGCCTCGTCGCCGAGCTGGTCGGCGATCCGCAGCAGCTGGTTGTACTTCGCGATCCGATCGGAGCGCGAAGCCGAGCCGGTCTTGATCTGGCCGGCGTTGGTCGCGACGGCGAGATCCGCGATGAACGCGTCCTCGGTCTCGCCGGAGCGGTGCGAGATCACGGCGGTGTAGCGGGCGTGCTGCGCGGTGCGCACGGCGTCGAGGGTCTCGGTCAGCGTGCCGATCTGGTTGACCTTGACCAGGATCGAGTTCGCGATCCCTTCCTGGATGCCGCGGGCCAGCCGTGCGGTCTGGGTCACGAACAGGTCGTCGCCGACGAGCTGGAGCTTGCTGCCGAGCTTGGTGGTGAGCGCCTTCCAGCCTGCCCAGTCGTTCTCGGCGAGCCCGTCCTCGATCGAGACCAGCGGATACTTGGCGGCCCAGCCGGCGTAGAGGTCCACCATCTCGGCGGCGCTGCGCGCCTTGCCCTCGTACTGGTAGACGTTCTTGGCCTTGTCGTAGAACGCCGACGCCGCGACGTCGAGCGCGAGGAAGATCTGCTCGCCGGGCTGGTAGCCGGCCTTGCCGATCGCCTCGAGCAGCAGGGTGAGCGCCTCGTCGCCGCTGTCGAGGCTCGGGGCGAACCCGCCCTCGTCGCCGACGTTGGTCGCCTTGCCGCGCGACGACAGCAGCTTCTTCAGCTGGTGGAACACCTCGACGCCGGCGCGCAGCGAGTCCTCGAACCGATCGAAGCCGGCCGGGACGATCATGAACTCCTGGATGTCGAGGTTGTTGTCGGCGTGCGCGCCGCCGTTGATGACGTTCATCAGCGGCACCGGCAGCGTCACCGCGCTGACCCCGCCGAGGTAGCGGTAGAGCGGCAGGTCGTGGCCGAGCGCCGCGGCGCGCGCGGCGGCCATCGAGACCGCGAGGATCGCGTTCGCGCCGAGGTGCGACTTGGTGGGGGTGCCGTCGAGCGCGATCATCGCGGCGTCGATCGCGGCCTGGTCGGTCGCGTCCATGCCGATCAGCGTCGGCGCGATGACGTCGCGCACGTGATCGACCGCCTTCTGCACGCCCTTGCCGAGGAACCGGCTGGCATCGCCATCGCGAAGCTCGAGTGCTTCGTGCTCGCCCGTCGACGCGCCGGACGGAACGATCGCGCGTCCGAGCGCGCCGCCGTCGAGGCCCACCTCGGCTTCGACGGTGGGGTTGCCACGGGAATCCAGCACCTCGCGTGCGTGTAGCCAGACGATCTCGGTCATGGCGGGGACACTACACCGTTTCCTGCCGGCTACGCCCAGTGCGTCACCGCCCACACGAGCAGCGCGGAGAACACCGCCGCGGCCAGCCCGAGCCCGGCGAGCGTGAGCTTCGCGAGCTTGAGATCATTCGAGAGCCCCCACCACGACCCGTGCGGGTGGCGGAGTGGTGGCCAGGTCGTGCCGGAGGTGATGACCATGGTTCCTCCGACGATGGGTGATGCATCGCGCGGGCCGGGGCGTACGCTCCCGCCGCACCGAGGGCGCACGCCCGTGCGCGGACGCACACCGAGCGTGATACACACGGTGCATGAAGCGCATCGCGATCGCGCTCGCGACCCTCGCCGTGCTCGCCGGCGCCGGGTGCCCCGCGAAGCAGCCGGAAGCGCCGAGGGTGCTGACGCCCACCGAGGTGGTCGACGCCGCGCGCGCGACCATCGACCAGTGGCGCGAGGCCTACGAGCGCCGGAACCTGGAGGAGCTCTCGAAGCTCTACACGCACGATCTGGATCTGGTCGTGATCCACGAGGGCGTCGCGCTGCTCGGCTGGAGCTCGGTCGAGGCGGCGCTCAAGGACCGCCTCGCCCGGTCTCCCTCGATCCGGATCCGGCTGAAGGACATCCAGGTCGCGTCGCTCGCTCCGGACGTCGCGACCGGGATCGCCACGATGACCCGCGAGCTCAGCGATGGCACGACCACGATCACCGAGAACGGCACGCTTTCGTTGGTGCTCCGCAAGATCAGCGACCGGTGGATGATCGCGGTCGAGCATTACTCGTACAAACGGTCATGACGCGAACGATCGGGGTGGCCCTGCTGGGGCTCGGAAACGTCGGCGGCGGCGTGATCAAGCTGCTCGAGGACAACGCCGCGGGGATCGAGGAGCGGCTCGGTGCGCGCATCGAGGTCCGCGCGGTGGTCGTCCGCGATCCGGACAAGGCCAAGCGGGTGGTCGAGGTGGATCGCGCGCTGCTCTCGACGGACCTCGACCGCGCGATCGGCCGCGACGACGTGGACATCGTGTGCGAGCTGGTCGGCGGGACGACGTTCGCGCGGCAGGCGGTGCTCGGCGCGTTCGCCGCGGGCAAGCACGTGGTCACGGCGAACAAGGCGCTGCTCGCCGAGCACGGCGCGGAGGTGTTCGCGGCCGCCGAGCGCGCGGGCGTCGACCTCTACTACGAGGCCGCGGTGTGCGGCGGCGTGCCGATCATCCGGGTGCTCCGCGAGGGGCTCGCCTCGGACCGCGTCGAGCAGCTGCACGGCATCGTCAACGGGACCTCGAACTACATCCTGACCACGATGGCCGCGACGCGGCGGCCGTTCGGCGACATCCTGCGCGAGGCCCAGGAGCTCGGCTACGCCGAGGCGGATCCCACGCTCGACGTCAGCGGCGGCGACGCGGCGCACAAGCTCGCGATCCTGGTCGGGCTGTGCTTCGGGACCCGGGTCGATGTCTCGGCGATCCCGCGCGACGGCATCGACGTCGTGGAGCCGATCGATCTCGCGTACGCGGACAAGTTCGGCTACGTGATCAAGCCGCTGGTGTACGCGCGCGACCACGGCGACGCCTACGAAGCGCGCGTCCACCCGGCGCTGATCCCGGCCCACTGGCTGCTCGCCGACGTGGGTGGTCCGAAGAACGCGGTCTACGTGCACAGCTACGCGCTCGGTCCGTCGCTGTACTACGGCGCGGGGGCGGGCATGTTGCCGACCGCGATGTCGGTGGTCTCGGACATGATCGAGATCGGCCGCAACATCTTCGCGCGGGTGGCGGGCGCCCAGCGGCCGGCGCGGCCGCGCCCGGCGATCGACCGCCGGATGGTGCCGCTGGTCGACGTGCAGACCCGCTACTACCTGCGGTTCGGCGTGGTCGACCAGCCCGGCGTGCTCGGCCAGCTGATGACGATCCTGGGTTCTCACGGCGTGTCGATCGCCCAGGTGGTGCAGGACGGCGACGGCGCGCGCGGCCGCACGACGGGGGATCCGGTGTGGGTGGTCGTGCTGACCCACGAGGCGCGCGAGGGCCACGTGCGCGCGGCGCTGGCCGAGATCGATCGGCTGGCGGTCGTGCGCGAGCCGGCGAGGGTCATCCGGATCGCCGGATAGATCCGGAGGAAGTTCCGCTCATGCTCCACGAGATCCGAGTCATCTTCGGCGACACCGACCAGATGGGGGTCGTCTACTACGCGAACTACTTGCGCTACTTCGAGAGCGCGCGGGCCGCGTACTGGCGCGACCTCGGCAAGAGCTACCAGGACCTCGTGGACTGGGGCGTTGCGCTGCCGGTCGTCGAGGCGCACTGCCAGTACCGGCGCCCGGCGCACTACGAAGATCTGCTGGTCGTCGACGTGTGGGTGAGCGAGCTCCGTTCGGCGTCGCTGCGGTTCGCCTACCGGGTGCTCCGCGGAGGCGAGCTGCTCGCCGAGGGCTACACCCGGCACGCGGTGATCGGCACGGATGGCCGGCCCAAGGCGCTGCCGCCGGCACTCCGCGACGCGATTCCACCGATCGCGGCGCGGTGACGCATCGTCTGCGGCGATTCCTCGTGAGGGCGCCGCGAGTCATCGCGATCGCGCGTTGATCGAGGGTGGTGCGGGGCGGTACACCTGCGAGATGCAA
>JBQCJR010000152.1:0-11801 GCA_051952595.1 Kofleriaceae bacterium
CACACGCCGCGCTGGTGGCGGCGCACGATCAGATCGAACGCCGCGAGCGCGCCGCCCGGGAACCGCTCGGCCAGCGCGCGATCCGGGTCTCCGGATAGCTCGACCGCAAACTCGAGGAGCGAAAGCCGCGTGGCGAGGACGTCCACGACGGATCCGACCCTCAGCTTGCCAGGGTGGTTAAGCGCTTGGTAGGGTGCGTCCCCAACTTACTTCGATCATTGCACAAACGAGGGAAGAGAGTCAGCCATGCTCGATCCAGCCCGGATGGACGACGTCCTGCGCCGCGGCGATTCCGAAGTCGCCAACCTGGTGACCACGTGGAGGAGCCTCGACGAGCGGCGGCGCAAGCTCCAGTCCGAGCTCGATGGTCAGCGTAGCGATCGCAACAAGGCGAACGAGCGGATGGCCAAGCTCGACAAGAAGTCGCCGGAGTTCGCGGCGGCGCGCGACGAGCTGAAGGCGTTGTCGAGCAAGATCAAGGAGGGCGAGGCCGAGCTCGCGAGCGTCGAGGCCGAGAGCCAGCGACGGTTGTTCGAGATCCCGAACGCGCCCCACGCCAGCGTACCGAGCGGCACCGGCGAGGCAGACAATCCGGTGCTCCACGTCTGGGGCGAGAAGCCGGTGTTCGCGTTCCCGCCGCGCCCGCACTGGGAAGTCGGCGAGTCGCTCGGCATCCTCGATTTCGAGGCCGGCGCGCGGATCTCGGGCGCGCGGTTCACCGTGCTGCGCCAGGGTGGGTCGCGGCTGACCCGCGCGCTCATCAGCTACATGCTCGATCTGCACACCCAGCACGGCTACGAAGAGGTGTGGCCGCCTGCGCTGGTGCGCCGCGCGTCGCTGCGTGGCACCGGCCAGCTGCCGAAGTTCGAGCAGGATCTGTTCAAGCTCCAGCTCGCCGCCGGTCCGGATCACGATCCGGATAACGATCTGTTCCTGTCACCGACCGCCGAGGTCCAGGTCACCAACCTGCACATGGATCAGATCCTCGACGGCGACGCGCTGCCGCGCCGCTACACCGCGTACTCGCCGTGCTTCCGCGCCGAGGCCGGTGCGTCGGGCAAGGACACCCGCGGGCTCATCCGCCAGCACCAGTTCGACAAGGTCGAGCTGGTCAAGATGACCACGCCGGAGACCAGCTACGGCGAGCTCGAGGCGCTGCGCCAGGACGCCGAGCGCGTGCTCCAGGGCCTCGGCCTGCACTATCGCGTCGTCACGCTGTGCACCGGCGATCTCGGGTTCGCGTCCGCGAAGACCTATGACCTCGAGGTGTGGCTGCCCGGCCAGGACGCCTACCGCGAGATCTCGTCGTGCTCGAACTTCGAAGACTTCCAGGCGCGGCGCGCGAAGATCCGCTACCGCCCGGCGCCCGGCGAGAAGCCGCGGCCGGTCCACACCCTCAACGGCTCCGGGATCGCGATCGGCCGGACGCTCGTGGCGATCCTCGAGCAGTACCAGCAGGCCGATGGCTCGGTGATCGTCCCGTCGGCCCTGCGCCCCTATCTCGGGGGCACCGAGCGATTCGTGCCCCCAAATTTGTAGAAGTGCTCGGATCCGTCTTTACAAGGAGCGCGCGATCTCTATACTGCCCCCCACCTCTCTAGGGCGTGCCCTGGAGGAGTGGCCGAGCGGTCGAAGGCAGCGGTCTTGAAAACCGCCGAGCGCAAGCTCCGGGGGTTCGAATCCCTCCTCCTCCGCAGGACTGATAATCGAATAGTGTCACGCAGGTGGTCATGGGCGGGACGCGGCTGTGCGCGTTCCCGCCCGACAGTTTCCTTATCTTTCGTTTGGCAAGCAGGTCGTTTTCTTGCCCAGCGGTCCGCGGCAACGCAGGCCGTATGGAGAGATGGCCGAGTGGCTGAAGGCACCGGTTTGCTAAACCGGCGTATGGGGGTTTTCCTGTACCGAGGGTTCGAATCCCTCTCTCTCCGCGTACGAAGGCACTGAACGAGGATCCGTAGCTCAATGGATAGAGCACCGGTCTACGGAACCGGGGGTTAGAGGTTCGACCCCTCTCGGATCCGCTACACGAGTAGCAACAAGATGAATGCACAGACGGCAGACAGCGCGGCGGCGCGTGCGATCGAAGACGACGAGTGGATGACACTCGCCCTCGAAGAGGCGCGCGCAGCGGGCGCGGCTGGCGACGTTCCGGTGGGCGCGGTCATCGTGCTCGACGGCGCGGTCGTCGGACGTGGACGCAACCGACGGGAGGTCGATCGCGACCCGACGGCACACGCCGAGATCGTCGCGTTGCGCGAAGCAGCGCAGGCGCTCGGTCAGTGGCGCGTCGAGGCGACGCTCTATGTCACGCAGGAGCCGTGTCCGATGTGTGCCGGGGCGATCGTCAACGCTCGGGTGCGCCGGCTCGTGTTCGGTTGCACCAACCCCAAGGCAGGTGCGGTCGAGACGCTGTACCAGATCGCGACCGATGCGCGGCTCAATCACCGCGTCGAGGTCGTGAAAGGGGTACGGAGCGAGGCGTGTGCAGCAGAGCTGAGGTCCTTCTTCGCCGAGCTGAGGAAAGGGCCCGAGTACCGATAGTTTCCTGGAGGGGTGTCCGAGTGGCCGATGGTGTCTGATTCGAAATCAGATGTGCGAAAGCACCGGGGGTTCAAATCCCTCCCCCTCCGCAATTTCTGAGAAGTCGGCGACGAACACCCGTCGTTGCCGGCGACGACAACTGTCCACCCTTGGAGGGGTGACCGAGCGGCCGAAGGTGCACGATTGGAAATCGTGTGTACTGAAAGGTACCGAGGGTTCGAATCCCTCTCCCTCCGCCGCCCTTCCTGCGTGACTTCTTTATGGTCCCGGGTGACGCGAAGGCTGTGAACCCCGCCAGGCCCTGACGGGAGCAACGGTAGCGGACATAGCGGGTGCCTGGGGCCACCTTTTTTGGAGCGACGATCGAACGATCGTCGCTCCAGTTCTTTTCGGGGTATGACAGAGCGCGACATGCGCCGGTCGGTCATCGCGATGCTGGGGCTCGCGCTCGCGAGCTGCAACGGCGGCGGAGGTGGCGGAGGCGGCGGCGGGACCACGAGCGCCGATGAGAAGAACGGGTTCGGTGCGGACCTGCTGAAGGAGCTCGAGGGCAGCAGCGCGGGCTCTGGTTCGGGCGCGGCGGTCGCGAGCAGCGATCCGGCCGGCTCTGGTTCGGGCTCTGGTTCGGGCGCGGTGGTCGCGAGCACGGAGTCCGTCGGATCGGGCCCGGGCTCCGACCGAGCAGCGCCGGTCGTCGAGCCCGCTCAGGTCGCTCAGGTCGCAGCCCCCGGCAGCGGCTCCGCGGCGCCCACGCAGCTCGCCACCGCCGAGCCTGCTCAGGTCGCATCTGCGGAGCCTGCGAACGCGGGCAGCGCCGAGCCGTCGCAGGCCAAGCCGGTCGAGGCGACACGCGCCAGCGGCCCACCGGCGAAGATCACCTCGTTCTCGAAGGTCTCGATCATCAGCAACCACGCGGCTCCGCCGGCGCCGGTGAGCGTTCCGCCGGAGATCGCGGCGATCCAGTTCGCGCTCGGTGCGAGCTGGGAGCGCGACGTCTACGCTCCCGCCACGCTGTCGTTCGCCGCGAAGCTCCCCGGTCGCTCGGAGAGCGCGCTGTTCGTGTTCCGCTACGGCTACGAGGATGCGAGCGCGCCGCTCGATCGCGACGCGTACAAGAAGTGGCTCGCCGACAACAAGGTGCTCGCGGTGCGTCAGGATCGCCAGGCCGGCGCGGCCTGGTACCTCGAGGGCACCGACGGCAGCGGCGTGCCTTCGTTCCGCGTCGTCGTGAAGTGGGGCGGTCGCCTGCTCGTCTGCTACGGCTCGCTCTACAAGGACGCGGAGTCCACGAAGCTCGGCGATCTACGAGACCAGACGATCATCCAGGCGAAGCAGATCTGCGAGAGCGTAGCGTTGTAGCGTCGGAGGCAGCGGGTATAGTCCGAGGCGGACGCGTCATGTCGTACCTCGTGCTCGCCCGCAAGTACCGGCCCACGACGTTCTCCGAGGTCGTCGGCCAGGAGCACGTCACGCGCACGCTGGGCAACGCGTTCGCCGCGGGTCGCGTCCACCACGCGTTCCTGTTCTGCGGCCCGCGCGGCTGCGGCAAGACCACGCTCGCGCGGATCGTCGGCAAGGCGTTGAACTGCCGCGGCCCCGACGAGGGCCAGCACGGCGCGACCGCCGAGCCGTGCAACGCGTGCAGCGCGTGCACGAGCATCAGCAGCGGCAGCGCGGTCGACTACCAGGAGATGGACGGCGCGTCGAACCGCGGCATCGACGCGATCCGCGAGCTCACCGAGGCGGTGCGCTACCAGCCGGCGGTCCTGCGCAAGAAGGTCTACGTCATCGACGAAGTCCACATGCTCACGACCGAGGCCTTCAACGCGCTGTTGAAGACGCTCGAGGAGCCGCCGCCGCACGTCACGTTCGTGCTCGCGACCACCGAGCCGCACAAGCTGCCGAACACGATCCTGTCGCGCTGCCAGCGGTACGATTTCAAGCTCGTCCCGGCGTCGCGGCTCGCGCAGCACCTGACGAACATCTTCGCGAAGGAGCAGCTGCCGATCGAGTCCGGCGCGGTGAGCCTGCTGGTCCGCGAGTCCGGCGGCAGCGTGCGCGATGCGCTGTCGCTGTGCGACCAGCTGATCTCGTACGTCGGTGCGGCCACGATCACCGAGCAGCACGTCGCCGAGGTGCTCGGCGTCGCGGATCGCACGCTCACCCGCACGCTGGTCCGCGCGCTCGCCGCCGGCGAGGCGGGAACGGCGCTCGGCGCGGTGGAGTCGGCGATCGAGCGCGGCGTCGACGAGGTCCAGCTGGCCCGCGCGATCGTGCGCTACCTACGCGATCTCTCGGTGCTCCAGGTCGCGCCGGATCGACCCGAGCTGGTCGATGCCGCCGAGGACGAGCGCGCGGAGCTGCTCGAGGAGGCGCGTGGGCTCGAGCGCTCGCGGATCACCCAGATGTTCGAGCGCATGCTGCGCTGCTGCGACGAGCTGGGCAAGACGCTGCAGCCGCGGCTGGTCCTCGATTGCGCGCTGATCGATGTCGCCACGGTCGAGCCGCTGGTGCCGCTCGGCGATCTGATCGAACGGCTCGGCGAGCTCGAGGCGCGGCTCACCGGCAAGGGGGCGCGTGCATCGGGTGCGGGATCCGGTAGCCCACCGGCGCGCCCGCGCGCACCCGCGGGTCCACCGCCGCGCACCTCCGCCTCTCCGCCGGGCCGGTCGAGCAGTGGGCCGGCCGCGTCGAGCGCGCCGGCCTCGAGCGCCATCGGGGCGAGTGGGCCGACGTCGAGTGCCGCCGGGACGAGCGCGCCGGCATCGAGTGCCGCCGGGACGAGCGTGCCGGCATCGAGTGCCGCCGGGACGAGCGCACCGCCACACAGCACCGTTGCGTCGAGCGGGCCAGCACACGGTGCGGCCTCGTCGAGCGGGCCGGCACACAGTACGGCCTCGTCGAGCCCGCAGCGCGCCGAGCCTCCTGTCGCGCCGCCCCCGCGCTCGGCGCCGGTCGAGCGCGCGCCCGCGCCGACGCCCGTGCTCGCGCAGCCCTCGGGGCCGGTTCCGCGCGCGTCCGCCGTGGCCTCGGGCTCCGGTCCCACGCCTCCGAAGCGCGGCGACGGCGACCTGCCGCTGCCCACGATGGGCGTGCCGGCGTCGCCCGACGATGCGATGCGCGCGTGGGGCGCGGTGCTCGGCCAGCTCGAGGCGCGCAAGAAGTTCTCCCTGCTCGGGCCGTTCCAGCACGCCCGGGTGATGAGGTGGACCGCCGAGGAGGTCGAGCTCGGCTTCCCGGTCGACTTCCACTCCATGGGCGAGATGGCCGCGGACGCCGGCACGCTCGGCGACCTGCGTGCCTTGATCAAGGATCTCGTCCCCGACATGAAGTCGGTGAAGCTGAGCGTCCGGTTGCTCGATGCCGCCGAGTCGGAGCGAGCCGGTGCGCGGTCGATCCTCGAGACCAGCCGCGATCGCAGCAACGCCGAGCGCACCAAGCGCGAGCACGAGGCTCGCGAGCACCCGATCACGAAGCACGTCCTCCAGACGTTCGGCGCGCAGATCAAGGAGATAAAGACCGATGTCTAGCCCCAAGATGCCCGACCTCAACGCGCTGATGAAGCAGGCGCAGAAGCTCCAGGGCGATGTCGCTCGGGTCCAGGAAGAGCTCGCGAAGATGGAGTGTGAGGGCACCGCCGGCGGTGGCCTGGTCACCGCGACGGTCAATGGTCAGTTCGAGGTCGTGCGGGTCCGGATCGACAAGTCGGTCGTCGACCCGAACGAGATCGGCATGCTCGAGGACCTGATCACGGCCGCGATCAACGCCGCGTCGACCAAGGTCCGCGAGACCAGCAAGGAGCGCATGGCGGCGATCATGGGCCCGATGGCCGGGATGCCCGGCATGCCGGGCATGTTCTGAGCCCGCTTCTGGTGCGCTGAGCCCATGGCCGATCCGATCCGCCGCCTGGTCCAGGAGCTGTCGCGCCTGCCGGGCATCGGCGAGAAGACCGCGACTCGGCTCGCCTTTCACCTGATCCGCGGCAATCGCCAGCAGATCCAGGACCTCGCGCGGGCGCTGCTCGACGTGACCGACAAGATCCGGCTGTGCTCGGTCTGCATGACCATGACCGAGGGCGACCCCTGCCAGACCTGCACCGACCCGCGCCGCGACGCCGAGACGATCTGCGTCGTCGCGACGCCTTCGGACCTGATCGCGATCGATCGCGGCGGGCATTTCCGCGGCCGCTACCACGTGTTGCACGGCCTGCTATCGCCGCTCGAGGGCATCGGGCCGGACGACCTGCGGATCGCCGAGCTGGTGCGCCGGCTGGGCAGCGACCCGCCGGTCCGCGAAGTCATCATCGCGACCAGCCCCTCCGTGGATGGCGAGGCGACCGCGATGTACATCGCCCGGACCCTCAAGCCGCTGGGCGTGACGGTGTCGCGGATCGCGACCGGGCTGCCGGTCGGAGGCGAGCTCGAATACTCCGACCAGGCCACGATCGCCCGCGCGCTCGCAGGTCGGGCGACGCTGTAGGCCGCGTATGCCAGCCGTCCGGCCTTCTATAGAAGGGCGGAAAGGTTGAACGAATCCTGACGCGTTGGTACCGTGACTCGACGGCGGAGACCACGGGCTTCGCTCGCGGAGACGATCGAACTCTCGGTGGCCACAGGAGCCAAGGCGCGATGATCCAACAGCTCGTCATGTACGAGGAGGAGCTCCAGCAGATCAACCGGATCTGCGAGGTTCTTCACAAAGACTCCAACGCACGAGCGGTGCTCGTCATCGACAAGAACGGCCAGGCGATCGCCCAGGCGGGAGACGTTCAGGAGCTCGATGTCACGTCGCTCTCGTCGCTCACCGCCGGCAACGTCGCGGCGACCGGCGGCATCGCGCAGCTGCTCGCCGAGAAGGAGTTCGCTGGTCAGTTCCACGAGGGGGAGAAGACCAACGTCCACATCTCGATCGTCGGCCAGCGCGTCATCCTCGTGGTGCTGTTCGACGAGCGCAGCTCGCTCGGGCTGGTCCGGCTGCGCGTCCGCAAGGCGGCCGCGGAGCTGACCACGGTGCTCGACGTCATGGTCCAGAAGAGCCAGAGCGGCTCCCAGCCGTCGGTGTTCTCCGAGATCACCGACGACGACATCGACAACCTCTTCAACGACTAGCGCGCCACATGAGCTTCATCAACTACTCGTCGCGCGAGATCAATTGCAAGATCGTCTACTACGGCCCGGGTCTGTGCGGGAAGACGACGAACCTGCAGTACATCTACAACAAGACCAATCCCGAGGCGAAGGGCAAGATGATCTCCCTCGCCACGGAGACCGAGCGCACGCTGTTCTTCGACTTCCTGCCGCTCTCGCTCGGGGAGATCCGCGGCTTCAAGACCCGGTTCCACCTCTACACGGTGCCGGGCCAGGTGTTCTACGACGCGAGCCGCAAGCTGATCCTGAAGGGCGTCGATGGCGTGGTGTACGTCGGTGACTCGCAGATGGAGCGCATGGAAGCGAACATCGAGTCGCTCGAGAACCTGAGCCAGAACCTGCAGGAGCAGGGCTACGATCTGAACAAGCTGCCGTACGTCGTGCAGTACAACAAGCGGGACCTGCCGAACGCGATCCCGCTGGCGGAGCTCGAGGAAGCGCTCAACCCGACGAAGGTGCCGAGCTTCGAGGCCGTCGCGCCGAAGGGCGTCGGGGTGTTCGACACGCTGAAGGCGGTCGCCAAGCTCGTGTTGACCGAGCTCCGGAAGGGCGGCTGATGCAGCCGGCCGCCGCCATGGATCGCCCGCGGTTCCGCCAGGATCTGGTCGCCGAGCCGATCGACGACCAAGGCGCGCGGTTCATCGATGTGATGGACCCGGACAACGGGAACATCTTCCGGTTCTACGAGGTCGAGTTCTCGATCGCCTGCGCGATGGACGGCGAGCGCGATGTCGCTGGCCTGGTCCGGTGGGCGCAGGAGGAGCTCGGGGTCGCGCCGTCGCCGAGCGAGGTCCGCTCGGTGATCGCGACGCTCGGTGAGCTCGGCTACCTCGATCACAGCGCAGTGGGCCGCGCCTCGGCGAGTGACGTTCCACTCGCGTCGGGGGTCGTGGTGGGTGCGGCCAGCCGCCCGGCGCCGGCGCAAGCGGTCGCGCTCGGCGAGGCCGGGGCGACCGCGAAGCCGGGAGCGAAGCTGCCCGAGGCCCCCGAGCTCGAGCTCGGCGCCTCGGGACCGACCGCGCCGGTGCAGCCCAAGGCGCCGATCGAGGAGGTCGCGCTGGGTGCGCCCGGTCGCGTCGAGCCGCCCGTGCAGCCGAAGCCGCAGGTCAGCGAGGTGTCGCTGGATCTCAGCGACCACATCGCGGTGCGGCCGGACGACGTCAAGGAAGCCGTTCGCCAGTCGAAGGTGATGTCGGCGGTCGAGGTTCCGAAGGATCTGCTCGAGCTCGTGCCGACCGACATGGCGGCCGAGAAGGCGGCGGCGGAGAAGGCAGCTGCAGAGAAGGCGGCAGCCGCGGAGAAGGCAGCTGCAGAGAAGGCCGTTGCAGAGAAGGCAGCTGCAGAGAAGGCAGCTGCAGAGAAGGCAGCCGCGGAGGCCGCTGCCGAGAAGGCGGCTGCAGAGAAGGCAGCCGCGGAGGCCGCTGCCGAGAAGGCGGCAGCAGAGAAGGCAGCCGCGGAGAAGGCGGCTGCAGAGAAGGCAGCCGCGGAGAAGGCAGCAGAGAAGGCGGCTGCGGAGAAGGCAGCTGTCGAGAAGGCGGCCGCGGAGAAGGCCACCGACAAACCTGTCGACAAGTCTGTGGACAAGTCGGCGGACAAGGCCGCCAAGCCCGCGGTCGATCTACCGAAAGTCCCAGACAAACAGCCGATTGCGCCGCCTGCCCCGAAGTCGGGCGTCAGCCCGGTGCTGATCGTCCTCTTGATCCTCGCGATCGGTGGCGCGGCGGTCTACTTCGGCTGGAAGTACCTGCTCGACAAGTCCAACGAAGGCGACGAGGCTCCGAGCGCGAGCGTTCAACCGACGCCCGAGCCGCCGAAGCAGCCGGAGCCGGCGCCCGCGCCGCCCCCGCCGCCGACGGTCACCGCGAAGATCACGATGGAGCCGCCGGAGCCCAAGACGATCCTGTCGATGTTCGGCGGCACGGTCGAGTGGATCGAGGCCGAGAAGGACGTGAAGTCCGGCGACATCGTGATGAAGGTCGTGGGCGCCAAGCCGATCGAGGCGGCGATCGCCCAGCTCGATTCGGCGATCAAGAAGCGCCTCCCGGCGGAGATCGCCGCGGCGACCAAGCTGCGCGATGCCGCGCAGGCGTCGAACAACCCGGCGGAACTTCAGCGCGCCGAGGCCAAGCTCGCGGATCGCGAGAAGAGCCTCGCCGACAAGCAGGAGCAGATCGCCAACAAGGCCGACGATCTCGAGAAGCTGATCGTCCGCGTCACGCAGGACGGCAAGTTCACGCCGACCGCGAAGGTCGGTCAGAAGCTGCCGGAGAACACCCCGGTGGCGAAGATCGCTCCGGTGTCCGCGCCGGCGGCGATCTTCGAGGTCCCGAACGGCCTCAAGCTCGACGCGGGCTCGGCGGTCAGCCTGAGCCTCGGCGAGCGGCTGGTCACCTGCGTAGTGGCCGACTCGGCCCCCGGCTCGCTGCGCGTCACGTGTCCGGCTTCGGAGCCCGGCGTCGTCGAGGGCGCCGAGGTCAAGTACCAGCTCCCGCAGTAGCGGTCAGAGCGCCTTCACCGACTGCACGGTGAAGTGGGGGCCGGTCATGCCGATGCCCATCGCGGCCTTGTCGACCTTGCCCTCGACCTCGGCCTTCATGCCGTCCTTGAACGAGTGGGCCTGCCCCACGAGCTGATAGGTCTCGCCGCTCTCGGTCTCGAGCACCCAGTGGCCACCCTCGAGGTCATTGCGGCGAATCGTTCCCTTGAGCTTCATGGAAGGACGATAGCCCCTCCACGCAGCTGCGGCCATGCAGGCGTTGGAGTTCCGGGAGCGCGCGTCACCCTGCGACAGCGTCAGGACTGCGACAAAGCCTGCGACAGTTCGCAGCCGGTGGGCATCACTGCAACCTCGTGAAATCGCTCGGCACAAAGTTGGCGCGCGGGATGAACAAGGGGGAAGCCATGATGACCAACCGACTCGACACGATCGCCACTCGCCAGCGCAGCACGCGCGTCCGCGACGCGCTGTTCGCCTCGTTGGTCGCGCTCGCCACCGCCATCTCGGTGGCCTCGATCGGCGCGGCCGCGGCGGCAGCGTCGACCCAGATCGCGTCGCGCTGATCGCGCCGCGCCCGCCCATTCCCGCATCCAAGTCCACAAGGAGCTCGCCATGACCCACCTCGACCACATCGCTGCCCGCCAGACCCGCTCGCGCGTTCGCGACGCGCTGTTCGTCGTCGCCGTCGCGCTCGCCACGATGATCTCGGTGTCCTCGATCGGCACCGCGGCCGCGGCGGCCGCGCCCCACGCCACGACCCAGCGCTGAGATGTCGCCACGCCTCACCAGGATCGCGCTCCGCCAGGCGCGCGCGCGCGCCGGAGACGCGCTGTTTGTCGCGCTGATCGCGCTCGCCACGATGATCTCGGCATCCTCGATCGCCACTGCCATCGCCGGCGCTGCCGGTATCGCGCCCGCGACCGACGACGGCTCGCTCGCGTGCGCTAACCTCGATGCGGGCCACGCGCCGGTCTCGCTGGCCTGGTTCGCCGCCTGCGCGATCGCAGCGGCGCTGGCCGCTCGCGTGCTCGCGACTCCCGAGCCGCGCTAGTTGCGCCCGGCTCAGGTCGACAGCGCGAGCGTCGACCCGAACACGCGAGCTTCGATCCAGCACGTGCGCGCGGGAGAACACGGACACGCGAGCTTCGATCCAGCGCGTGCGCTTCGGAGAACGCGGACACGCGCGCTGACGGCGGCGGGGTGGGCCCCGTCGCTCGGCCGCTAGCGAGGAGGCGGCGCCGGCCTGACCGCGCCGACGAAGGGCCTTACTCGCTCGGGACCCACCCCGTCCGCCTCGCGCGCGCGTTGACGAGGCCACGCAAGTGATAGCCGACGCCGTCGAAAGCGTGCGCTTCGAGCTCGAACCCGCGCGTTCTCGAGTGCTGGGGCAGCTTGGGCCGGTGTTGCGCTTGAGCCCTGAACCCAGCGGGTCGAACGCGAACCCACGTTGGCTTCGGTCCAGCGCGTGCGCTTCGGAGAACGCGGACACGCGCGCTGACGGCGGCGGGGTGGGCCCCGTCGCTCGGCCGCCTGCGAGGAGGCGGCGCCGGCCTGACTGCGCCGACGAAGGGCCTTACTCGCTCGGGACCCACCCCGTCCGCCTCGCGCGCGCGTTG
>JBQCJR010000153.1:0-4354 GCA_051952595.1 Kofleriaceae bacterium
AGCAGCGTCGGGATCGACTTGATCGCGTACTGCTGCGGGACGATCTGGTGGTGATCGACGTCCATCTTCGCGACCTTGAGCCGGCCTTTGTACTCGTCGGCCAGCGCGTCGACCATCGGTGCGATCTGCTTGCAGGGACCGCACCAGACGGCCCAGAAATCGACCAGGGTCGGGATGTCGGACTTGAGGACCTCCGCCTCGAAGTTGGCGTCGGTGAGCTCCTTGACGTTCGCGCTAGCCATACAAACCTCCGGGTCCTGCTTACATATCGCCCCGGAGCCGCGGTGGCAACCTCACCAGGTAGCCCGGCGACCACCTAGCCGGTATGCTCGACCGCAGGAATGTCGCGCCTGTTCATCTCGGTGGAGCGCCTCGATAACTGGACAGCGGAAGGCCGTGCCTCGCTCGAAGGGGATCGCATGACGCTGACCGAGCTCGGCCGGTCGTTCCTGATGAAGCCGGCCGTCGCGTTCACGCGCGCCACCGGTCAGGATCACGATCCGAACGACCTGGTCGGCCGCGTGAAGTCGAAGGAGGCGCTCGAGGAGATGGGCGCCGATCAGTTCGAGAGCTCGGTGATCTACAAGGACACCGCCTACGACGTCGTGGACGGGTTCATCGGCGAGCCGCTGTTGTGAGCCGGCCGGGGGCGCGCACGTGGTGACCTCGACCGAATCGGTGCGCCTGCTCTCGGTGGCGCCGTCCCCGGCGTTCTGGATCGCGACCGCCGCGTACGCCGCCGCCGCGGTCGCGCTGTTCATCGTGCTCGCCGGCAACCGCCGGCTGCGTCCGGTGGCGATCGGGCTGGTCGGGGTCGCGTTCCTCGCGCACGGCGTCGACATCGGCTGGCGCGGCACGCAGCACGTGCACCCGGCGCAGTCGGTCCGCGAGGCGCTCGGCTTCCTGTCGTTCATCCTGACCGGCGGCTACCTGATCGCGAGCATGCGGTACCGGCTGACCATCGGCGGCGTGGTGGTGATGCCGGTGTCGCTGATCATGCTGGTGGTCGCGCGGCTCACGCCGGTGGGCGCCGCGCGCGAGGATCTCTCCGCGCTCGGCCGGATCCACATCTCGCTCGCGACGATCGGCGTCGGCGTGTTCGCGCTCGCGAGCGCGCTCTCGGCGATCTACCTGGTCGAGGAGCGCGCGCTCAAGCGCAAGAAGTTCGACGCGATCGCGTTCAAGAATCGCGGCGCGCCGCTCGAGGCGCTCGATCGGCTGTCGCACCGCCTGATCTGGATCGGGTTCCCGATCTTCACGCTGTCGCTGGTGCTCGGCGCGATCTGGGTCGCCAAGCTCGGCGAGTCGCTCGATCGCATCGAGTACCCGCTGGCGGCGGTCACCTGGATCGCGTTCGCCTGCCTGCTGGTCGCGCGCCAGGTCTATGGCTGGCGGGGCAGGCGAGCGGCGCGGCTGACCCTCGCGGGGTTCGCGGCGGCGGTCGGCGTGCTCGCGATCTACCTGATCCGGAGCCTGGTCGGGTGAGCGAGCTGTTCGTGGTCGGGATCAGCTGGCGCACGGCCCCGGTGGCGGTGCGCGAGAAGCTCGCGTTCCGCGACGAGGAGCTCGCGAGCGTGCTGCGCGGGATGACCGCGGCGCTCCCGGTGGCGGAGGCGCTGCTGGTCTCGACCTGCAACCGCGTCGAGGTCTACGGGGTCGCCCGGCCGGGCCACGACGCGACCGGGCACGTCCGGCGGTTCCTCGCCGAGATGCGTGGGCTGCGCCCGGCCGACGTCGCCGACGTGCTGTACGACCACCGCGGGCACGAGGCGGTGCGCCACGTGTTCCGGGTCGCCAGCGCGCTCGATTCGCTGGTGCTCGGCGAGGCGCAGATCCTCGGCCAGCTCAAGGCGGCGTACGGCGCGGCGGGCGTGGCGGGCACGTCGGGGCCGGTGCTCGGCCGCTGCCTCGAGCGCGCGTTCGGGGTCGCCAAGCGGGTGCGCACCGAGACCACGATCGCGCGCGGCGCGGCGAACGTGTCGTCGGTCGCCGTCGAGCTCGCGGCGCGCGGGTTCGGCGATCTAGCGGGCAAGCGCGTGCTGGTGGTCGGCGCCGGCAAGATGTCCACGCTCGCGGCGCGCCACCTCTACACCTCGGGCGCGCAGCGGATCGTGGTGACCAACCGGTCGCCGGAGCGCGCCGCGGCGCTCGCGGACGAGATCGATGGGGTCGCCCGGCCGTGGGATCAGCTCGAGCAGCTGCTCGCCGAGGCGGACGTCGTGATCAGCTCGACCGGCGCGCGCGAGCCGATCCTGACCCGCGCGCTGTTCAAGAAGGTCACCAAGGCGCGCAAGTGGCGGCCGATGGTGGTGATCGACATCGCGGTGCCGCGCGATGCGGAGCCGGAGATCGGCCAGCTCGACAACGTGTACCTGTTCGACATCGACGACCTCGAGAAGGTGGTGGCGGCGAACCTCGCCGAGCGCGCGAAGGCCGCCGAGCACGCGTCGCGGATCGTCGACCACGAGGTCGGTCAGTTCGAGCACTGGCTGCGCAGCCAGGGCGTGGTGCCGACGATCCGCGCGCTGCGCGACCGGTTCGCGCAGGTGGCCGAGGCCGAGCTGCAGAAGACGCTCGAGGCGATGGCGCGCCGCGAGCACACGCCGGCCCAGCAGCGCGAGGCGGTCCAGCGGCTGGTCAACCTCGTGGTCAACAAGCTCCTGCACCACCCGACGGCCGCGCTGCGCGAGTCCGCCTCGTCCGACGAGGCCGCGCTGCGCGCCGAGGTGCTGTGCGATCTTTTCGGCCTCGAGCCGAGCCGTGACGAGGGGCGCGACTCGCAGCCGCGCCTCGCCCCGGAGGCGGCGGACGTGGAGCCGCCGCAGCTCCGGGCCCGACCCGATGAAAGGCAGTGACGTGACCGAACGTGTGGTGATCGCGACCCGAGGCAGCCAGCTCGCGCTGTGGCAAGCCGAACATCTCAAGGCCCGGCTGCTCGCCGTCGAGCCGGCGCTCCAGATCGACTTCAACGTGATCACGACGTCGGGCGACCGGATCCTCGACGTGCCGCTCGCCAAGGTGGGCGGCAAGGGCCTGTTCGTGAAGGAGATCGAGCAGGCGCTGCTCGCCGGCGCGGCCGACGTCGCGGTCCACAGCATGAAGGACGTGCCGCCCGCGCTCGCGCCGGGGCTCGAGCTGATCGCGGTGTCCGGCCGCGAGGTGCCGTGGGACGCGCTGTGCGCGCGCGCGCCGGTCACCGTCGATACGCTGCCCGCGGGCGCGCGGGTCGGCACCTCGAGCATGCGCCGGCAGTGCCAGCTGCTCGCGCGGCGCCCCGACCTCGAGATCCGCATGCTGCGTGGCAACGTGCCCACCCGGCTGCGCAAGCTCGACGAGGGCGAGTTCGACGCGATCGTGCTCGCCGCCGCCGGACTGACCCGGCTCGGGCTCGCCGGCCGGATCACCCAGGTGCTGCCGCTCGAGCTCAGCATCCCGGCGGTCGCCCAGGGCGTGCTCGGCTTCGAGGCGCGCGCCGGCGATCGCCCCGTGATCGACCGGGTCCGCCGCGCGATCCACGACGAGGCCGAGGCGCGCCGGGTCGCCGCCGAGCGCGCGTTCCTGCTGCGGATGGGCGGCAGCTGCCAGACCCCGCTCGCGGCGCACGCCGTGGACCTGCCCGATGGCGGCCTCCGCGTGCTCGGGCTGTGCGGCATGCCGAACGGCTCGCGCATGCTGCGCGCCGAGGTCGCCGGTGCGGCCGGGGACGCCGCCGCGCTCGGCACCGCGCTCGCCGACGAGCTGCTCGCACAGGGCGCCGGCGAGATCCTCGCGGCGACGCGCTAGGGCCGTCCCTCGCGGCTCGCGCGGCCGCGCTTGGGCCCATCCAGGGGGCGCTTATCGAAGTCCTTCGATGACCACGCGGCAGTGATTTTTTGCGTCGACGAGAGCGGCGACCTACGATTTCGGGAACCGTGAGATCTGCCATCGGACTGTTGCTCGTCGTCGGTTGTGCGTCGCCCATGGCGGCGCTCAAGGACGACAATCGCCGGCTCTCGCAGACGGTGGCGGAGCTGCGCGCGGATCGTCGCGTCCAGGACCGCAAGGTCCGCGATCTCCAGCGCCAGGTCGATCTCCTGCGCGCGCAGCTGGTCACCGCCGCCGTCGACGGCGCGATGCCGAGCTTGCCGGTCGAGGTCGCGTCGCCGATCGCCGCCGCGCCGCCGGGCGATCCGGGGTCGCGCGTCGTCGGGATCGCCGATGATGGCTACGAGATCGTCTACGAGGGCGACGCGGCTGCGGGCAAGGCGGCCGTGATCGACGACGAGCCGCATCGCGTGGCTCTCGCCCACGTCGACATCCAGTCGGAGCACCACGCGATCGCGCGCACGCCGCACGTGCGAGCACGCACCAGTGA
>JBQCJR010000154.1:0-2016 GCA_051952595.1 Kofleriaceae bacterium
TCCGCGCGGTCCGCACGTTCAATCGGGTGCCGTCCTTCGGCTTTTTGTTCGTGCGGCGGGTCGCCAAGATCATGCCGGTGCTGCTCGGCCTGCCCGCCCCCGAGAGCGCGGCGCGGCGCCGCGCCGGCGAGGACGTCACCACGTACGACGACCGGGTCGAGCTCGCCTACGCGACCGATACCCTGGTCTCCGCGCTCGACCACGCTCCGGAGCTGCTCCGCGCCCGGGTCCTCGTCCTCGAGTGCACGTTCCTCGACGAGCGCAAGACGCTCGAGGCCGCGCGCGCCGGCTGCCACATCCACCTCGACGAGCTGATCGAGCGCGCCGACCGGTTCGCGAACGAGCACATCGTGCTGATGCACTTCTCGCAGCTCTACCGGCCCGACGAGGTCTCCCAGATCCTCGACGCGCGGCTGCCGCCTGAGCTCCGCCGGCGGGTCGTGCCGTTCGTCCCCTCGACCACCCACTGGCCCGGCTGACCATGCTGGGCTGGTGGCGACGCTGGCGCTCCGGACGTCCTCCCGACGACGGGGCCGCCTCCGAGCCCGCGCGGCCGCTCGACGCGGAGACCGCCGAGACGACCGACGACGCGACCGCCGACGCGACCGACGACGCGACCGCCGACGCGACCGCCGACGCGACCGCCGACGCCACTGACGAGCTGCCGCCCGACGGCGAGCCGGCCGCGCTCACCGACGAGCTGGATCTGCACACGTTCTTGCCGCGGGAGTGCGCCGACGTCGTCGAGGAGTACGTGCGCGCCGCCCAGGAGGCGGGATTCGCGTCGGTGCGGATCGTCCACGGCAAGGGGACCGGCACGCTGCGCCGCATCGTTCACGGCGTGCTGGAGCGCCACCCCGCGGTGCGCTCGTTCGCGCTTGCCGGCCCGCAGCGCGGCAGCTGGGGCGCCACGCTCGTCGAGCTCCACCCGTTGCCGCGCCCGGACTCGCCCTGAAGTGCTCCAGTGCCGTCGAGCGCCGCGGGCGTCGGCGTGCCGCGAGCTCCGTCCAGCGCCGCGGGCGCGATAGACGCCCTCTCCGCGCGGGCGTGCTCGGGGTGCGTTAACGGATCGTCGCGACGAGCAACACGAGCAGCTCGCCGATCGCCGCGGCGAACGCCACGACCGGCGCTGACAGGCCGCCCTCGCGACGCTGCGCCTCGAGGCCCAAACCGAACGCGGCGACCGCGGTCAGCGCGAGCGCGACGATGCCGATCTTGCCGAGCGCGAGCACCGCGAGCACCGCGACGCCGCCGCTGATCGCGGCGGTCAGCCACGCCGGCGAGGGCGTCGCGACCAGCGACCGAGGCGCCTCGTCGTGCTGGATCGGATCTCCAAGCGCCTGCAGCAGCACCGCGGCCCACCGCCCGACCACCGCGGTCGCGAGAAACACCCACAGCCACCGCTCGTGTGGGATCGAGGCGATCGCGAACGCGCGGACCAGGGTCGCGAACACCAGCACGAGCACCGCGGCCGGACTCGCGATCCGACCGGCGAGCCGGCTCCCCTCGCGCGGCGCACCGTGCCATTGGTCGATCCGCTCGGCGACGCCGCGCTCGATGAGCGCCGCGGACGCGAGCGACAGCATCGCGAGGCCGAAGATCCCCGAGATCGCGTCCGGCAGCCCCGCTGCACGCGCGAGCGCCGCGATCAGCCACGCGACGAGCCCGATCGGCACACCCAGCGCAACCACCCAGCCCGGCGCGCGCGCCTCGTCGCCGACCTCGGTCGGCCACCGCCACGGCGTCGAGTGGACGAGCGCGACGGCACCGCCATAAAGCGGGCCGAGCCGGCGCTGCCAGTCCTCGCGTGACGACATGCGCCGAGTATACCGCCGCTGCGTACCTCGGGGCCGCGACGCCACGCGGTCGGCGCGCGACCCGGCGGGCATCCCGCGCGCCCGCCATCGCAACCGTCTGGCCGAGGTGCGAGCGCCCGCCTTCGCGGCGGGGCGGCTCGCCACTCTGCGAGTTGCCCGCGGCGCGCCGGCCCTCTCGGCGACGACGTGGCGCACTCGT
>JBQCJR010000155.1:0-3234 GCA_051952595.1 Kofleriaceae bacterium
CGCGTTGCCGGCGCCGGTGACCACGTCGAGATCGCCGTCGCGATCGACATCTGCGGCGGCGAGCGCGGCGACCGCGGTGGTGCCGAGCTCGCCGGCCGGCACGAAGCTGTGGTGGTCGCGGCGCCAGATCGCGGGAGGAGCCGCGGACGTCGCGACGATCAGATCGTCGTCGCAGTCGCCGTCGAGGTCGATCGGGATCGCCGCGACGACCACACCGGGCGGCGGCGTTGGCCCGGGGGTCGCGACCAGCGCGCCGCCGCGCGCGTCGATCACGGCGGACTCTCCGGACTCGCCGATCGCGACGATCACCGTGCCGCCGGCGCCGAGCGAGGCGACCAGCCGCGCGTTCGCGGGGCCCACCGGGGTGCCGCGCACCGCGGGTGCACCGGCGCTGCCGCGCGGGCAGCGCGCGAGCTCGAGCGAGACATCGCGGCCGAAGTCGAGCGAGCGCGCGGCGCGGATCGCCGGGACCCCGCCGCGATCGCCGCGGACCCACGCGAGCGCCGAGTCCGCACCGCCCGCCTCGACGCGCAACGTCTGCGGCAGCGCGGCGAGCGCGCCCTCGAGCCGGTAGGCGCGACCGAACTGGCCACCCGCCGGATCGTCGTCGGCAATCCCGACGCAGATCGCGTCGATCCCGTGGGGCACCGGGCGATCGCTCGCGATCTCGAGCGTGATCGCATCGCCGCAGCCGGCGAGCAGGCCGGCGCCCGCGATCGCTGCGACGGCGTAGCGCTGCACCGGCTGCACGATCGCACAGTTGCACAGACGATGCCGGCAGAACCAGCCCCGCGCGTCGCCGGCTGGCGTGGGGCTTCCGCTCACCACTGCGCACGCGCGTGGGCGCAACGCGAGCGGCGGTGGCCTCGACGTGGCGACGACCATTCGAGCTAGAATCGCGCCGTGCCAACCGAGGGTGGCATTCGGTTCGGCCAGTACGTGCTCCTGCGGCGCATCGCGCGCGGCGGGATGGCGGAGGTGTTCCTCGCCCAGCAGCGCGGGCTCGAGGGCTTCGATCGACGCGTCGCGGTCAAGCGGATCCTGCCGCACCTCGTCGACACGCCGGACTTCGTGAAGATGTTCCTCGGCGAGGCCAAGCTCGCCGCGCAGCTCACCCACCCCAACATCGTCCACATCTACGACTTCGGAAAGGTCGACCAGGACTACTTCATCGCGATGGAGTACGTCGACGGAGTCCACGCCGGCCAGCTGTTCCGCGCCAGCGAGCGCGACCGCATGTCTCCCACGCTGATCGCGCGGCTCGGCGCCGACGCGGCCGCCGCGCTGCACTACGCGCACGAGCTGCGCGGCAACAACGGCAAGCTGCTCGGGCTCGTCCACCGCGACGTCTCGCCCGCGAACCTCATGGTGTCGTACGACGGCGTGGTCAAGCTGTGCGACTTCGGCATCGCGAAGGCCGCCGTGCTCAGCGACCAGCTGACCAACCCCGGGCAGGTCAAGGGCAAGTACGCGTACATGTCGCCCGAGCAGACGATCGCCGCGCCGCTCGACGGGCGCAGCGACGTGTTCTCGCTCGCGATCGTGCTGTGGGAGCTGCTCGTCGGCCGGCCGATCGTGCCGCGCGGCGACGCCGTGACCGCGTTGCGCGCTATCCGCGAGGTCATGCTCGTGCGTTTCGGCCGCGCCGCGCCGCGCACGCCACCCGCGCTCGCCCTGGCGATCGACGGGGCGCTCGAGACCCGCCGCGACCAGCGCGCGACCGCCGCCGAGCTCTCGACCGCGCTCGAGGCCTTCATCAAAGTCTCGCCCGAGCTCGCGACCCCGATGCAGCTCGCCGCGTGGGTCCGCGCCCGATTCCCGCGCGAGTCGACCGGCACACACTCCAGCCTGCCCGGCACGCTCGCCGCGCCCGGCACGCTCGCCGCGCCCGGCACGCTCGCCGCGCCCAGCACGATGGCCGCGCCCAGCGGAACGCGCCTCTCCCCACTCGGACCGCCCAGCCAGCTGATCGGCGCGTCGCTCGCGCGCGAGCCCGAGGACACCGCCGAGACCCTCCACGACGACCTCCACCCGACGGTGATCCAGCCGCCCACCCTCGCGACCGAGCTGCGGCTGTCGAGCCGGATCACCGCCGCACACGACACGTACCTCGACGATCCGCCCCTGCGCGCCGCGTCCGAATCGACCGGACCCGATCCCGCCGTGATCCTCGGCGACGCGTTCGCCGACGAGGCGACCGTGCTGCACCCGAGCGGCAAGCGCCCGATCCTACACCCCGACGGGTTCCCACCCGTGCGCCTCACCCCCAACCCGCTCGGCACCGAGCCGACGCGCCCTCTGCCGCGCCGCGCGCTCCTGCTCGCCGCTCTGCTCGGGATCGCGCTCGTCAGCTTCCTACTCGCGCTCGCGGTTCGCTCGCGCGACTCGTCGAGCGAGCCGCGCGCCCCGGCGGATGCGCAGCTCGCCGCGTCCTCGCCACGCCGCATCGACGCGTCGCCGCTCGACGCGATCGCGATCGATCCACAGATCGAGCTCGAGCCGCCTCCCGACGCGCACCCTCCCGATGCCGCGCTCGCCCCATCGCTCTACAAGGTCTCGACCGCGCCCGCCGGCGGCACCGTGCAGATCGGCGACAACCGCCGCATCGCGCCCGCCGAGTTCGCGCTCGCGCCCGGCAAGTACAAGGTGATCGCCGAGCTCGACGGCTGGGTCACCGAGCGCCGCGAGATCCACATCTTCGAGGGCGTCGATCTGGTCCAGGACATCCCGTTCACCCGGCGCACCGGCGGCTCCACTCGCCCCGCGCCGGCGCGCGGCACGCTGACCGTTCGCACCAAGCCATACAGCCAAGTCTTCCTCGGCACGCGCCTGCTCGGCGAGACCCCGTTCGCCGACCTACCACTCGCGCCCGGCAGCTACACCCTGCTCTTCAAGAACCCGAGCCATCCACCAGTGCGCCGCCAGGTAACCATCCAGCCCGGCAAGCTGACGAAGCTGAGCTTCGACCTACCTGCGCCGTAGCCGGCTCGTCCCGAAATCGATGGCCCCGTCAGCGCGCGTGTTCGCGTTGCCTTGCCTGCGAGCTCCCACCCCTCGGAGAACGCGCCGGCGTCGTCGCGATCGAAGGCGGACAGCACGAATCTCATCTCGCCGCGCGGCCTCAAGTGCGAGCTCTCGTCAACGCGCGCGCGAGGCGGACGGGGTGGGTCCCGAGCGAGTAAGGCCGTCCGCCGGCACTGTCAGGCCGGCGCCGCCTCCTCGCTGGCGGCCGAG
>JBQCJR010000156.1:0-2962 GCA_051952595.1 Kofleriaceae bacterium
GCCCTGCTCGCCGACGCCGCCCCGCTCCCGCCGCGCTCGCTCGCAGACACCGCCCCGATCCCGCCGCGCTCGCTCGCAGACGCCGCCCTGCTCGCCGACGCCGCCCCGCTCCCGCCGCGCTCGCTCGCAGACACCGCCCCGCGCCCGCCGCGCTCGCTCGCCGACGACATCGCTCCATCGCCCCGCTCTCCTCCAGCCGCGAGTCGCTCCGCGCACTGCTCCGCTGCGGCCGCGCGCAGCGGATCGCCCGCCGACGCGGCGATCTGCGCGTACGCTCGCCACGGCTCGGCGGTCGCGAACCACGCGCTGGCGTGCTCGAGCACCTCCAGCGCCTCGGCGGCCCGGCCGGCCTCGACCAGCGCGCGCGCGACCCGCTCGCTCGCCCGCGCCCGATCGCCGCGCGCCAGCACCTGGAGCGCGTCGAGCCGCTTGCCCTGGCGCGCGAGCGCGGTGCCGAGCTGGACGTGCGCCTCGGCGTTCGCCGGATCGAGCGCGATCGCCCAGCGCCCGAGCTTCTCGGCGCGCGGCAGCTCGCCCCGCGCGAGCGCCTCGGCGAGCCCGGCGAGCACCGCGTCGCGCTCGAGCGGCACGCCCGGCGCGCTGCGCTGCCACAGCTCCGCGAGCGAGCCCACGAGCGCGTCGCGATCGCCACCCGCCGCGGCGAGCCCGCTCGCCAGCACGCCGAGCGCCGCCGGACCGCGCTTGGACTCGAGCAGCAGCCGCGCCGCGTGCACGCACGGGATCGCGCTCCTGCCTTCGGCGAGATAACAGGCGGTGAGCAGCGCGTCGAGCGCGTCGGCGAGCTCCAGGCTGCCGCGCGCGAGCTGCGCGACGATCGCATCGGCCCACTCCTCGACGCCGGCGAACCCGGTGTGGCGCACGAGCTGGGCCGCCTGCGCGCCGGTCGCCGACTCCCAGCCCTCGGCGCGCTCGCGGTGCATCCGCGCGACCGACGCGGCGAGCACCGCGGCCTCCTCGGGGCCGAGGATCCGCGCGGCCACCGTCGCGCAGTCCGCGGCGAACCCCGCGACGTCACCGGCGGCGCGCTCGTCGATCCCGCAGCTGCGCTCGACCGTCGCGAGCCACGCGGTGCCGACCCAGCGATCCGCGCGGCGAAGCACCGGCTCGAGCGCGGCGAGCAGCCCACGCGCCTCGCGATCGCCGAGCGCGGCGCGGTGGCGGCGCACCAGCGCGAGCGCCTCAGCGGCGACCGTGCGCAGCCCACCGGCGAGCGGGCTCGGCGCCGCGGTGGTCGCCGCGAGGTAGCGGCCGAGCGCCTGCGCCGCGACGTACGTGGCGATCTGCGCGATCGCGGCGGGCTCGTCCTCGCCGGCGTGCGCGAACACCGGATCGAGCCAGCGCTCGACCAGCCGATCCGCGCGCACCCGCGGATCGCCGTCGCCGCGCAGCTCGCCGAACAACGCGTCGACCGCGCGCGCCGCCGCCGGCGCGATCGGCAGCGCGGCGAGCCACGCCGGCTCGAGCTCGAGCGGCTGCGACCGGGCGGCGTGGCCGAGCGCGCGCAGCACGATCGAGCTGCCCGCCGCGCCCGGCACGAAGTCGGCGATGTCGCGCGCCATCCGCCGCGCGAGCGTATGCGCGCCGATCGCCATGCGCTCGGCGAGCGCCGCCTCGGCGAGCTCGAGCGGCATGCTCGAGAGCAGCCAGCCGCACCGCGCGATCGCGACCTGCTCGTCGCGCCCCGGCTCGGCGAGCTCGACCCGCCACAGCTCCTCGAGGCCGCGCCGCCACTCGCCGGCGATCAGCAGCCCACGCGCCGCGGCGAGCCGCGCGACCGGCGAGCGCACGCCGCGACCGGACCCGAACCGCGCCCACGCGATCGGCACCTCGTGCTCGCGGCCGAGCGCGACCAGCGCGTCGAGCAGCGCCGCCAGCTCCACGCCATCCGCGGGCTCGGCGCGGCTCAGCGCCTCGACGACCCGCGCCGGATCGCCGCGCAGGTGGGCGTCGCGCGCGGCGCAGCGGGCGCGCTCCGCGGGATCCTGCCGCCACGCGGCCAGGATCTGGGCGTGGCGCGGCCAGTGCGCCTCGCGCCCGGCGAGCCGTCCGGCGCGCAGCGCGATCGCCTCGTCGAGGCGGCCGGCGTGGAGCAGCGCATCGGCGAGCCCGAGGTCGATCTGGATCTGCTCGGGGGCCCGCGGCAGCGAGGGATCCCCGGGGCAGCCGTGTAGCCGCGCGGATCGCTCGGCCTGGGCGAGCCACGCGCCGGTGCGCTCCGCCGAGCGATGGAAGTGGAGCTGCGAGCGGTGCGCGCGGACCTCCTGATCGTGGAGCTCGAGCGCGCGCTCCATCAGGCGCAGCGCCTCGTCGACCCGGCCGTCGGCGCGCAGCTGCTCGGCGGCGAGATCGACGACATCGAGCTGCGCCGGCCGGCACAGCGCCGCGATGCCGGCGCCCGCGACCGCCTCGAGCTCGGTCGGCGCGAGCGGATCGCCCCCGGCGCCCGACGAGCGCACCAGCTCGCCGTACGGCCGCGCCCACCCGGGCGCCGCGGCGATCACCCGGCGGAGCAACGCGTAGTCGCGCCCCTGCCCCGCCCGCGCGAGGAACTGGGCGAACCGCGCCCGTGGATGCTCGGGATCGGCGGCCAGGATCAGGTCGCCGAGATCCTCGCGCAGCGCGAGCTCGAGCACGCGGAGCGCCGGGACGCGCAGCGCGGCCGGCAGGCGCTGCGCCACCGCGCGGCTCGCGCGCGCCGCCCCGGCCGGCAGCGATGCGCTCGCGCTTGGCGGGTCGTCCTCGTCGCGATCGGCAACCAGGCTCGTGGTGCGCGCCTGCGCCAGCGGCCGGAAGATGCGCGCGTGCTCGACGAGCAGCGGGCCGATCGCGCGCACCGCGGCGAGCAGCTCGTCGGCCGAGACCGGCTCGAACCGGCGCGGCAGCGCGCCGAGCCCACGCGCCGCCAGCCACGCGCCGAGCACCTGATCGATCTGCTCGCCGA
>JBQCJR010000157.1:0-3065 GCA_051952595.1 Kofleriaceae bacterium
CTCGATCGCGCGGAGCAGCAGCTGGTGCGCCTCGGTGCGCTCGCCGCTGTGCGCGCGGGCGATCCCCGCGAGGTAGAGCAGCTCGGGATCGCGCGGCCAGCTCGCGAGCGCGCGCTCGAGCACCGTCAGCGCGTACGCCGGATCCTTGCGCGCCAGCTCGGCGGCGACCAGCGAGCGCCACGCGATCACCGAGCGAGGCGCCTCGCGGACCGACTTGCGCAGGTACCACGCCGCGTCGTCGGGGCGGTTCTGGCGCAGCGCGATCGCCCCGAGCGCCTGCTCGGCGACCGGGAGCTCGTCGCGGAACCGCTGCAGCAGGTTGTACGCGCGGCTCGCCTCGGGGAGCCGGCCGGCGTCGTAGAGCGCCTGCGCCGCGGCGAACCCGGGGAAGCTCGAGTCCGGCGCCAGCTTCTGCGCGCGGGCGTACCACGCGAGCGCACCCTCGAGGTCGCGGAGCCGCCGCTTGGCGTCGCCGATCCGGACCAGCAGCGCGAGGTCCGAGGGCCGCGCCGCGGCGAGCTGCTCGAGCGCGGCGACCGCCTTGTCCCAGCGATCGACCGACCCGTACGCGGTGGCCAGCTCGGCCTTGATGTCGAGATCGCCGGGCGCGCGGATCGAGATCGCCTCGAGCTCGCTGACCAGCTTCTGCCGATCGCTGCGCGACGCGTGGATCAGCACCAGCACGCGGCGGGCCGCCAGGTGGTCCGGCTTGCGCGCGGTCACCTGCTGCAGCTGGCGCTCGGCGGCCGAGGCGTCGCCGGTGTGCCACAGCGACGCGCCGTACTCGAAGCGCGCGTCCAGGTCCCACGGCTTGCGGGTCACGAACGCACGCAGCAGATCGCGCGCGACCTCGTGCTTGCCCGCGCGGGTCGCGCCGGTCGCCGCCGCGCGCATCGACGCGAGGTCCGCCGGCGCGAGGTCGTTGGCGTAGTTGAACTTGCCGGCGGCGCGCTGGATCAGCTTGGCGTCGGCCGCCTTGGGATCCGCGGCGAGCGCGAGGTACAGCTCGCCGAGCAGCCGCTGCGCCTCGTAGCACTTGGGATCGATGAACACCGAGCGCTCGAGATCGTGCTCGGCCGCCTTCAGGTTGACCGCGCCGAGCGCGCCGGTCAGGTGGCCGAGCCCCCGCCCCATCAGGTTGACCGCGTAGACATCCGCGGCGAGCGCGCGCTGCAGCTTCTGCCGCCGCTCGACGTCGACCGGCACGCCCGCCTTGGCCCACGCGTCGCCGAGCGCGTCGCCGAGCAGCTGGTGGTACGCCTTGACGTCGCCGGTGCGCTGCGCCTCGGCGACCACCACCGCCGAGCGGCCGGTCACCTTCCAGATCGCGAGCCCGATCCGGAGCTGCCAGCGCGGCCGATCGACCCAGCCGGTGATCACGTAGCTCGCGGCGCGCCGGGCCGCGAACGCCGCCACCGGATCCGGCTCGGCCTCGACCCGCTCGCCCGAGACGTGCAGCGAGCCGCCGGTCGGCTCGAGCCCGAGCACGTCCTCGGTCTTCTCGGCGATCTCGAACGGCGCGCCGGCGACCAGCCAGTCGAACGCCTGGACTCCCGACTCGTTGTCGAACGGCGCGACCGCGAACCGCGGCGGGCTGGCCCGCCACTCCGGGACATCACTCGACTCCACCGGCGAGCTGCCCGCCGGAGTCGCCGCGCCCGCCGCCGAGCCCGGACCCGCGCCCGCCGACGCTCGGGATCGAGATCGAGCCGCCGGCTGGCCGAGCGCGAGGTCGCCTACCACCGCGATGCCAACCACGATCAACAACGCAGCGTGCAGGCTGCGCGAGGACCTCATAGACTGAGCATACCGTGGCCGAGCCCGCGCGCCCCTTGCGAGTCGCATCTGGTGACGTGCCACCCGACCTCCCGCGCGCCGTGCCGCGCAAGCGCAGGCGCCGCCGGCTGCGCGCGTTCTCGCTGCTGCGGCTGATCCTGCTGCTCGCGATCTACGGCGCGTCGCTCGCCGCCGCCGTCATCTACTACGGGGTCATGACGCTCAACGAGGAGCTGCCTCCGGATCTCTCGCAGCTGCTCGATTACCAGCCCAACCGCAAGAGCGTCGTGCTGTCGTCCGACGGCGAGGAGGTCGGCGCGTTCTCGATCGAGAACCGCCGGATCGTGCGGCTCGAGCGGATGCCGCCGCACGTCCCCGCGGCGTTCCTGTCCGCCGAGGACCGGCGGTTCTACAGCCACAAGGGGTTCGACCTGGTCGGGATCGTGCGCGCGGCGTGGACCAACTTCCGGTCCGACGGCGCGATCAAGCAAGGCGGCTCGACGATCACCCAGCAGATCCTCAAGCAGACCCTGCTGGTCGGCGAGGAGAAGATCGGCGCGCTCGGCGCGACGCCCGAGGAGTACGAGCAGATCGCCAAGGCGCAGAAATACCGCCGCAAGATGAAGGAGCTGATCCTCGCGGTGCGGCTCGAGCGCGAGCTCACCAAGGCGGAGATCCTCTCGATCTATCTCAACCACATCTACCTCGGGCACGGCGCGTACGGCGTCGGCGCCGCCGCGCGCACCTACTTCGGCAAGGAGATCGAGGACGTCACCGTCGCCGAGGCCGCGATGCTCGCCGGCCTGGTCGCGTCGCCCACCAAGTACGCGCCGCACCGCAACCTGCAGCTCGCGCGCGAGCGCCAGCGCTACGTGCTCGGCCACATGCGCGAGGACAAGTACATCTCGGACGCCGAGTACTCCGCCGCGCTCGCCGAGCCGATCGCGCTGGTCGACGAGAGCCCGCTCAACCACCTCGCGTCGCCGTACTTCGTCGAGTACGTGCGCAAGCTCGCGACCCAGCGCTACGGCAACAACGATCTGTTCAAGGGCGGGCTCAAGTTCTACTCGACGCTCGACGGGCGGATGCAGACCGCCGCCGAGGGCGCGCTGCGCCGCGGGCTCGAGAACCTCGACCGCCGGCTCGGCTTCCGCGGGCCGATCGGCAGCGTCGCGCAGGGCCAGCGCGGCGCGTGGACCGGCGGCCCCGCCCATCCGCTCACCGGCCCCGCCGACGACACCAGCGCGGTCGCCGACCAGGTGCTGCCCGAGCAGACCTACGGCGCGATG
>JBQCJR010000158.1:0-6195 GCA_051952595.1 Kofleriaceae bacterium
CTGCCGAGGCGCGGCTCGATGTCCCGGCCGAGCGGCGGCGCGACGCGCGGATCGCGATGCAGCGCGGCGCCGCCAAGCTGACCGGCGCGCCGGGCAGCGAGCTCGACATGAACCGCGGCGAGAGCGCGTCGCTGTCGCGCACCGGCACGATCCGCGTGGTCGAGGCGATCCCGACGTACTTCGATTTCCGCGTCGCGGCCGGCACGACGCTGACGATCCACGACCCGCGGCCGCCGACCGCGGTGCAGATCCTGTTCGGCGGCAAGTGCCCCGACGGTGGGATCGTCGAGCTCGATCGCGACGCGCGGTTCCGCACGGCGCGGGTGAGCGCCGGCAAGGACGCGGCGAACCTGCGCGTCGATCCGGGCACCTGGGCGTACCGGCTGCGCTGCACCGCGGGCGCCGGCGAGGGCGCGGCGGTGGCCTCGGGGCGGATCGCGGTGGTGCGCGACGGCGGCACCCGCGCGCTGCCCAAGATCCGGCCGCCCAATGACATCGAGGTCGACGGCCGGACCTGGCGGGTCTCGTACCAGAGCGTGATGCCGGACCTGCGCGTGCTGGTGAAGGGCGGCGGCTCGTCGTACCGGCTGCACGTCGCGCAGGGCGGCAAGGCCGAGGTGTTCGAGAGCGCGCGCTCGCCGATCACGATCCCCGGCGCGAAGCTCAAGGAAGGCACCTATACCTACTGGGTCGATATCGACGGCGTGAAGCAGCCGAAGATCTCGACGCTGATCCTCAACTTCGATCAGACCGCCGCGCAGGTGTACATCGAGTCGCCCGCCGACGGCGCGGCGTGGGAGGGCGACCTCGACGTGCGCGGCGCGGTGCTGCCCGGGTGGACCGCCACCGTCGATGCGGTCGCGATCCCGATCGACGTGCGCACCCGCCGGTTCTCCGCGCGGGTCGGCACGCCGTCGGGCAGGGCGCTCGCGATCAAGCTGTTCCATCCGCAGCGCGGCATCCACTACTACCTGCGCCGCGCCCGCTGAGCGCGCGCACGCTCCCGGCCGAGCGGATCCGCGACACGCCGCGCGCGCAGCCGCGCGATCCCCAGCCCTGCACGGCGCGTGCAGTGGGAGGTCGGATGCGAGCAAGATCGATCCTCCCGGGGCTGCTGTGCGTCGCGGCATGTGGCGGCGGCGGCGACCACCGCGGCGACGACGGCGACGACGGCGGCGACGACGGCGGGCCGAGCGGCCCGAGCGGCCCGTTCTTCGAGCGCCCGATGTTCTTCAATCGCGACGTGAGCAAGCTGCCGGTTTCGCCGAACAGCGCGAGCTGGATCGCCTCGCTGCGCTCGAGCGGCGGGTGGGGCCGCGGCGACCGGATCCAGGTCGACTTCTCGCTCTCGGTGCTCGAGGCCGACGCCGCGACGCCGCGCCGCGCGTTCACGCCGCTCGATGGCTCCTTCTACACGCCGGACTGCGACGCCGTCGAGGTCCCGATCCCGGCCGACGGCCACCTCGAGGGCGAGACCGGCTACACCTGCGACACCGGCGGCGACTGCCACCTGATCGTGTTCGATCGCGATGCCCACCAGCTGTTCGAGATGTACAAGGCGGACGTCGGCGCGACGTTCACCGGCGGTTGCCTCGCGGTCTGGGACACCGCGCGCGCGTACGATGAGTCGCTGCGCGGCGATGGCTGCACGAGCGCCGATGCGGCCGGGTTCCCGATCGCGCCGCTGCTGTTCACCGCCGACGAGGTCGCGGCCGGCGAGATCGATCACGCGATCCGGTTCATCCTGCCGAACGACCGGATCTCGAGCGGCTTCGTGCGCCCGGCGACCCACAGCACCCAGACCACCGGCCCGGCGGAGGCACCGCCGTATGGCGTGCACCTGCGCCTGGTGGCCAACTATCCGATCGACAGCCTGCCCAACGAGGGCGCGAAGGTGGTCGCCCGCGCGCTCCAGAAGTACGGCATGTATCACGCCGACGGCGGCGACGTCGCGCTGACCGCGGCGAGCGATCGCGATAGCCAGGCCAAGTGGGGCGAGCTGCTCGGGTTCCGCGATCTCGAGTTCCTGCGCGTCGAAGACTTCGAGGTGGTCGACCACGGCGAAGTCCTCGACGACCCTTCCAACTGCGCGCGCTGACCTACCTGCGCACACATGCGTCGCTTGAGCGCGGGCGGCGCCGGTGAGACGCTCGATCCATGCGATGGATCGCCGTGGTCGGGATCGCCGTGGGCGCGTGCAGTGCGGATCCGGGAGGCGCCAGCGGCACGAGCGGGCCGTACTTCCACCATCCGATGTTCTTCAACCGCGACGTGAGCGGCGTCGCGCCGGCCGCCAACAGCGACCAGCTGATCGGCGCGCTGCGCGCCGCCGGTGGCTGGGGCAACGGCGACCGGATGCACGTCGACTTCTCGTTCGACGTGCTGCGCGCCGACGGCACCACGCCGCGCCGCCCGTTCATGCCGACCGGTGACTTCTTCTCGCCGGACTGCGACCGGATGGACATCCCGGTCCCCTCGAGCGGCAACCTCGAGGGCGAGGCCGGGTACGCGTGCACGTCCGACGGCGATTGCCACCTGCTGGTGTTCGACGAGGCGGCCGGCCGGCTGTTCGAGATGTGGCGCGCCGATATCGGCGCCACGTTCCGCGGCGGCTGCCTCGCGATGTGGGAATCGGATCGGCAGTACACCGAGACCCTGCGCGGCGATCAGTGCACGAGCGCCGACGCGGCCGGGTTCCCGATCGCGCCGCTGCTGTTCACCGCCGACGAGGTCGCGGCCGGCGAGATCGCCCACGCGATCCGGTTCATCCTGCCGAACGACCGGATCCGCCGCGGCTACGTGCGCCCCGCCACCCACGGCACCAACACCACCGGCGAGGCCGACGCCCCTTCGTACGGCGTTCACCTGCGGCTGCGGGCTGACTACCCGGTCGACACCCTGCCGTCCGAGGGCGCGCGGGTGGTCGCCCGCGCGATGCAGAAGTACGGCATGTACCACGCGGACGGCGGCAACATCGCGCTGACCGCGCAGAGCGATCGCTACACCACCGCCAAGTGGGACGGCCTGCTCGGGCCGCGCGACCTCTACGACCTGGCGGTCGAGGACTTCGAGGTCATCGACCACGGCCCGCCGATCGCGCTGACCCTCGACTGCGCGCGCTGATCGCCGAGCGCCGGATCGCCGAGCCACGCAGGCAGCTGCGTCGACAGCCTGCTAGGATGGCGGCATGCGCTGGCTGTCGCGCCTCGTCACCACGGGCATCTTGCTCGGCGGCGTGGCGATCGCCGCGCTGCTGATCCGGTCGCGCCTGCCGGACGCGCGGGTCGGGCAGAAGTTCCGGACCTCCGCGATCTTCCGAGACGGCTCGCGGCTCGCCAAGGGCTCGCCGGTCGTGATCGCCGGGGTCCGGATCGGCGACATCACCGGGCTATCGATCGAGGGCCGGTTCGCCCGGGTCGACATGGCCCTGGTCGACGACATCGAGCTGCCGGTCGATTCGTTCGCGACCCGGCGCGCCGACTCGCTGTTCGGCGACAGCTACATCGAGATCATCCCCGGGTCGGCGAACGAGGGCGCCGGCACCGGCCGGCTGCTGCGCTCCGGCGAGCCGCTCCAGCACGTGCAGGAGGGCGGCTCCACCGACACCGTGCTGCGCGCGATCGCCCGCGCGCTGCCCAAGGTCGACAACGCGCTCGCGGTGGTCCACGAGTTCCTGGTCGAGAGCCGGCAGTGGGTCAACGGGCCGTTCGAGAACCGCCTGGTCGACGCCGATGGCTGGCTCCAGGAGGGCCACATCGAGGGCCCGCTGGCCACCGCGGATCGCGCGTTCGAGCGGATCGACGAGCTCACCGCGAGCGCCGCCTCGGCGGTCTCGGGCAGCAAGGCGGAGGTCGATCGCCAGCTCGCGCGGGTCGCGAACGCGGTGATCACCGCGCGCTCGGGGATCGCCGACGCCAAGCACGGCGTGACCCGCGTGCTGCGCGATACACGCGAAGGGCTCGATCGGCTCGATCCCACGGTCGCCCAGATGGCCGAGGTGATCGCGGCGATCGATCGCGGCGAGGGCGACAACTGGCAGGGCACGCTGGGCCGGCTGGTCAACGATCCCGAGCTCGGGATCCAGATCGCGGACACCACCTCGGCGATCTCGGAGGGCGTCCACTCGTTCAACCGGTTCAAGTCGTGGCTCGGCGCGCGGATCGAGCTCGGCGCGTACTCGCGCGCGTTCCGGTTCTACGCCACCGCCGAGATCCGCGCGCGCACCGACAAGTTCTACCTGGTCGAGCTCGAGAAGGGCTCGCTCGGCAGCGTGCCCGCGGACCAGCTGTCCGACGTCGCCGGCACGTCGTCGTACGTGCGCAGCGAGACGATCCGCGACCGGCTGCGGTTCACCGCGCAGTTCGGCAAGCAGTTCGGCTGGATCCAGGTCCGCGGCGGGATCAAGGACTCGACGTTCGGGTTCGGCGGCGATGCCCTGCTGCTCGATGGCCGGCTGCGGTTCTCGGCGGATCTGTTCGGCTCGTTCCAGCGCACGCCGCGGCTCAAGGTGGCCGCCGCGCTCGCGGTGTTCCGCTCGATCTACGTGCTCGCCGGCATCGACGACGCGCTCAACGAGCCCGGCTACATGCCGATCGTCACCGGCAACGCCGGCGTGCCGAACGTGCTCGACGAGATCCGGTTCGGCCGCGACTACTTCGTCGGCGCGGCGCTCCACTTCGATGACGCCGACCTCTCGACCCTGCTGCGGGTCTACGGCGCGCTGCTGATCGGCCTGCTCTAGACGCCGCCGGCCAGCGGCGCGAGCAGGTACAGCTCGTCGCCATCGGCCATCTCGCGGTCGTGGTTCTCGGCGAGCGGGCAGCGCTCGCCGTTGAGCATCATCGTGTCGGCCAGGTGCGGCGAGCTCTCGAGCGCGTCGCGCAGCGGGATGTGCGCGGCCTCGGCGACCTCGACCAGCCGGCCGAGCGTGGTGCCCTGGGGCACCCGCAGGTGGGTATCCACGTCGCGCCACTCGTTGCCGATCCGGCCGCGGATGAGGATGTGGATGCGCAGCGAGCCGCCGCGCAGGCGATCGAAGATCCCCATGGCTAGGCCGTGTAGCCCTCGAGCAGCTCGGTCATGCCGAGCTCGGCGGCGCGCGCCTTCGAGACGTGGCCGGTGGTCGGGTCCCACTGCATCGAGCGGTAGTAGTCGTCGCGCAGCACCGGCAGCGCGACCCGCACGCCCTTGAGCGGGCCGGCGGCCAGGTGGCCGTCGCCCTCGCCGAGCATGCGCGGGTGCGGCGCGAAGTCCGCCGGCACGATGCCCTCGCGGCGATTGAACGCCGCGCGCAGGTTCTGGATCCGCTCGCCGCAGCGGAGCACGTCGGCCTCGCTCAGGTTCCAGCCGGTCGCGGCATCGAGCAACTCGGTCCACGGCAGCGAGCCGGTCAGCATCGTGAACATGCACAGCCCGAGGCCGTTCATCGCCTGGTGTGCGTTGGAGTGGAGCGCCTGGGCCTTGCCCTTGCCCTCGGTGCCCTTCCACTTGACGTTCCAGTCCTTCTTGTCGGCGGCCGCGGGCAGCGAGAAGCCGACGCCGAAGGTCTCGTTCCACGACGCCGAGCCCGCGGTGTGGCGGCCCGGGGTCGGATCCGCGATGTAGGTCACGCCCAGCAGCGAGGTGAACCGGCTGTCGTGGTAGGCCGGCTCGCCGCCGTGGACGTGCACGGCGAACGCCTCGCTGCCCTTGCCGACGTGCTCGGCGGCGCGCTTGACGCCGTGGCCCAGCCACGCGCCGCAGCCCTCGCCGGTGCCCATCTTGATCGTGAGCGCGAGCGCGCCCTCGCCGTTGCCCCACCGCATGTCGATCCCGTCGAGATCGCGCGGCTCGAGCAGGCCCTTCTCGACCGCCTCGCACACCCACGCCAGCGTCATCGACGAGCTCACCGCGTCGATCCCGTAGCGGTTGCACGCGTCGTGGCACGCGGTGACCAGCTCGATGTCGTCGTTCAGCAGGTTGGCGCCGAACCCGACGATCGTCTCGTAGTCCGGGCGGCGGACGTCGCTCAGGTTGCGCGACTTGACCTTCACGATCCCCTTGCACGGCATCGGGCAGTCGCCACACGACAGCTTCTTCGAGACGTACTTGTCCACCACCGCGCCGTCGAGCTTGAGCCCGCGCTTGGCGAGCGGGAAGTCGCGCGCGCCGACGCCCGTCCAGTTCTTGATCGGCGCGTCGCCGTTCTCGATCGAG
>JBQCJR010000159.1:0-5042 GCA_051952595.1 Kofleriaceae bacterium
CACGCGATGAATCAGCCGGCGCTCGCGCGCATCGACCTGGCCCTGCGCCGAGCCGGCGTCGACCAGGGTGCGGAACTCGGCCTCCGACAGATCGCGGTTCGGCCGCGCCCGGGCGGCCTCGCCGAACGGCCGCATCAGCACGTGGGAGATCGCCTGGAACACCACCCGGACCGGGGTGATCAGGAACGCGAACGCCGTGAGCGCGAGCGCGCACGTACGCGCCCACGCCAGCGGCGACTTGGCGGCGAGCGTCTTCGCGGTGACCTCCGCGAACATCACGATCAGCGGCAGCGCGATCGCGAGCGCGAGCCCGCCGACCGCCCACGCCGAGTCGACCCACGCGCGATCGATCACGACCGCGAGCGCGATCACCGCGAGCAGCGCGTTGAACGCCTGGTTGCCGATCAGCACCGTGGCGATCAGCCGGCGCGGCCGCTCGAGCAGCTTCAGGATCCGGCGGTCCGCGGGGACCTCGGAGTGCGACAGCTGCTCGCGCTCGATCCGGCGCAGCGAGAACAGCGCGACCTCGGTGCCGGCGCAGAACCCGGAGATCACGACGCACACGATCGCCAGCGGGATCGCGACCGAAAGTTCAGAGAGCATCACGAGATCCTCGATGGCGCGGCGAGCTCGGCCTCGATCCCCACCGCCGGTGCGCGCTCGGCGTGGCTCGGGAACGACGCGGTGAACGTCGAGCCGTGCCCCGGCGTGGTATCGACCCAGATCCGGCCGCCGTGGGCCTCGACATACGCCTTGGCCAGGGTGAGGCCGAGGCCGGTCCCGCCGAACGCGCGGGTCGAGGACGAATCGACCTGGAAGAACGGCTCGAAGATCTTCGCGACCTGATCGCGCGAGATCCCGATCCCGGAGTCCGAGACCACGAGCTGGATCGCGTGTGCGCCGTCGCCCGCGCCGGGCGCCAGCGGCCCCGGGCGCACCGCGATGCCGACCCGGCCGCGATCCGGCGTGAACTTCACCGCGTTGGACAGCAGGCTCGCCACGACCTGGCGGATCTTGCGGCGATCCCCGATCACCGTGGTCTCGCCGTGGGCGTCGAGCTGGATCGCGATCCCGCGGCGCCCGGCCTGCGGCTGGATCGTCGCCACCTCGCTCGCGACCACGTCGGCGAGCGACAGCGTGCAGCGATCGATCGCCAGCGGGCCGGTCTCCAGCGAGGCGACCTCGAGCACCGAGGTGATCAGCGAGAGCAGCTGATCCGCCTTACCGAGGATCGTCGTCAGGTACTCGCGCTGATCCGTGGAGATCGGACCGGCGAGCCCCTCGACCATCATCTCGGCATAGCCGATCACCGAGGTGAGCGGCGTCCGGAGCTCGTGCGACATCGTGGCGAGGAAGTTGGATTTCAGGCGATCGAGCTCCTCGAGCCGTGCGACGGCGCGCTGGAGTCGTTGGTTGTGCTCGGTCAGCTCGGCGAACGTCAGGCGCATCGCGGCTTCGTGGGTCGCGGCTGCGAGCTCGCGGGCGTTGGCATGGTGGATCAGCAAGTCGAGGGTCTGTCGGGCAAGCTCGAGGGCGGCACCGGCCTGGGGGCCGGAGGCCGCGAGCTGCGCGATCAGTTCGCCCTCGTGAGTGACCGGATAGCATGCCGGGCCGGCCTCGGCGCTGCCGGCCAGACGATCCCCGATCCGGTCGTACACCGCGAGGGATCCGCCGAGCGCTGCGCAGATCGCCGAGAGCAGCTCCTCGAGCTCGCCGGGAGGGATCAGGCGTGCCAGCGCGATCGCCTGGACCTCGGTCACCGAGGAATTCTACCAGGTTCCGCGACACCGACGTGCTCGGCGAGCGCCCGCCGGAACGCCGCGCTGTCGATCCCGAGGCGCTCGGTCAACCGCAGATCGCGGTCGAGCGAGTCCCACGCGCTGCCCACCAGCTCGAAGAACGTCGGCACCACGCCCTCGCCGCTCCGCGCGGAGGCCTCCTCGATCCGGCGCGCGGGATCGCCGAACCGATCGACCTCGGCGATCGACACCGCATCGGGCAGATCGCGCTTGTTGTACTGGACCACCACCGGCACCTGCTCGAGCCCGAGCGAAGTCAGGTTCGCGAGCAGGTTCTGCCACGATTGCAGGTTGGCCTCGCGCTGCCCCGCGCGCGAATCGGCGACGAACACCACGGCGTCGGCGCCGGCGAGCACGACCTTGCGGGTGGCCTCGTGCACCGGCTGGCCGGGCACGGTGTAGACCTTGATCCGGAACGAGAAGCTCGAGGTCCGGAAGAAGATCGGCAGCAGATCGAAGAACAGGGTGCGGTCGTCGCGGGTATCGAGCGTCATCAGCCGCCCGCGGTTGAGCTTGTCCACCGCGCCGTGCAGCGCGCGCAGGTTGCTGGTCTTGCCCGATAGCGGGGGACCGTAATAGACCAGCTTGAGCGTCAGCTGCCGCTCGGCAAAGTCCACCTGGGCCACGATCGAGACCCTACCTCACTTCGACAGCGGTTGAAGGGTCCGGGGCCGCGCCGAGCCGGCCGGCGCCGGGATCGCGGAGTCGGTGCGCGCGCCGCGGTCGCCGAGGATCGCCGCGTACAGCAGGCCGGCGACCACCGCCACGATCAACATCGAGAGCACCGCCACGGTCGCGCGGTACGGCCGCGGCGCCTTGTCCTGCCGCGTGGTGGCCCCGGCGAGCAGGGTCGCCTCGGCGGCGCGGCGGAGCCGAGCGAGCTGGCTCGCGGCGATCGGATCGCCGGGCCGGGCGCGCGCCTCGGCGCGGTACTTCGCGGCCGCCCACGCGTAGCTATCGTGGCGAGCGATCTGCTGGAGCAGCGCGTCGTGGAGCGGCAGGCGCTCCCAGCCCTCGACCACCCGCGCCCACGCCGCGGCGACCTCGGGCGGCACCGCGGCGTCGCGCTGCGCGGCGTAGGCGTCCATGCGCTCGCGGGCCAGGCCACACCGCGGGCACGCGCGCCCGTCCGCAGAGCGCGGCGTATCGCACTTGGGGCAGCTATCCGGCGCGGCGGGCACCATCGACGAGCTTGTCACAGCACCGGTCGGAACGGCACCGGCGTGACGATCAGCAGGAACACCACCAGCATCGCGATCGCCGCGCGCCGCCGGCTCGGATCGAGCGGGACATCGGCCACCGGGGGGTGGTACTCGCCGGCGCGCCCGCGCATCCAGCGCAGCACGAGCGCCCAGATCAACCACGGCACCAGGCCATGCGCGGCGTAGTACAGCGACCACCCGAGCGACTTGCCGGCGTCGAGCGCGGTCGCGAACAGGATCCCGCCGACCGCGAGGCCGACCAGCGGCAGCGCGACGTGCAGCCGCGCCGACCACCGCTCGTGGACCTGGCCGAGCGCGGCGCGCGCGATGTGGCCGCCATCGAGCTGGCCGATCGGCAGCAGGTTGATCATCGTGACCAGCAGGCCCACCCACGCGGCGAGCGCCATCGGGTGCAGGATCACGTCGACGCCATCGCCGGGCAGCCAGCGGTGGAACACCGCGTACTTGAGCAGGGCATAGAGCACCGAGTTGCCCTCGATCGAGCTGCCCGGCGTCGGCGGGCCGAGCTCGGAGAGGTGCAGCCCGATCACGAGCAGCGGCACCGCGACGATCAGCCCGGCGATCGGCCCGGCCGCGCCGACGTCGAACAGCTTGTTGCGGTCGGAGATCGGCTCGTCCATGCGGATCACCGCGCCGAGCGTGCCGAGCGACACGTAGGGCGGCAGCGGGATGAAGAACGGCAGCGAGACCGGCACGCGGTGGTGGCGACCGGCGATGTAGTGGCCGGCCTCGTGGCACGCGAGGATGCCCATCAGCGTCGCGGCGTGGTACGGGCCGCCCACCCACCAGCAGGTCGCGCAGCTCGCGACGAACAGCCCGAGGTGGAGCGCGGCATCGCGAGGCGAGAGCGACACGGATCTCCAGTGTACCCGGTCAGGGCACGAGGGTCAGCTGGTCGCCGGCCACCTCGAGGATCACCGGCGTGCGCGCCAGCTCGCCATCGGGGCCGATCGCCGCCGGGCCACACGCGCCGTCATCGAGCCGGCCGCGGGCCAGCGCCGCGCGCAGCGCGCCGCGGACCTCGGTCGCCCCGGCGGCCTGCGCGCGCGCGTGGGCGATCAGCGCGGCGGCGTCGTGCGCCTGCGCCGCGGCGGCGCTCGGCGTGCGCCCGGTGCGCTGCTGGAACGACTGGACCAGCTGGACGCTGGCGTCGGCGCCGAGCTCGCCGGGGAAGGCATCGACGATCAGCGCGCCCTGCACGGCCGCGCCGCCGCGCACGGGCAGCGACGGATGGTTCCAGCCGGCGCCGCCGACCAGCTGGACCACCTGCGGGATCACGCCGCCGTGCTTGCGCTGGAGCCGCGCCGGATCCGGGAACTCGGTGGTCCGCAGCTCGACGTTGAAGTACGGCAGGAACGCGGCGACCAGCGCGGCGCGATCGTGGCGATCCGGGATGTAGAGCAACGAGAACGGGATCTCGGGCGTGAACGTGGTCCACGCCTTCTTGCCGTGGCGCGCGAGGTGCGCGGCGAACCGCGGGTTGGTCGCGGGGACCAGGCCGAGGAACCGCTTGACGTCCGGCTCGAGGTTGCCGCCGGTCGGATCGTAGGTGCCGATCGCCGCGACGGTCAGGCCGAGCCGCTGGGCCTCGGCGGCGAACGCATCGGCGGACTCCTGCCCCACGTCGTCGCGCGGCCGCAGCACCGCGACGGTCGGGAAGCCCTCGGCGGCGGCCAGCCGGGCGACCGCGCGGCCCTCGTCGGCCGGCGACTCGACCACCCGGAACACCCCGGCCGCCGGATCCGCGCCGTCCGCCGGCGCGAGCAGCGCGATCGGGATCCCACGCAGCGAGGCCGCGCGCGCCGCGGCGATCGCCTCGCGCGTGCCCACCGGGCCGAGGATCGCGGCGGCGCCGCGCGCGTACGCCGTCTCGACCGCCGCGGCCGCGCCCGCCGGATCGCCGTGCGTGTCGAGGAACAGCCAGCTCGCGCCCGCCGCCGGCGCGAGCTGGATCGCCGCCTTGAGCTCGGCGCCGATCGCGGCGAACCGGCCGGACAGCGGCAGCAGCACCGCGATCGTC
>JBQCJR010000160.1:0-6482 GCA_051952595.1 Kofleriaceae bacterium
GCGCCCCGCCGGGGCGGGGGGGCCGCGCGGCTGCTCGGCGCGGCGCGCCCCCGTTCGGCCGGGGGCGCTTCTCTCGGGCGCGCGCGCTCGACCCCCCCGTGAGCGCGCGGCCACACCGCGCGCAACAGCTCGAGCAGGCCCTTGGCCGAGGCGGTGTCGCCGGCCTCGATCGATTCGCGCGCGCCCTCGAGCTGCGCGCGCTTGAGCGCCGGCGAGAGCAGCGAGGTCTTGGTCGCCGCCTCGGCGCGCAGCAGCTCGTCGCCGGTGCGGCTGGCGAGCCGCGCGAGCTGCGCCCAGAAGTAGCCGGCCTGCGGGTGCTGGGTGCCCTCGGCGGTCTGCGCACCCATCCGGACCTCGTCGAGCGCGCCGGTCAGCTCGCCGAGCTTCTCCGAGATCCGCGACAGATCGAGCCACGCCCACGCGAACGCGGGATCGTCGGAGACCACCTGCTCGAGCTCGTTGCGGGCGCTCTCGATCGCGCCCTGCTCGATCAGGGCGTTGGCGAGCCGCCACCGCGGGCCGGGCGCCGCCGCATCGCGCTTGAGGTGCGCGCGCAGCTGGCTCTCGCGCGTCGCCGGCGAGATCTCGCCTTCCTCGTCGAACGCGTCCTCGGCGAACTCGCCGTCGCGGTCGTAGAGCAGGTCGGTCGCGGCGACGATCCCGGCGAGCCATCGATCGAGCCGGGTGCCGTCGAGCACGTCGTCGTCGAGCGAGCTATCGGTGCGCCAGATCCGGCCGCGGTGATCGATCGCGACCGGGTCGCCATCCACCGAGCCGAACCGCCACCGCGCGGGGCTGCACATCTCGACGTCGCTCGACGGCAGCAGCTCGATCGTGTCGAGGTAGAGCCGGGCGCCGTCGCATCGCGCGAACAGCTCGATCAGCGGCTCCGGCAGCCCGGCCGGGAGCTCGTCCGCTGGTGGATCCAGGTCGTGCAGCCCCGCCGGTGCCTCGTCGAGCAAGGCGAACACGCGGTCGAGCCCGCCGATATCGTCCTCGCGACGCCGCTTGGCCATGATGCAGCTTAGCGAGTTCAGCGGTTGAGCGGCAGCGCGCCGACCGCGACGAGCGGCTCGCCCTGGTGATCTACGCCGCGGAACACCGCGACCACCCGGACTCCCGCCGACGGCATCGGGATCCGCACCAGCTCTTCGGCGTTGCCGGCCGTGGTGGCCGAGCTCAGCTTGGTTCGCACGCCGCGCTCGTCCTCGACCAGCACGTCGACCGAGCCGGCGCCGAGGTCCTTGGCGCTGACCACGAGGCCGCCGTTGTGCTCCGCGAGCTCGAGCTCGCCGCGGAGCAGGAACTCGAGCAAGCCGGTCTCGTAGGCCGCCACCTCGGGGAGGATCGCCGAGACCTGCTCGAGCATGCAGTCGTCGTCGAGCGAGAACGCGAGCACGTTGGACTCGACCTTGTAGCGCACCAGGCAGGTGCCGGCGGCGTTGCGCAGCACCGCGCCGTCCTCGCGGCTCGCAGCCATGATGTTGAGCCGCGACGGGAGCGTGGGCGCCGGGCGCGCGAGCGCCGGCCGGGTCTCGGCGGTGACTCGGGTCGAGGCGGGCAGGGTGTTCGGCGAGAAGTACGATCGGGAGATCTGGTCGGCGAGGCCGCCGCCATCCTGCGACGAGAAGAAGTCGCGCAGTCGGCTCCGGGTGATCACCCGCGACGGCCCCGGCACGCCGAGCCGGCCGTACGCGAGCGCCGCGATCCGCTCGAATCGCGAGCCGAGATCGTCGGGGCCCGCGCCGAGCGGTTCGAAGTGTGCGGCCGCGTCGCCGCGCACCCGCGACGGCGCGCCGAGATCACCGAGCGTGTGCAGGATCGCGCCGGCGGCGATCAGCGTGGCGGCCATGTGGCGAGAGCGCTCGCCCGGGGTCGCCGCGGTGACCGCCTTGGAGTACTGGGTCGCGAACGCGCCGAGGTTGAACGGGTTCTCCTTGGCGGTGATCCACACCGGCGCGGGCACGCCACGCGCCGGGAGCGCCGCGCGGCCGAGCGCCGAGCGCACCGAGTCCTCGAGCCGCTCCGCGAGCGCGCGATCCGGCGCGGCCCAGCCCTGGCCGGTCTGCGGATCGAAGAAATGGTTGGCGCCGTGGGCGGCCGGGATGTCGGCGAGCGCCGCGCCGGCGGTCAGCCAGCCAAGCGCGACCTGGCGACCTCGCGCGTCGGGCACCGAGCCGTGGGTCGGCGCCAGCAGCTTGAGCGCCTGCATCAGCGCGGGCGCATCGGCGGGCGGGATCGTCAGCGGCTCGAACAGCCCGCCGGAGAAGCCGAGGCTGACCAGCCGGGCGTGGAGCCGCGACGCGAGCGCCGCCTGCTCGGCGAGCCCGGCGTGGGTGGTCTCCGGCTCCCACGCGTGGGCCGGCGAGCTCGCCAGCGCGAGCGCGCCGGACATCGTGACAGCAGCAACGAGACGCTTCATGGCTTGCCCGAGGAAGTGGCCGGCAGCAGGGACTTGATCCGGTCGTACACCGTGCGGCCGAGGTACGCCGTGTCGTCCGCCGTGTTGCACTGGTTCGCGCCGCAGGTGATGAGGACGACGACGCCGCGCGGCGCATCGAGGAAGCCGAAGCCGCGGATATCGCCCTCGCTCGCGACGAACGAGCGGCTGCCCACGTCGTCCTTCTCGGTGATCCCAGGGAGCTGGGTGAGCAGCTCCTCGTAGCGCTCCTGCGCCTTGCCCGGCTCGAGGCGCCACATGCGCATCGCGACGTCGTAGGTCTCCGGGCGGCCGAGCGCCTTGAAGTGCTGCGACGAGTACGTCGCGGTGTCCGGCTCGTCCTGGAGCGGTCCGGTCTCGAACGTGCCGTCGTACCGGGTGCGCTTCTTGATGTCTTCCTCGGTCAGCAGCTGCGCGGCGACCACGTACTGGCCCTCGCCGCGGCCCGGGCGCAGCTCGCCGCCCTCGGTGCGCCGGCCATCGAGCTCGGCGCTCGCGTCGGCGAGCTCCCACTGGGTCAGCGCGGCGACCGCGGTGCCGCCGCCGACGAACCGGAGGTGCCGCGCGTGCGACAGCTCGGTGCGCCAGCGCTCGAGCAGCACCTGGTTGGCGTCCTGCGCGAAGTCCATCCGCGGGCCGAGATCGGTGAACCGGCGATCGCTGCGGTACGCGACGTAGCCGCGCTTGTAGACCAGCAGCGTGAACTCGGTGACCCGCGCGCCGCGCGGCAGCTCCGATACCGCGGGCACCTTGTAGAAGCCCGCCGCGTCGGTCGATCCGACGAACTCCTTGGCGCCCGCAGGCTCGGGCAGCCCGGTGCCGCGCTCGAGCGTCCACGTGCCGTAGATCAGCGCGCCGGCGACCGGCGCCTTGGTCGTCGCATCGACGACGCGGCCGGTGAACGGGCCGTGCAGGGAACCCGGTGCGGCCGCGTCGGGGCGCACGCGGAACGGCGCGGTCCGCACGGCGGTCTCGGCACACCCGGCGGTCGCGAGCGCGGCGAGCGAGAGCCCCATCGCGAGCCGCAAAGACAACGATCGAACGAAGTTGGCGGCCACGGAGAGGGGCGGTCTTAGCAAGACGCTAGGTGCGTTGCAAACCCCTCGGGCGTTTCCCATGGCCTCCGCGAGAACCGGCCGGCCCCCATTCCCGAGACGTGGGGGTTGTTGAGACACTGGGTGCGGCTTCAACGTCAGGGGTCCGATGCGTTGTTCGATGTGTGGCCACGAAAGCCCGGTCGGGTCGTCGTTCTGTCTGAACTGCGGAAGCGCGCTCGCACCCGCCTTTGCCCAGACTCCAGCCGCGCCTGCCGGGTTGCCTGTGCCGTGTCAGGTGTGTCGCGGAGAGAATCCGCCGGGGATGAAGTTCTGTCGCAACTGCGGGAGCGCGCTCCAGGCCGCGCCGAGCGCCGCGCCACCACCACTCGCGCCGCCGATCGGGAGCCCCCACGCCGGCATGCATGGCGGCCCGCTGCTCGCGCCCCAGGTGCCGATGGCTCCGCCGATGGCGATGTCTTCCCCGATGGCGATGCCGCCGCCGATGTCGATGCCACCGCCGTCGATGCCACCGCCGCCGTCGCTGTCATCGATGCCGCCGCCGGTCGCCCCGTCCGGCATGCCGCCCACGATCATCCCGCAGAACGCGCCGATGCCGGCCGCACCCAGCGCGGCCACGCGGGTCGCCGGGGGCAGCACGATCACGTGCCCGCGGTGCAACACCGCCACGCCGGTCGGGTTCGCGTACTGCCAGCAGTGTGGCCTCCACGTCCAGGGCATGCAGCCGACCGATCCCGGCGTCAGCGCGCGGCCCGCGCCCACCGGGCCGGCCATCCGCCCGTCGTCGCAGGCCGGCCAGATCCCGATCGATCCCCAGGCCGCGACGATGGCCGCCGACGGCATCCGCGCCGGGGCGATCCAGCCGCCGGTCGCCGCGAGCGGCGCGTGGGGCACCGCCGTGCTGGTCAACCGCGATGGCTCGGACGGCCAGCGGTTCGCGCTCGCCGGCGAGTACACGATGATCGGCCGCACCGGCTGTGACATCGCGTTCGAGGACGACCGGTTCCTCGGGCGCCAGCACGCGCGGCTCGAGCGCACCGCCGATGGCGCGGTCGCCGTGGTGCCGATCGATACGCTCAACGGCGTGTTCCGCAAGACCGACGCGCCGGTCGAGCTCGCCGACGGCGCGCTGATCCTGGTGGGCCGCGAGGTGCTGCGGTTCGAGCGCGTCGGCGCCGACGAGGTGAAGATCCATCCACTGGTCCGCCACGGGGTCGCGCTGTTTGGCTCGCCGCCGCGCGAGCCGTGGGGCCGGCTGCTCCAGATCGTGCCGAACGGCGGCTATCGCGATGTCCGCCACCTGTCCGCCGACGAGGTCGTGCTCGGCCGCGAGGAGGGCGAGGTGGTGTTCCGCGACGACGCGTTCATGTCGCGCCGCCACGCCGCGCTGACCTGGGACGGCAAGCGCGCCCAGCTCACCGATCTCGGCAGCTCGAACGGGACCTTCGTGCGCCTCACCGGACCCACCGTGATGCGGCACGGCGACCACGTCCGCATGGGCGATCAGCTGCTGCGGATCGAGCTCGGCAGGTGACGTGACCGCCGCGCTCGAGGTCGCGGTCGTGGGTGCGAGCGACATCGGTCAGGTGCGCGAGCACAACGAGGACCATTTCGTGGTCGGCAACCTCGATGCCGGCGCGCTGGTCGACGTCACCGAGCCGTGGCGCCACGACGGCGCGCGCGGGCCGTTGCTCGTGGTGTGCGACGGCATGGGCGGCGTCGAGGGTGGGGAGGTCGCGTCCGAGCTCGCCGCGCGCGTGATGTGGCGCGAGATGAAGGACACGCCCGGCACCCGCGATCCCGAGGTGTTCGCGCGGCTGCTCCGGCGCGCCGCGCGGGTCGCGAACCACGACGTGCACGCGATGGCGCGCCGCGAGCATGGGCTGCGCGGCATGGGCACCACGTTGTCGGCCGCCGGCGTCGTTGGGGATCGGCTGATCGTCGCCACCGTCGGAGACTCGCGCGCGTACGTGCTGCGCGCCGGGGCGCTGGTCCAGGTGACCCGCGATCAATCGCTGCAATCGGCGCTGCTCGCCGCCGGCCACGACGAGGTGGCCGCGGCGAGCGCGGGCGGCGCGATCCTCCAGGCGCTCGGCGTCGGCGAGGACGTCGAGCCGTCGCTCTCGATCATCGAGCTGCGGCGCGGCGATCGCGTGCTGCTGTGCAGCGACGGCCTGCACGGCCTGGTCGGCGATCCCGCGCTCGCGCTGCTGATGTCCGAGCCCCACAGCGTGGCCGACTCGGTGCGCCTGCTGCTCGCCGCGGCGCGCGTGGCGGGGGGCAGCGACAACATCACCGCGATCGTGTGCGAGGTCGGCGGTGAGCGGCTCGCCGCGCCGCGCGACGACGACGATCTGCCGCGGTTCCGCGAGTTCGATCCGCAGCAGCAGGGCGATCCGGCGCTGACCTCGACGTCGTACGTCGCGCGGCGGCTCGCGGCGCGGATCGGGATCCCGACGGCCTCGATCCCGCCGTCGATCCCGGTGACCGGCCAGCACGCCGTGCTGCGCTCGTCGATCGGCATCCGCGCGCCGGCGACCGCGCTGCCGGTCGAGGTCGAGGGGCCGGCGCGGCGCAGGCTGCGCGGCTCGCCGATCCGGCTGGGGTGGTACCTCGCGATCGGCGCCGTCGCGTGTGCGATCGCGTGGTGGCTCGGCGCCCGGTAGACACCGGTGCTACCATCCGGCCGTGTCGCTCCGGGTCGTCATCGACCACCTCGCCGGTAGCCGGCGAGGCCAGCGCCAGGAGATCCCGGCGGACCACCGGATCCGGTTCGGGCGCCACCCCGAGTGCGAGGTGTCGTTCGACCCGCAGCGCGACATCGACGCCAGCTCGCGCCACGCCGAGCTGCGCACCGTGGAGTCCGGCTGGATCCTGGTCGATCTCGGCAGCTCGAACGGCACCTATGTCGAGGGCCACCGCGTGACCGAAACCGCGGTCGCGCGCAACGCGCCGATCTCGATCGACTTCGGGCCGGGCGGGCCGCG
>JBQCJR010000161.1:0-2299 GCA_051952595.1 Kofleriaceae bacterium
GGCCGCTTGCCGCCGGCCACGAGCAGCGGAGATAGATCGCGGCGAGCCGGTGGCGCCGGCCGGCGAAGGGTGGTAGTTCAGCGCCGGTTGCGGGGCGGCCACGTGCAGCGGAAATAGATCGCGGCGAGCCGGCGGCGCCGGCCGGCGAAGGCTGGTCGTTCAGCGCCGGTTGCGGGGCGGCCACGTGCAGCGGAGATAGATCGCGGCGAGCAGGCGGCGGCCGGACGACGCGAGCAGGTGGTTCGGTCGCAAGTTCGCGGCACCGACCACGCGCGGCGAAGAGCCCGCGGAAGCTCGATACCAGAGCGGCGAGCAGGTGGTTCGCCAGCGGCCATCGGGGCGCCGGTCCACGCGCGGAGGAGACAGCGCGCGGCAGGTCGATGCAGGAGCCGCGCTCCGGGCGCGGCTCGTGGTGTGACTCGCCGTGGTGTGCGCTATGCGCGCGGCAGGTCGATGCAGGAGCCGCGCGCCGGGCGCGGATCGTGGTGCGGCTCGCCGTGGTGTGTGCGCTATGCGCGCAGGCGGTGGGCGACCTCGTCGCGGACGGCCTGTGCGACGGCGCGGGTGCCGGCGGAGCCGCCGAGGTCGGCGGTGAGGGGCTCGCCGCGCTGGACGATCGCGGCGACCGCGCCCTCGATCGCGGCGTGCGCGCGAGCGAGCCGCTCGTCGTGGTGGCGACGGCCGAGCCACGCCATCGCCTCGCCGGTCGCGAGTAGCATGGCCATCGGGTTCGCGCGGTCCTTGCCGGCGAGTGGCGGCGCCGAGCCGTGGATCGGCTCGAACATCGCGTGGTCGTCGCCGATGTTGCAGCCGACGGCCATGCCCATGCCGCCCTGGAGCACCGACGCGAGGTCGGTCAGGATGTCGCCGAACATGTTGGTCGTGACGCACACGTTGTAGCGCTCGGGCTGGGTCAGCACGAACATCGCGAACGAGTCGACGATCGCGACGTCCGGCTCGATCTCCGGGTAGCGCGCCGCGACCTCGCGGAACACCTCGAGGAACAGCCGGCAGCCCTGGAGCACGTTGTGCTTCACGATGCAGGTGACGCGGCGCTTGCCGTCGCCGGGCGCGCCGCGATCGCGCTGGCGCGCCAACTCGAACGCCGCGGTGATCACGCGTTCGGACGCGCGGCGAGTGATCACGCGGACGTCGGTCGCGCGGTCGGAGGTGCGCTCGCCGATGCCCGAGTAGAGGCCCTCGGTGTTCTCGCGGATGATCACCATGTCGACGGTCTCCGGCGTCCACACCGGCGAGAACCGTCCGGACAGGCCGTGGCGGGTGCCCGGCAGGCAGCGGACCGGACGCACGTTCGCGTAGAGGTCGAGCTTCATCCGGTTGCCGATCACCGGCGACCACCCGGCCATCTTCTCGTGGCCCTGCGCGTCCTTCATCGTGACCGGCTGGCCGTCCGGGCCGTTCCAGCCGACGGCGCCGAGCAGGATCGCGTCCGCCGCGCGACAGCGCTCCTCTGAGCCCTCCGGCCAGTCGCGCGAGCCGTGCTCGAGGTAGAACTTGCCGCCGCAGGGAATCTCGTCGAGCGAGAACTTCACGCCGGTGCTCGCCGCGACCAGCTCGACCAGGGCTCTCGCCTCGGCGATCACCTCGACGCCGATGCCGTCGCCGGGGAGCAGCACGAGGTCGTACGTATCCTTGGACATCGGCGGGAACGTAACACCGATCGCGCGCGGCCTCAGTGCGCCGCACGCCCGCGCGCCCAGCGCTCGTGTCGTGTCCGGTGGACGTTCGCGGCAGATTCGCCAGCGCTCGACGTTCGCGCGGCGGCGAGCCAGCGCCGCACGAGAATCTCGCCTCGTGCTGACCTGGGTACGAGCTCCGCCCTGTGGACGTTGCTGATCGGTGACGTTGGTCGTGCTGCTGGCACAGGGCACCCGTCGCGCGTCCGGATATCGCCAGATGGCCGAGCGGCGGGCCGGAGCTACGCGAGGAGCTGCGCCATTCTGCGGCGCGCCGGACAGCGGCGCGCCCGGACAGTGGCGTGCCCGGACAGTGGCGCGCCCGGACAGTGGCGTGCCCGGACAGTGGCGCGCCCGGACAGCGGCGCGCCCGGACAGCGGCGTACCCGAACAGCGGCGTGCCGGACAGCGGCGTGCCGGACAGCGGCGCGCCTGGACAGCGGTGCACCCGGACAGCGGCGTGCCCGGACAGCGGCGCGCCCCGGACAGCGGCGCGCCCGGACAGCGGCGCGCCCGGACAGCGCCGCGCCCGGACAGCGCCGTCCCCGGACAGCGGCGTCCGAGGAGATCAGCGCGCCGGGACAGCGGCATCGCTCGGTCAG
>JBQCJR010000162.1:0-3575 GCA_051952595.1 Kofleriaceae bacterium
GGAAGTAGCCGCACGCGGCGCGCCGGGCGTCAGTTGGTTCCGAGCACGTCGCGCGCGACGCGCTCGAAGCGCTCGAGCGCGTGGGCGAGGCCGTCGAGTGGGTGGTCGCCCGTATCCGCCACGAGCACGTAGCCCGGGTCGCCGTTGCGCAGCGTGCCGCGCGGATCGTAGAGCAACCACGCGGACGGCTTGCCGCAGTTGACCAGCGGGATGCACTCCTCGAGGCCGGGCCGCGAGCGCTCGAGGTAGTCGCGCGCGTCGCGGGCGAGCGACGTGGCGGCGCGGTAGTCGTCCGTGCCGAGGAACGCGTTCTCCCACAGCTGGAGCCCGTCGGTCATCGTCAGCAGCGCGCGGTAGTCGTTCGGCAGCTGGATCCGCGCGGCGCGCTCTGCCGCGAGCACCGCGTCGAGGCTCGCGGGCGGGGCCAGCCTCGCGATCTGGCCGAGCTCGCGCAGGGCGTGGACCACCGAGTCGAGCGCGGCGCGGACCGCGGGGAGGTGTGGCTGCACGTCGACCGGGATGACCGGCGAGCGCGCGCGCTCGAGCAGCGCGAGTAGCTGCGGATCGTCGGCGTAGCTGGCGAAGTCGCGCTCGCGCAGGACCTGCGACGCCGTCACGCCGAGCGCGAGCGCGGTGCGGATCTCGCGCAGCATCGCGAGCCGCTCGCCCGCCACGGCGTAGGCGCGCGCGAGGTCGAACCGCAGCTCGGGGCTGGCGTCGAACGGGACCACCTCGGAGAGCCGCGAGATCCGCGCGCGGTCGTCGCCGCTCGCCGCGAGCGCGTTGCGCAGGAACTCCTGCGCGTGGAAGCCCGCGCGGTCGGGCAGGCGGTGCCAGTGATCGAGCACCAGGTCCACGATCTCGTGGACCTCCGGGCCGCCACGGTGCTCGCGCGCGACCGGCAGCAGGAGCAGCTGCGCGGCACCCAGCGCGATCTGGGCCTCGGGCACGCGCGCGATCCCATCGAGCTCGCCGAGCAGGCCACGCAGCGCGTCCACCGGGCGCTCGGCGTCCAGCACGCTCACCACCGCGCCGCGCGACGACAGCGACGGTCCGAGGCCGTTCGCACGCGCGCGCCGTCCGCGCGTCCCCGAGGGCGCCCTCCGCGTGCGGGTGCGGCGGAGCGGCTGTCCGGTGCGCGACCGCGCCGGCTTCGTGCGCGCCTTGGTCTGCGCCCGCGACCGAGTCTTGGTCCGCGGCCGAGTCTTGGTCCGCGGCTCGGTCTTGGACTTGGTCTCGGTCCGCGCTGCCGTCATCACCGGCCGGGCCGGCTTGGCGGCCCGAGCAGGCCGCGCGGCCGCCTTGCGTGGAGCCGCCTTGCGCGCGGGCTGCGTGCGCGACTTTCTCGGAGAGCTCGAGGTCGGCTTCGCCATGCGATCCGACGCTACCGCGATCACTTCTTCGCGGCGAACATCCCGGTCTCGTACTCCACGATCTCTCCGGACACGGCGGAGGCCGCGACCGTCAGCGGAGATGCGAGAAACAACCGCCCCGGCCCCGAGCGGCCCTTGTAGTTGCGGTTGATCGCAGAGACCGTCACCTGGTCGCCGCGGTCCGAGACCCCGGGGCCACAACCGATGCACGCACCGCACCCGGGCTTGATCACCTCGACCCCCGTGCGCCGGAACAGCTCGGTGTATCCCTGCTGGTCGGCGTAGGACTCGACCTCCTTGGATCCGAACTGGATGTAGAACCGCACGCCGTCGGCGACCCGCTTACCCGCGCGCTCGGCCTCCGCCATCACGCGCGCGTACATCTCGACGTCGTCGCGCTTGCCCGCGGTGCACGAGCCGCCGTACGCGATGTCGATCTTGACCTGACCGATCTCGGGGATCCGCGCGCCGTTCTTGGGATCGCTCGCGACGCCGCGATCCGGATCGCCCGGGGTCGCGACCATCGGCTCGATCGCCGCGAGATCGATCCGGTGCACGCCGCCATCGTGGTACGCGCCCGGATCCGGCGTCACGACCTTGGCGCGCAGCGCCTCGATCGACGTGCCGGGGCGGCGCGACGCGATCCACGCCAGCATCGTGTCGTCCACCTCCATCACCGCGCCGCGCGCCGAGCACTCGGTCGCCATGTTCGCCAGCGTCGCGCGCTCGTCGGGCGACAGCCCGAACAGCCCGTCGCCGCCGAACTCCATCACCCGGTTGAGCGTCTCCTCGCGCTTGGCGTACGTCGCGAGGATGTGCAGCATCACGTCCTTGGCCGTGACGCCCGGGCGCAGCTGGCCGGTCAGCTCGAACCGGATCGATTCGGGCACCGCGATCGGGGTGAAGCCCCAGTAGATCAGCGCCGCGTACTCGGTCGCCCCGACGCCCCACGCGAGCGCGCCCGACGCGCCGCCCATGCAGGTGTGGCTATCGGTCGCCTGCACGAAGTCGCCCGGATCGAGGAACTGCTCGCGCGCGACCTGGTGGCAGATGCCGGGCGACACGCCGTCGATCGCGCTGTAGTTGCGCACGCCGGTGCGCTCGGCGAACGCGCGCTGGAGCGTGCGCAGCCGCTCGATCTTGTCGCTGAACTTCGCCATCGACGGCACGCCGGTGGCGTAGATCAGGTGATCCTCGAACACCGCGAACTTCGAAGGATCGCGCAGCTGGTAGTCCTCGCCGTACTCGGCCGCGAGGAAGAAATCGACCTGCGCGGTCGTGAACTCGTGCGAGTAGCCGGCGTCCACCTTGACCAGCACCGCGTCGCCGGGCTTGACGTGGCTGCCCTGGCCCGGCAGCAGCTTGGCCGCGAGGATCTTCTCGGTGAGGTTCATCGGGCGCGCCGCGGTGCCGGTCGGCGGCACCACGACCTCGCCGCGCGAGAGCCGGGCGCAGAACGGCAGCAGGCCGCCGCTCTCGATGATCAGCGCGGTGATCGCGTCGTGGCCGCGGGTGAACTCCGACAGCGGGATCGCCTCACCGGCCTCGAGCCGGCGCAGCATCGCGTGGTCGCCCATCAGCTGGCCGATGTTGATGTTGTTGCGCGCGTGGATCGGCGCGAACGACGACGCGATCGCGATCCGGCTGCCCGAGAACACCTCGCACTGCGCGGCCGTCTCGCGGCTCGAGCCGACGCCCTTCTGCGCGCCGGCCACGATCACCTCGAAGTTGCCTTCGCGCAGCGCATTGGCCGGGATCAGCCGCTGGCCGCCCACGATCAGGCCCGCGTACGCGTTCTTCGCGATGTCCGCCGGGTCGTGGTCGAAGCACACCCACGCCGGGGTCATCGCATCGGTGTTGATGTCGTCGAGCAGGTCATCGGGGGACAGCTCGCTCATCGTCAGCGTGAGCGTGCCGGCGAGCTGTTGGCGGATCCGGTCGGGGTCCTTGGTCAGATACAGGACGCGCTTTCCGGGTGCGAGCGCGAAACTTCCGTCCATCGCCGGAAGGTGTACCACCGCCGACGCGCCCGTGGGACGTCGGCTATGATGACGCGGTGCGTGCGTGGATGTTCACGCTGGCGATCGCGAGCGGCTGCTCGAGCGAGCCATCCCGGCTCGACGGGCTGGTCGCGGGGGGGGGAGCCCACACCGAAGCGCCCCCCCACAACCCAACCCCCCCCCCCCCCCCCCCCACCCCCCC
>JBQCJR010000163.1:0-19456 GCA_051952595.1 Kofleriaceae bacterium
CGCGGCCTGGCCGATCAGCGTCAGATCGAGGTGGTGAGCGCCGCGATCCCAGCCGGCGCGCGCCATCGCCGGGATCAGGTAGTCGGGCCGCGAGCCGGGCACCGAGCCGGGCCGCGGCGGCCGGCGGACCACGGGGGCGGCCTGCGGCAGCGGCGTGTCCTCGGGCAACGCGTCGCGGATGTCGCTGCGCACGAGCACGGTGACGTCGTCGGCGCCGGGCTCGGTGGCCGGCCCGCCGGTCAGCTCGGTGGCCGGCCCGCCGGGATCGGTCGAGGGTCCACCGGGCAGGTCGGGGAACACGTGGCTGGTCACGGTGGCGTCCTCGTGGAAGCCACCGCGCGCGATCACCTCGCCGAGCGCGTTCGAGAGCTCGCCGACGTCCGCGAACCGATCGTGCGGCTCGCGGGCGAGGCAGCGCAGCACGATGTCGTCGAGCGCCGGCGGGACCGGCACGCGATCGGTGAGCCGCGCCGGCACCGAGGTGAGCAGCATCGCGAGCAGGTGCGTCGGGCTGTTGGCGTTGCCGTACGGCAGCCGCCCGCCGACCATCTCGTACATGACGACGCCGAGCGAGTAGATGTCGGTGCGGCCGCCGATCTCGCCGCCGAGCATCTGCTCGGGCGCCATGTAGTCGAACGTGCCGACCATCTGGCCGCCCTGGGTCAGGTCCGAGGCCTCGAGATCGCTGCCGCGCAGGATCTTGGCGATCCCGAAGTCGAGCACCTTCACGAAGTCGGCGTTGCCGCTGCGCTGCTGGAGGTGGATGTTCGCGGGCTTGAGATCGCGGTGGATGATCCCGCGGTCGTGCGCCTCGGCGAGCGAGCTGCACACGGCGCGCGCGATCGCGGCGACGCGCCGCCACGGGAGCGGGCCGCTGTGCCGGGTGTAGACCTCGTGCAGGGTCTGGCCGCGCAGCAGCTCCATCGCGATGTACAGCGTGCCGTCGGGCGCCTCGCCGAGCTCGTACGCCGAGACGGTGTGTGGATCGCGCAGCGTGATCAGCGTCGCGCCCTCGCGGCGGAACCGCGCGATGATCGCGGGATCGGTGGTGAGCGAGGGGTGCAGGATCTTGAGCGCGACCTCGTGCTGGGCGTGCAGATCGGTGGCGCGGTAGATCGCGCCGAACCCACCCGCGGCGAGCCGCGCGTCGATCCGGAACCGGTCGTCGAACCGGGTCCCGATCAGTGGATCGCGGCGCTCGACGACCGTGCGGTCGACTTCGGGCACCCTACCGCGCATGTGGAGCGAGTATGGCACCGTCTGCGGTGCGCGAACGAGCCTTCACGAAGATGTAATCAGACCTGCGCCCGCTCACTTGGGCTGCGGCGCGGCCCCTCCGCCGCACCGCGGCAGCCCCTCGGGCACCTGGACCACGAACTTCGCGGGATCGATCTGGACGTTGAGGGTGCGCTGCTTCCAGTCGACGAGCAGGTCGGCGCGCTGGCCGGGCGACTTGAACCGGGTCTTGTTCGGCAGCCGGTGCTCGGCGCCCGCGGCGTCGCGGACGTTGCCGAAATCGGTGTTCTCGACCGACCACACGACCTTGCCGTCGGGGCCGCGCAGCTCGCTCGAGACCACGTCCGAGCGCCCGTCGCGGGCGTCGATCACGATGTGCTGCACGCCCTCCGACGATTCGAGCTTGACCCGCTCGTAGCCCTTGCTCGAGTCCCAGGTCACCGTGCCGGTCGCGTTGTGCAGCGTGGGCGGCGTGCCCAGCGCGAGGGCGAGGAAGTCCTCCGGCTCGAGCTCGAGCCGCAGGAAGGAGGAGATCGATTGGCGGGTGCACGGCCCCGTGAGCTGGCAGTTGTTCTGGAAGTCGACCGACGCGAAGTCGGAGCCGTTGCACGCCATGTCGAGCAACACCCCGCCGCCCTGCGGCGACAGCGCGTTGAACCGGACCTGCCGCTGCGACGTGCCCATGACCAGCACCGTGCCCTTCACGCGGTCGCGGCCGAGCCAGTAGTCCATCACCGACTCGCCCGTGAACGAGGTGCGCGACGCCCTCGCCTGATCGAGCTGCGCGACGACCTCCTCCGCGGTGGGCAGCTTGGCCGGCTGCGGATAGCCACCGCGGCCGGGACAGCCAGACGCGAGCGCGGCCGCAGCCGTCGCGGAGGTCACCAGGGCGAGTCTCATCACGAGGTGATACCAGACCCGCCCGCGATCGTGTTCCGCTCGCGGGAGCGTTGCGGAGCGCGTGCGCCCACGCACGGCGAACGGCACCGGCGCACGCGCGCTGGCGGAGTGGAGCGGCGCGACGAGGGCGGTGCAGAACGCGGACGCGTGTGGATCCTGACGCCTGTGGACAACCGCCGAATGGCGGCAGCGCCAGCAGGGCCGGTTGACCACAGGCTTGAACAGCCGCGCCGCGGACCCGCGGGAGAACACGCGGCGCCCGGCTCGACGGCGCGCCTGTTCACAGGCTCGCACACGCCTACCACCACCAGCAGAGGAGTTTTCGGTTTCGGGAGAGGAGGAGAACAGACGGGAGATCAGGAAGCGCGAACCAGTGCGCCCGGCCGTCGGCAGCGAGTTGATTTCGCCGAGATTCCGCCGGAACGGCGCGCGGAGACCGAGGCGCCGAGACCGAACCGTTGGTTCGCCCTGGTTCGCTTATTCTCGCCCGGCCGCCGCGCGGAGACCGACCCTGTTGGTCCGTCGAGATTCTCGACGGGCCGGCGCGCGGACACCGGGCCCGTTGATTTCGCCGAGATCACGCCGGGCCCGCGCGCGAGACCGAGCCCGTTGATTTCGCCGAGATTGCGTCGGGCCGGCGCGCGAGAGCGAGCCCGTTGATTTCGCCGAGATTACGACGGGCCGCCGCCCGGACGCCCGGACACCGAACCCGTTGGTTCGCCGAGATCACGCCGGGCCGCCGCCCGGACACCGAGCCCGTTGGTTCGCCGAGATCACGCCGGGCCGCCGCGCGAAGACCGGGTGGTTTGGCCGAGATTCTCAACGGGCCGGGGCGAGGACACCAAGCCTGTTGGTCCGTCGAGATTCTCGACGGGCCGGCGCGCGAGACCGAGCCCGTTGATTTCGCCGAGATCACGCCGGGCCGGCGCGCGAGACCGAGCCCGTTGATTACGCCGAGACTACGTCGGGCCGGCGCGCGGAGACCGAGCCCGTTGGTTCGTCGAGATCACGCCCGGCCGCCGCGCGAGACCGAGCCCGTTGATTTCGCCGAGACTACGTTGGGCCGGCGCGCGAACACCGGGCCCGTTGATTTGGCACGCCAGGCCGCCGCCCGGACGCGCGGGCACCGAGCTTGGTTCGCCGAGATCACGCCGGACCGGCGCGCGGACACCGAGCCCGTTGATTTCGCCGAGATCACGACGGCCGAGCTCGCCGGGCGCCCGCGGGAGATCTTGCCGGCCTCGCGCGAGGCGCGGCGACAGAGGTCCGAGAAGCGGCCATCGAGGAGGCGAGAACGAGCGCGGGACCAACGTCGACGGTCGCCGCAACACGTCCCGCCCTCGCGGGTGTCACCCATGTACCCGGTCTATTCCGGAACCCATCTACCCGGTTTCCTCCCCTGCCGGCTCGAGCGCCCCGCCCTCCCAGCCTTCTCCTCCTCCCCTGGAAACCGAAACTCTTCTGCTGGTGGTGGTAGGCGTGTGCGAGCCTGTGAACAGGCGCGCCATCGAGCCGGGCGTCGCGCGGTCTCCCGCGGGTCCGCGGCGCGGCTGTTCAAGCCTGTGGTCAACCGGCGCTGCCGGAGCTGCCGCATCTCGGCGGTTGTCCACAGGCGTCAGGATCCACACGCGGTCGGCGTTCTGCACCGCCCCCAGGCGCGCGCTTCGGCGTCACTGCACCTCGCAGACGCTGTGGTCGGGCGTCGTGTACGTCAGGCGGTTGTCGTCGAGCTCGAGGCGCGTGCCGTCCGCGAGGTCCCAGCAGTGCATCGGCGAGCCGAGGCCACGCGACTTGCCCGGTCGCGGTCCCCAGGTCTTCGTGACCAGCTCGGCGCCCTTCTGCGGGAGCTCGACGACATACTGATACGCCTTGTCGTCCTGGTCGTACTGGATGCTGACCTTCACGTCCTTGGGCTTGCCGGCATAGGCGATGTAGCTGCCGTTGCCCCTCGGCGCGCCGGCCTTCTCGAAGCCGGGCGCCGCCTTCGCGATCTCGTCGCGGGTCATGCCGGGCTTCACCTTCGCGAGCACATCGAACGGTGCGGGCTTGGGACCGAAGTAGTCGGCCGTGATCGGGACGAACGGCCTGAACGAGACGGACGTCTTGCGCCCCAGCTCCATCAGCGAGGCCTCGTAGCCGGCGTCGTTGACCCACGTCGGCCACATCTCCTTCTTGGCCGGCGGTCCCCAGGCCTTCTCGAGGGCGTCCTTGACGAGCGGCGTGGGGACCTGGACCTCGACGGACGCGACGGCGTCCACGTCCGAATAGAACTGGATGTTGTACTGGGCGTTCGAGTACCCCGAGTCGATGGTCAGCGACGGGCTGCCGCTGTGGTTCGGGGTCGGGTGGATCCCGGGGAACAGGGCCTTCACCTCGGCCTGGGTCATGCCCGGCTTGACCTTGACCAGGTCGCCCGGAGGAACCGGCGCCGTTCCGAACAGGTCGATGCTGGCGGTCTTGCCGCTGGAGCCTCCTCCCTTGCCGCAGGCGGCGAGGGCGAGGACGAGGAATACGGCTCGCTGGCAGGTCACCATCTGGCGCCATCTTCGTGCAGATCGTGGCCGCGTACCACCAGCGCCGCGCCGCCCCGCTACCCCTGGTTCATCATCTCGGTGTACCGGCGCTGCATCTCCTCGGGCGACAGCTCCTCGATGTGGTGCCCGATCAGCCACTCGTGGCCGAACGGGTCGCGGATGTTGCCGGAGCGCTCGCCATAGAAGTGGTCCGCGATCGGGCGCACGACGGTGGCGCCGGCGGCGACGGCGCGCTCGATGAGCTCGTCGGCGTTGTCGACGTGGAGATGGATCGACGCGCCGGCGCCGCCGATCGACTTGGGCCCGAGGATGCCGTACTCGGGGTACTCCTCGGACAGCATGACGGTCGTCGCGCCGAACTGGAGCTCGGCGTGGCCGATCCGGCCGCTGGGCTCGGTGAGCCGGAACTTCTCGGTCGCGCCGAAGGCGCGCTGGTAGAACTCGATCGCCTCGCCGGCGCCCCGGATGCGAAGGTACGGGAACACTTCGTGGATCTTCGACATGGCGGCACTGTGCGACGGCCGCGCGCCGGGGTCTTGCACGAAATTGACCCTGCCGCGCTCGCGGGCTCAGCGGGGCTCGACGGGCACGTGGCGGCCGTGAGCGGGCGAGAGCGCGCGGTAGCGGCCGGGCGATAGACCGGCGATCTCGCCGAACTCGCGCACGAAGTGGGACTGATCGCTGTAGCCGGCCTCGAACGCGAGCTGGCTCCACGCGGCGTCGGGCCGGGCCTCGAGCTGCGCCAGCACCTGCTGGAACCGGCGGACGCGGCAATAGCGCTTGGGCGACAGGCCCACGGCCTCGCGGAACACCGAGATGAACCGGCGGTGGCTGTAGCCGGTCTCTTCGACCACGGCGCCGACGTCCGACGTCGTGGTGAACCGCGCGAGCGCGTGGGCGACCGCGGGATGGATCGCCCGCACGCGCGGCAGGCGCTGGGCGAGCAGGTCCTCGAACCGCGCGAGCACCGCCTCGGGCGAGCGCTCGGCGAGCAGGCGCTCGCGCAGCTCGCCGGCGGCCGCCGGGCCCCACGCGTCCTCGAGCGAGGTGTGGCGCTCGGCGAGCGCCTCGGCGGAGATGCCGAGCAGCGGCAGCGACGCGCCGGGATACAGCATCGCGCCCACCGCGCGCGCGGGCTGCGAGATGTCGCGCACGTAGTAGCTCGACCGCGCGCCGCCGATGATCGAGCAACCGATCTCGGTGGCCTCGCTCGACGCCTCGCCCTCGAACAGCCGGAGCGGATGGTCGGTCAGCCGGACGACCACGTGCATCGCGCCCGACGGCAGCACGCGCTCGCGCTGCACGCGTGGCGCTCCTCCCGCGCCGCCGACGGCCTCGTCGGACAACCACAGCCGCTCGATGAACGGCCGCAGCGGCCCGCGAGGGGGGCGCGAGAGCACCATCCCTCTACTTTAGCTGCTCTCCGAAGAACGAGAGCTGGTCCGCCACCTGCTCGACCTGCTGCTTGACCATGTCCGCGCCGCTGTGGCCGGCGTTGCGCTCGATGCGGAGCAGCACCGGCGCGTCGCCGGTCTGGTTGGCCTGGATCAGCGCGGAGAACTTGCGGGCGTGCAGTGGATCGACGCGGTCGTCGTGGTCCGAGCTGTCCATGAGCAGCGCCGGGTACTTGCGCGGCCCGGCGGTGACGCCACGGCGGTACGGCGAGTACTCGTAGATCGCCTTGAACTGCGCCGGGTCCTCGGCGGAGCCGTACTCCGGCACCCAGGTCTTGCCCGAGCCGGACAGGTGGAACCGGATCATGTCGAGCAGCGGCACCGCGCAGTGGACCGCCTTGTAGAGGTCCGGGCGCTGGGTCATCGCCGCGCCGACCAGCAGGCCGCCGTTCGATCCACCGGAGATCCCGAGGTGCTCCGGAGACGTCCAGCCCTCCTTGATCAGGTACTCGGCCGCCGCGATGTAGTCATCGAACACGTTCTGCTTCTTGAGCAGCATGCCGGAGCGGTGCCACTCCTCGCCGTACTCGCCGCCGCCGCGCAGGTTCGGGATCGCGTACACGCCACCGCGCTCGACCCACACCGCGCGCGAAGACGAGAAGCCCGGCGTCAGGCTCACGTTGAAGCCGCCGTAGCCGTACAGGATCGTCGGGTTCTTGCCGTCCTTCTTCGCGTCCTTCTGGTGGATGATGAACATCGAGATCCGGGTGCCATCCTTCGACGGAAAGAACACCTGCTCGGTCACCAGGCTCGAGACATCGATCGGCAGCTTGATCCGCGCCCACTCGGTGGCCTTGCCGGTCTTGATCGATGTCTTGTAGATCACCTGCGGCTCGGTGTACGACGTGAACGCGAAGTACCCGGTGTCCTCGTCGGGGTTGCCGGCGATGCCGCCCGAGCTGCCGATGCCCGGCAGCTCGACCTTGCGCAGGAACTTGCCCTCGAGGTCGTGGATCGCGATCTCGCTCGCGGCGTTGCGCAGGTACGTCAGCACCAGCTTCTCGCCGACGATCGACGCGCTCTGCAGCGTGGCCTCGGACTGCGGGACGATCTCCTTCCACGCCGCGCGCTCCGGCTTCCGCGGATCCACCTTGAACACCCGGTAGCGCGGCGCGCCGTCGTTCGTCATCACGTAGAACTTGTCCCGCCACACCTCGACCTCGAACGTCGCGTCGACGCCGGCCACCAGGGTGGTCCACGGCGCGTCCTTCTTGCGCGCGTCCTTGAAGTAGACGTCCGACGAGTTCCAGCCGTGCTGGACCGAGACCATCAGCCAGTGGCCATCGCGCGAGATCCCGCCGCCGATGAACGACTGCGGGTTCTTGGTCGCCGGGTGGACCACCGGATCCGCGCTCGGATCCGCGCCGAGCTTGTGGAACCGCACCTCGGCGAAGCCCGGGCGCTCGGCGATCGTCACCGCCTCGGACACTGGCGGGACCCACGTGTAGTAGAAGCCCTTGCCGTCGGGCGTCCACGACGCGCCGCTGTACTTGGTGCCGTGGATCGTGTCCGGCAGGTCCTTGCCGGTCGCGACCTCGAGCACCTTGGTCTCGGTCTCATCGGAGTTGTTGAGCTTGACCGAGTACGCGACGTACTTGCCGTCGTAGCTCGGCCACCACCCGCCGAGGCCCTTGCTGCCATCGGTGCTCCAGGCGTTCGGATCGAACAGCACCTTCTCGGCGCCCTTCTCGCCCTGCTTCCAGTAGACGACCTTCTTCTCCTTGTCCGCGTGCTTGCGGGTGTAGAAGTAGCGGCCGTTGTGGTGCACCGGCGCGGAGATCGCGTCGTAGTAGAACAGCTTCTTCAGCCGGTCCGCGAGCTCGGCGCGGCCGTTCAGCTTGGCGAGCTCGCCGCGTGCGTAGGCGTCCTGCGCGGTCATCCACGCCTGGACCTGCTCGCTCTTCTCGTCCTCGAGCCAGCGGTACGGATCCGCGATCTTGACGCCCTGGACGGTGTCCTCGATGGCGTCCTTGCGGGTCTCGGGCCAGGGGCGCTTCGGAGTCGACGAGGGAACGGGCTGATTCACTTCACCACCAGCGAGGTTCGGATCGGGGTCCACGGGCAGGGTTCGAGGGGACGAGCTACCGCCGCTGCACGCAGCAGCGGCGAGCGCACCAAGCGGGACGGCGACCAAGAGCAACCTTCGCATCCGCGTGATCTAGCACCGCCGTGTGACGGAGTGCAGCTCCCAGGTCTGTAAGGTCCGGCCCGGTCGACACCTCACCCGGCATGCCCGAAGAACTCCCAAGCCTCGACCACACCGCGTTCGAGGCGTTCGCCGCCCAGCCCGGCGTCAGCCTCGTCGATTTCACGGCCGTCCACTGCGGCCCGTGCCGGGTGATGAAGCCCGTGCTCGCCGCGCTCTCCGTCGAGTACGCGCGCCACGTCCGGATCGCCATGGTCGATTGCGATGACGAGCCCCAGCTCGCCGAGCGCTACCGCGTCCGGTCGATGCCCACGATGGTCGTGCTGCGCGACGGCCACGAGGTCGGCCGCATCGTCGGCAGCCGGCCGCGCGCGTTCGTCGCCGGCGTGCTCGATCGCGCGCTCGGGGGCGACGTCGCGATCACCAGCCCCTAGGGCGACGGCGCCGCTTCCATGCAGTGCGCGAGCTGCTTGCGCGCGCGGTGGAGCAGCACCGCCACGTGGCCCGTCGACAGGCCAAGCGCCCGCGCGGCCTCGTCGCCGGACAGCTCCTCGAGCACCCGCAGCGCCACGACGTGGCGGTGCACATCGCCGAGCTGCGCCATGCAGCTGCCGAGCTGGGCCAGCGAGCGCGCGCGGTCGAGCGCGACCTCGGGCGACGGATCCTCGGACACCAGCGGCTCGTCCTCGGCATCGACGTGTGGCCGCGCGTGGTGGTGGCGGCGGCGCAGGTTGCGCGCCGCGTTGCGCACCACCGCCGACAGCACGCGCGCCGCCTCGGCCGGATCGCGGCGCAGCTCGCGGCGCTCGAGCAGCAGGTGAAACGCGTCCTGCACGACATCGAGCGCCTCGCTCGGCCCCACGCCTTCGCGGCGCGCGATCGCGGCGAGCCGGCCGGCGTGGTCGCGCGCGAGGCCGGCGATCCAGTCGCTACAGCAGCAGGTGGGCTCGGGCATGGCGCTGGAAGGTAAGGTGTCGACGACCTCGAACATGACAGCCGCGGGATCGATTCCCCGCTACGGCTGGGCCTGCCCGTAATGAGGCAGGTCGATCAGCCAGCGCCCCTCGACCCGCACCAGGTCCATCCGCGACCGGCCGGACGGCGACACGACCTCGACCACCGCGCGATCCCCGAGCTCCTCGAGCACCGTGATGTCGGTCGGCGCGGCGACGCCCTCCGAGCTCCCCACCGAGACCAGATCCTTCGCGGTGAACCGCATCGACGCGCCGACCAGGTCCGTCGCGCGCTTCGCCTCGAGCTCGAGCCGCACGCGGGTGCGCGGCGCGAGCAACGTGAACACGGTATCGCGATCGCCCGTCTTTGCCGCCTGCAACATGTCGCGCACGGCTGCCTCGGGTCCCGGCTGCGAGACGCGACAGCTGCGGCCGGCGACCGCGGCAGCCACGGCCATCGCCGCGAGTGCACTCGCGACCGCCGCGATCGTCGTGCGACGCGTGGTCAGCGCGAGTGCCACGAGCCCCCGCGGTACTGGTCTTGCACCACGACCTGGTCAGCTCGCCGTGATGGCACCGTTTTCATCGGCTTTCTGTGTACTTGTGACTCGAATGACCGTCAACTAGACTGTGTCGCCCGGCGACTCCGCAGTCTATCTGCTGCTTTAGGAGGACGTATGTCTCGACTCGTGACGCTGTTGGGTGGTTCGCTGCTGGCCTTCGCCTCTCAAGCGTGCGTCGTCCACGACACGCGGCCTGTGAATGCCGGTTACGGGTATGGCTATGGCACGGGTTACACCGCCGCGGCCACTGTGACCGTAGGTCAGCCCTCGCCCTACACGGTGTCGAGCATGCCTCCGGAGCCGCTCTACGAGCAGATGAGCATCTCGCCCGGCTACGGCCACGTGTGGATCGACGGCTCGTGGCACTGGAACGGCTACGAGTGGGTGTGGGTCGGCGGCCGGTGGGAGCGCGGACAGGGCGATAACTACGTCTACGTCCAGCCGTATTACGACTACTCGGGCGGCACGTACGTGTACACGCCCGGCTACTGGTCGACCCGCGATCGCGTGCCCCGCGGCTGGAGCGTTCGCGACCACCGCGACGGCCGGCCCTCGGTCGTCGCGCCGCCGCTCGCCTCGGGCGGCTACCGGCCGCCAGTGCGCGGCGGCGGTGGTGGTGGCTACAACCCGCCGCCGGTCGCGGGTGGCGGCAACGGTGGTGGCGGCTACAACCCGCCGCCGGTCGGTGGCGGCGGCTATCACCCGCCCCCGGTCAGTGGTGGCGGCAACGGCGGCGGTGGCGGCTACCAGCCCCCGCCGGTCTCGAACGGCGGCGGACGGCCCCCGATCACCGGGCCGGGCACCGTGCGCGATCCAGGTCCGATCGACGGTGTCGGAGCGCCAGGCAACGTCGGCCCGCGTCCGACACCCCCGACGTCCAACCCGCGCCCGACCACCCCGCCCATCAACACCGGCGGTGGCAACACGTACAACCCGCGCCCGACCAACCCGCCCATCAACACCGGCGGTGGCAACACGTACAACCCGCGCCCGACCAACCCGCCGATCAACACCGGCGGTGGCAACACGTACAACCCGCGCCCGCCGATCAACACCGGCGGCGGCAACACGTACGACCCGCGCCCGCGGCCGATCGACAACACCGTGCAGCCGCCGCGGACGCCGGTCCAGACCGGCAACCAGACCTACTCGCCGGTCACCCCGCGTCCGGCCACCCCGGCACCGTCGCACGGCAACGCTCCGCCGCGCGCCGCGGCGCCCGCGCGCAACGTGGCGCCGCGCTCGGACGCGTCGCGCCCCGCGCCGGCGCGCTCGTCCGCACCCGCGCGCAGCGACCGAGACTCGACGCCCCGCCGGCGCTGACCGCGCGCGGCGCGCTACTCGACGCGCAGCGTGGCGCGCTACTCGACGCGGCGCGCGGCGCGCTACTCGACGCGCAGCGCGCGCTCGAACTCCTCGGGGTTCGAGGACGCGTAGATCGCCGTCTCCATCGAGATCAGGCCGCTGTTCACCAGATCGATCAGGTGCTGGTCGAACAGCTGCATCGAGTACAGGTCTCGGCCCTTGCGCACGAGGTCCGGGATGTCCGCCAGCCGGCCGGCGCGCACGCACTCGCGGATCGTGCGGGTGACCCGCAGGATCTCGACCGCGGGGATCCGCCGGCGGCCATCCTTGCTCGCGAGCAGGCGCAGCGACACGATCGCCTGGAGGCAGTCGCCGAGCCGATCGCGCACCACGTCCTGCGCGTCCTGCTCGAACAGCCCCACGAAGCGCTGGATCGTCGCGACCGCGTCGGGCGTGTGGATCGCCGACATCACGAGGTGGCCGGTCTCGGCGGCCTTGAGCGCGGTCGCCGCGGTCTCGCGATCCCGGATCTCACCGACCAGGATCACGTCGGGATCCTGGCGCATCGCGGCGTTCATCGCGTCGCTGAAGCTCTCGGTATCCGCGCCCACCTCGCGCTGGATGATCATGCACTTCTGCGGCTCGTGGATGAACTCGATCGGATCCTCGATCGTCACCACGTGCGCGTGACGGGTCTCGTTGATGTAGCGGACCATCGCCGCCATCGTCGTGGTCTTGCCGTTGCCGGTCGCGCCGGTGATCAGCACCATGCCGCGCCGCGCGTCCGCGATCTCCGAGAGCACCGGCGGCAGGTTGAGCTGCTCGAGCGACAGCACCTGGATCGGGATCAGCCGCATCACGATGCCGACCGAGCCGCGCTGGCGGAAGATCGACGCGCGGAACCGGCCGCGCTGGGCGAGCGAGTACGAGACGTCGATCTCCGCGAACCGCCGGGTGAAATCGACCGTGGTGTTGCGATCCTCGAGGATCATGCCGGCGATCGCCTCGGTGTCCTGGGCGGTCAGCGGCGGGACCTTGATCGCGCCGAGCAGCTCGCCGTGGAGCCGGTAGTGCGGGGGGTATCCGACCTCGAAGTGCACGTCCGAGACACCCCGCTCGATCCCGAACGCGAGCAGCTTGTGGAACGCGGTGCGGTCCATGGGAGTCGCTCAGTTTAAACCCGGTCGACCCGGACCGCGCTCCCCGTCAGGAAGGTTTTCGGTCGCCGGCCGGCGCAGGCTATCGAGCAGCGGCTCGGCCTCGCTCGCGGCGTCCTCGTCGACCAGCGGCCGCCACGGCGGCATCGGCTGGGTCTGCTCGGTGGGCGGCATCGACGCCCGCGGCCGCGCGCGCTCGGGCGGCTCGGGGATCCGGAAGTCGCTCGTGATCTCGTCGTCGGCGCGCCCGAACGCGTTGCGCGGCACGGCGTGCTGCGCGCCGGTGCCGAACACCAGGCTGCCGCGAGCCGACGGCGCGACCGGGATCGCCAGCTCGCGGTCCTCGTCGTCGTCGTCGTCGAGCGCGATCACCCGCGACGGCGACGGGGTGTGCGGCGTCATGCTGCGCAGCTCGGCGCGCACGCCGTCGCCCAGGGTCGGGAACGGCGGGCCGGGCCGCGCCATGTAGTAGCCTTGGCCGTAGCGCAGCCCGAGGTCGCGCAGCGCGATCACGTCCTCGACGTGCTCGATGCCCTCGGCGATCATCACCGCGTCGATCGTCTCGGCGATGTGGCGCAGCGAGCGCAGCATCTCGCGCTTGACCGTGGAGCGCGCGATGCCGCGGACCAGCACGTCGCTGATCTTGATGAAGTGCGGCCGCAGCGACATCACGGTCTCGAGGTTGGAGTGCCGCGTGCCCACGTCGTCGATCGCGACGCCGAACCCCATCGCGGTGTACGCGGCGAGCGCGCGCTTGAACGTCGCGAAGTTCTCGATCGCGAGCCGCTCGGTGATCTCGAACACGATGTTCGCCGGGGTCAGGCCGGCGGCGGTCAGCAGGTTGCCGACCTCGATCTCGATGAACGCCGAGTCGTAGAACGACATCGGCAGCAGGTTCACGAACAGCCGGTGGACCGGCTCGAGCGACATCGCGTTGCGCAGCGCGCCGCGGAAGCACGCGCGATCGAGCTCGACGGTGAGATCGACCTCGTCGGCGATCGCGAACAGCGTGGCCGGCGACTCGATCGACGTGCCGCGCGGGCCGCGGGTCAGCGCCTCGTACGCGAAGATGTCGCCGGTGCCGAGGTCGACGATCGGCTGATAGACCGATGACAGCCCGTCGCCGAGGATCACGTCCTGCAGCGTCGAGCGATCGCGGTGGGCCTTGCGCTCGCGCGCGTTGCGGGTCGCCGCGGTCGCGTCGGCGACCAGCCGGGCGGTCAGGCGCTCGGGGCGCAGCAGCGAGTTGCCGAGCACGCGCGCCGAGCCGACGGTGATCCGCGGCTGCTCGCGGAGCACCTGGCTCACCATCGGCGCCAGCGCCTCCTCGACCGCGCGCTCGACGGCCGCGGCGAGGTGATCGAGATCGACGCGCACCTTGGGCGGCCGCGGCGACAGGATCACCAGGTAGCCATCGCCGTCGCCGGTCCGGCAGATCAGGTCCGAGGGATCGAGCACCGCGCCGCGCAGCCGATCGAGCACCGCGGCGGCGGGGTCGTAGATCTCGCTGTGGTGGGCGACGCCGAGATCGAGCTCGACCCGGTGCAGCCGCGACAGGTCGACGAGCAGGCACGACAGCGAGCGATCCCGCGTCAGGATCGACGTCACCTCGTTCATCCGCTCCTGGTACGGGCGAAACCGATCGATCTCGGCGTCGCGCATCCGGTTGAACGGATGGCTCGAGCTGCGCGACATCTGCGCGTCGCCGGCGGAGAAGAAGTGCACGCGCCCCGGGCCGCCGCGCTTGGCGCCGCGCAGCGCGGCCTCGGCGGCGGTCAACAGGCTCTCGGGGTCCGCGGCGTCGTCGGGCAGGCTCGCCACGCCGATCGAGAGCGACAACTTGCGGCCGCCCGGCATGGCGGCGCACGACACCGCGTCGCGCAGCCGGCTGGCCTTGACCAGCGCGCCGGCCTTGGCGGTCTCGGGCAGCAGCAGCACGAACTCCTCGCCGGAGTACCGCGCGACGATGTCCGAGCTGCGGACGCGATCCGGCGAGTCATCCTCCTGGAGCACGACGGCGATCCGCCGCAGGATCTCGTCGCCGACCTGGTAGCCGAGGTCGTAGTTGACCGAGGCGAACCCATCGATGTCGGCGATCAACAGCGACATCGGCTGGCCGTAGCGCTGCGCGCGCGCGACCTCCTCGCGCAGGCGCTCCTGGAACGCGCGGTGGGTGTACAGCCCGGTGAGCCCGTCGCGCAGGATCAGCGAGTCGATCTGGTGGCCCATCTGGGCGAGCTGCTCGGTCGCCGCCGAGATCTCGCGGCCGCGCGCGTCGAGCTGGGCCTCGAGCACCCGCTCGTGCTCGCGGAGCTGGGTGTTGGCGAGCCGCAGCTCGGAGAGCAGGCGGTGGTTGTCGCGCTCGAGCTTGAACGTGTGGACCAGCTGATCGACGACCTGGTGGAGATCGCCGAGCTTCCACGGCTTGGTGATCACGTAGTGGAGGTGGCCGGCGTTGATCGCGGCGATCAGCTCCTCGGACTCCGGAAACCCGGTGACCACAGCGCGCCGGCAGTGTGGACGGATCTCGGCGACGCGCGCGAGCAGCTCGGCGCCGGCGATCCCTCCCGGCATGCGCAGATCCGCGAGCACGCACGCGACGTCGGGCTGGGCCTCGACGAGCGCCAGCGCCTCGAGCCCATCCGTGGCGAGGAGCACGGTGTAGCGCGAGCGCAACACCCGGCCCACGGCGTGGAGGTTGTTCCGATCATCATCCACGCAGACGACGATCGGCTTGGTTCCCTCGTCTGCCTGTTCGGTCTCGACGACTGCCAATGTCTTGCGAGTATCGACCGTACGCGCAGCAGTGTGAAGGGGATCGCGGGAGGAGCGTCCGACGCAGCTCGCCATTCATTGCCCTACAGGCCCCTTCGTCAGAGGCCCCAGACGGTGAACGTGGAGATATCGAAGACCCGCTCGACCAGCCACTTGATCCCGACGAGCACGAGCGGCGCGCCGGCGATCGGGAGCACGTAGCGACGGTAGGTCTCGGCGCCGAGCAGCCGGGCGAGCCCCCAGCACACCGGGAGTGCCACGGCGACGATCGAGAGCTGGCCGAGCTCGACGCCGAGGTTGAACCCGAGCAGCGGGGCGATCACGTGGGTGGGCGGGAGTAGCTCCTCGAGCATGCTCGCGAAGCCCAGGCCGTGGACCAGGCCAAACGCGAAGGTGAGCCCGAACCGCCACCGCGCGTCCGGGCGGACCACGTTCTCGATCGCGGTGTAGAGGATCGAGGCGGCGATCAGGCTCTCGACCAGCCGCGACGGCAGCCGCACGTAGCCGAGCGACGCGGCGATCAGCGACAGGCTGTGGGCCACGGTGAACGCGGTGACGATCGCGGCGGTCGAGCGCACCGCGGCGAGCGGGCGGCGGGCCTCCCAATCGGCGGCGCCGCGCCGGCCGATCACCACGACCAGCAGCAGCGCGAGCACGAAGCACACGTGGTCCGGCCCGCCGTAGATGTGGTCCATGCCGTAGCCGATCCAGCCGGACAGCGACGCGCGCTCGCCGAGCTGGAGCTCACCGATCGGCTCGCCGGCGCGGAAGATCTGCGGCTCGCCGTGCTCGCCGGGGACGTGCACCGTGACGATCGCCTCGTGGCGCTGGTCGACCGCGAAGAACCGGGTCAGATCGACGCGCAGCCGGGCGGGCGTGGCTTCGCCGGGGCAGCGGGCCTCCCACGCCACGAGCACGAACCCGAGATCCGGGCCGGCCATCGCCGTCGGCTCGCTGGCCGAGCACGCCGCGCCGTCGGGGAGCGCGAGCGCCAGCCAGCGCTGGACGTACTCGGCCACCCCGGGGATCACCGCGGCCGCGACGCCGGGCTGGGCGTCCGGCGGCAGGCCCAGCGGCTCGGTGACGTCCGATGGCGAGACCGTGAACCGGATGGTCGCCCGCGCGCCGTCGAGCTCGATGTCGATGTACTTGACCGCGCTCTGGTGGGCCGCGGCCGGCGGCGCCGCGACGCCGATCACAGCGAGCGCGAGGGCGATGGTCACGAGGAGGCGTTGCATCGTCAGGGGGGAGTTTCGCTATTCTCGCACCCGCGCGGGTGATCATGACGGACGAAGCGGCGCTCGGAGCGGCGATCGGGGCGGCGTGGCACGCCGGGCGCGCCGCGTGGCCGGAGGTCGAGCTCGCGCGCGAGAGATTCGCCGAGCTCGCCGGGCCGCTCGGCGCCGAGGCGCTGGCGCGGCACCCGGCGGACGTGTTCCTGGCGATCGCGTGCCGCGACGGCGCCCCCGAGGCGATCGCGGCGTTCGAGCACGAGCTGCTCGGCGCGGCGGTCGGGCCGATCCGCTCGATCGACGACAACCGCGGGTTCGTCGACGAGGCGTGCCAGCGGCTGCGCGCCAGCCTGCTGGTCGGCGATGGCGACCGGCCGCGGATCGCCGACTACGCCGGGCGCGGGCCACTGCGCGCGTGGGTCGGGGTCTCGGCGGTGCGCACCGCGCTGATGCTGCGGCGATCGCAGCAGCGGGCGCGCGAGGTCCCGATCGGCACCGACGACTGGAGCGACGCGCTCGCGACGCTGTCCACCGGCAACCCCGAGCTCGATCTGCTCAAGCGCCAGTACGCGACCGCGTTCTCGGAGGCGCTGCGCCACGCGGTGGCCGGGCTGCCGCCGCGGCTGCGCGCCGCGCTGCGCATGAGCTTCGTCGACGGGCTGTCGATCGACGAGATCGGCGCGGTCTACGCGGTGCACCGGGCGACCGCCGCGCGGTGGATCCAGCGGGCGTGCGACGGCGTGCTCGAGCACACCCGCGACGAGCTGGCCCGCCAGCTCGCGCTGACCGCGACCGAGCTCGACCGGGTCGCCGCGCTGGTGCAGAGCCAGCTCGACGTCAGCTTGTCGCAGCTGTTGCCGGCCAACCTCGATCGCTGATCACGCCACCGGTTGCGTGGGCGCCGGCTTGGGGATCTTGTAGGTCGCGAGGAACTTGATCCCCTTGATCCCGCGCACCGCCCAGAACAGCACCACGAACCCGAGCACCAGGAGCACCGGGCCGGCGAGCAGCGCCTTGCCCCACGGCAACGAGTTGGCGTCGGTCGATCCGGAGAGGATCGCGTCGTTGAGCTTCTCGAGCGCCCAGCCGGCGAGCACGATGAACAGCCACGGGAACGCCTGGATCAGCACCACCGAGGGGATGCCCCACAGGTAGAACCGCTTGTGGGCCGAGAGCGGGACGCGCTCGTTGAACCGCGCCTGGAAGATCTTCTGGCTCTTGCCGAGGAAGAACGACAGCGACAGGATCACCGACGCGAGGTTCAGCACCAGGAACACCACCACGCCGATCAGCGCGAGGAACACCACCGCCGAGGACGCGCTCTCGACGAACTGCAGGTAGATGACCGAGACCGCGAAGTACGCGAGCAGGGCATCGAGCGCCGGGCCGACGATCTTGCCGAGCACCATGCCGGACAGCAACGTCAGCAACGTCAGCACGCCGATCGTGCACAACGTGGCCAGCAGCTCGCCCTTGACCCGCCGCAGGCTGTTGCGGACGACCTGGCTGCCGATGTTGCCGCCGACTCCCGAGGCGGCCATCGCGGGCAGCTTGATGATCTCGGTGAGGGTGGGCCGGATCGCCAGCACGAACAGCGCCAGCGTCACGAGCATGAGCAAGATCGGCATCGCGCCGAGCAGGAAGTCCACCTTCTTGAACGTGCGGGCGATGTGGAGGAACACCTTCGCGTCCTTCACGAGCTTGGCGCCGTTCTCGATCAGCGCGACCGAGGGCTGCTCGTCGGGGTTCCTGCTCAGCTGCTCGAGCGTGGGCGCGAACAGCTCCTTGCCGAGCACGATGTAGTCCTCGGCGTTCTTGTCGAGGGTCTCGAACGTGCTGACCGCGATCGCGACGCTCGGGTTGGTGTACTCCGAGAGCACGCTCTGCACCGAGCGCAGCCCGAACAGCACGCCGCCGAACAGGTTCACCGTGACGAAGAAGGTCGCCGCCGCGAGCGCCGAGTACTTGAACAGGGTCTTGCCCTGCCCCGGGTACCGCTTGCGGAGCACCAGCGGCAGCCCCAGCAGCAGCACGCCGAGCAGCGAGAACCCGAACACCATCAGCGAGAACTTGTGCATCCGCTGGTCGGACTTGCCGGCGATCTTCTTCGCCATCTTCTCGAGCACGAGGTTGCGCGCCGCGTGCACCGCGTTGCGGAACTCCTCGACCGTCATCGAGGCCACGAGCTCGGCGCCCTCCGCGCGCTTTTCGAGCGCCGCGGCGTCCGGCTCGCTGGGGATGCCGGCGAACGCGGGGTCGAGCTCCTGGGCCGCGGCGGGATCCTCGACGGCCCCGGCGCCGGCGCCGGCTTGACCGGCGGCGTCCTCGCCTGCGTGACCGGCGGCGTGCCCGCCCTCCCCGGCCTGTTCCGGCGCTTCGCCGTCGCCCGCCGCCGGCTTGGCACCGTGATCGTCGTCCGCCGGCTTGGCGCCGTGATCGTCGTCCGCCGCCGCCGGCTTGGCGCCGTGATCGTCGTCCGCCGCCGGCGCCTCCCCCGCGGGCGGCTTGGCCTGGTCGTCGTCTCCGTCCGCTGCCGCGGGAGCCGGGGCCGCGGCGGGCTCCTCTTCCTCCTCCGCGAACGCGACGCCCGCCCTCCACGGCACGAGCAACAACCCCAGGACGAGCAGGACCAGCGTAGGTAGGCGATTTCTGGACATCGGTGCGAGCTCCACCCGGTCGATGCCGGCCGGGTCGCGAAGTCGCACGAGAATCAACCGCCGATCGCCGAACCCCTCGATGAACCCTCAACGCCGCTTCGGATGTGACGCGAGCCACGCCTCGGCGTCGCGCCGCGCCTGCTCCCAGCTACCCGTCGCGGTCGCGAAGCTCGCCACCGCCTGCTCGACGAGCGCCCGGGCGCGCACCGGATCCTCGCGCCACAGCGCGCGACCGAGCCCCCACTGCGCGCCGCCGAGGTGGCCGCTGTCGACCGCGTGGCGCTCGAACACCGCGATCGCGCGCTCGAGGTCGGCGATGCCGCCGGGCCGCCGGAGCAGCGACCGGAAGTAGCCACGCATGGCGTAGACCGTCGCGACCTCCGGATGATCGTCGCCGTAGATCTCGCGCAGGACCCGCAGCGTCTTGTCGGCGAGCGCGAGGCCGTCGGCGAAGCGCTCGACCCCGAGCAGCGCGTCCATCTCGCCGATCCAGCACCGCGCGAGCTGTGGCGTGCCCTCGCCGGCGCCGAACGCGATGATCTCG